>CAZCPD010000144.1:0-8033 GCA_964500425.1 uncultured Rhodocyclaceae bacterium
TCAGCCACACCGTGGAGTTTGCCGATGGCACGAAGAAGAGCGTCGGTGTGATCCTGCCGGGCGCTGCGCCCTTGACCTTCAACACCGGCGCGCCGGAAATCATGGAAGGCGTCGCTGGCGGTTGTCGCGTGCGCCTCAAGGGTGAGAGCGAGTGGAAGGCCTACGGCGCCGGTCAGTCGTTCAGCGTGCCGGGCAACTCGAGCTTCGACATCGAAGTCAGCGAGCCCTATCACTACGTCTGCCATTTCGGCTGAGCGGAGGTTGCGATGCCGTCATTCGATTTCACCTCCGAAGTGGATATGGCAGCCTTGAAGAACGCCATCGACGCCACGGGCAAGAAGATCGTCGGTCGTCACGACTTCAAGGGAACCTCGGCCCGCGTCGAGATCAACGAGAAGGACAAGGTCGTCACGATCCACGCCGACTCGGATTTCCAGCTCAATCAGGTCAAGGACATCCTATTCCCCGAAATGGAGAAGAAGGAGCCCGAGTGCGTCAAGCGCCTCGATCAGCAGACGGTGCAGAAGGTGTCCGGCGACAAGGTCAAGCAGGACCTGAAGATCAAGATCGGCATCGAGAGCGAACTGGCGAAGAAGATCGTCAAGCTGCTCAAGGACTCCAAGCTCAAGGTGCAGGCCAGCATCCAGGGCGACACGGTGCGTGTCTCCGGCGCCAAGCGCGATGTGCTTCAGGAAGCGATCGCGCTGGTCAAGAAGAGCATCAACGACTTCCCCGTCAAGTTCGGCAACTTCCGCGACTGACGTTCACTCCCCTCGCCCCTGAAAAGGGGAGAGGGGCCGGGCGAGGGAAGCGAGGTTTCTACCGCTTCAACCCGTCGATCCACCGCGTGTAAAGTCTCCCCGCCACCTCGTGCAGCGTCGCGAGGTGCCGCGACGCGTCTGCCAGCATTGCATCCGGCTGCTGCACTGTCGAACATGGATTGTCGGCAATTTCCTCGGCGCCGATCCGCCCCCATTCATCGATCATCTCTGTCGTCATCTCGACATGGCATTGCATGCCCAGATGCGGGCCGAGCGCGAATGCCTGATTGGCGCAGGCCGTGCTCGACAGGATGCGCGTTGCGCCCACCGGGATGCCAAAGGTTTCGCCATGCCAGTGAAACGACGTGAAGCCACTCAATTCGCCGAACCAAGCGCGCGCCTCGGGGTTGTCGGTGACATCGACCGCGCCCCAGCCGATTTCCTTTCGCGGATTTTTCGTCACGGGTGCGCCGAGCGCCTTGGCCATCAACTGGCCACCGAGGCAGTGGCCGAGCACGGGAACCCCCTTCGCCACGGCGGCGCGGATCAACGCGAGCTCCTGTTCGATCCATGGCAATGGATCGTTGACGCTCATCGGCCCGCCCATGAACACCAGGCCGCTGAATGGCTCCGGATCGGTCGGAACGGGCGCGGACGCGTCGATGCGGATCAACCGCCAGGGAACACTATGATGATCGAGGAATGTGGCAAAATAGCCGGGCCCTTCTCCGGGGCTATGACGAAAGATTGCGACGGGCTTCATGGTTTCATGTCCATGTCATCTAAAATGCTGATCCCGAATTGTAGCATGGCGGCTCTTCTGTTCGCCGTGTCGGCGGCGGCTCTGGCCACCGAGGTGGGTGTGGTCGGGTTGTTTCCGGGCAAGGCGGTGGTGGTCATCAATAATTCCCGACCGCGTACCCTGGCGGTCGGCGGGCCGGCCGTCGACGGTGTCAGGCTGATGGGGGTCGAGAGCAACCTGGCGCTGCTCGAAGTCGATGGCAAGCGTAAGAGCATCGGCATCGGTCAGCACGTGTTCACAAGCGTCGCGGTGGAGAGCATCAGCCTACGGGGCGATGCGCGTGGCCACTTCTTCACCCCGGGCACGGTCAACGGCGCCGGGGTGCGCTTTCTGGTGGACACGGGGGCGAGCTACGTCTCGCTTGGCGCCGCCGACGCGGCGCGCGCTGGCATCGATCTGAGCAAGGCGCAGCCGGGTGTCTCCCAGACAGCCAACGGCCCGACGCGTGTCTGGCTGGCCCGTCTCAACGAGGTCAGGGTTGGCGCCATCGTTCTGCACGATGTCGAGGCCACGGTGCATGAGCACAACCTGCCGATCGCACTGCTCGGCATGAGCTTTCTCAAACGCATGGACATGCAGCGCAACGGCGAGATCATGACGCTGAAGAAGAACAATTGAGTGCTATCAGCCACTGATCCGGCGACGCCGATGCCCACAAATTCATCACCATCATTCGCGCCGACGTCGGCCTGGCTGCGCGAGCGCTTCGTCGTCCGGCAGGGCAAGCCGCTCGTCGGCGTCAAGGGTTTCGATCCGTCGCTGACCGGCCAGCCGGCACAGCCGCTGACGCCGGCGGCCGTTCTGGTGCCGCTGGTGCAGCGTGACACGGGGATGACGGTGCTGCTGACCCAGCGCACCGCCCATCTGCGCGATCATGCCGGCCAGATCAGCTTCCCCGGCGGCCGCTGTGAGGAATCGGATGCGACGCCGCAGGCGGCGGCGCTGCGCGAGGCGCAGGAGGAAGTCGGCCTCGATCCTGCCCAGGTCGAGATACTCGGCGTTCTGCCCGAATACAGCACAGCGACGGGCTTCACCATCACGCCGGTGGTGGGGCTTGTCACACCGCCGCTCAACCTCAAGCTCGACGATTTCGAAGTGGCAGAAGTGTTCGAGGTACCGTTCGACTTCCTGATGGACCCAGCCAACCAGCAGCGTCATGCCGTCGAGTTCCAGGGCGCGTTGCGCGAGTACTACGCTATGCCTTGGGAAGGTTATTTCATCTGGGGCGCCACGGCCGGGATGCTGGTGACGCTGCAGCATTTCTTGTTTGCCCAGGATGGTGACACGGCTGTGTCGTGTTGATGCCGAGCGTCCGCTCCTGTGGTATCTTGAACGTTTGTTTTACTCGTCTTTCCGAGTCGGCATGTCACTTTTTTCCATTGTCATCGCCCTGATCCTGGAGCAGATTCGCCCGCTTCAGCAGCAGCGATTCGTGCGCGAGCCATTGGCGCGCTATGCGCGCTATCTTGATGAACATTTCAATGATGGTCAGCGCAGCCACGGCACGATTGCCTGGCTGGTCGGCCTCATGCCGGTGGTGATTTTCCTGCTGGCGCTACAAGTCGTGCTGGCACGTTGGCAGCCATTGCTGGCCTTGTTGCTGAATGTTGCCGTCCTGTATCTGACAATGGGATTTCGTCAGTTCAGTCATTTCTTCACCGACATTCATCTCGCGCTTCGAATGGGCGAACTGGACCGGGCGCGCGCCCTGCTCGCTGAATGGCGCGGACGCAGCGCCGAACGGATGAGTTCTCAGGAGGTGGCGCGTCTCGCCATCGAGGAAGCCTTGCTGGCCTCCCATCACCACGTTTTTGCGCCGCTGCTCTGTTTCGTGCTGCTTGGACCGGCCGGCGCCCTGCTGTATCGGTTGGCCCTTTATTTCCGCGCGCAGTGGGGCGGCGAGGAATTCGGGGCATTCGGCGAAACGGCGCGCAAGGCATTCTTCGTGATCGACTGGCTACCGTTGCGCTGTACTGCGGCGGTATTCGCGATGGTGGGCAATTTCGAGGACGCAGTGTACTGCTGGCGAACCCAGGCGGCAAGCTGGCCCGATCCCAACTCCGGTATACTGTTGGCCAGCGGCGCTGGCGCCATCGGTGTGCGCCTTGGCCAGCCGGTGCAGGAGGTTGGCGAGTTCAAGTTCAGCGAACGTCCGGAACTGGGCAGTGGCGATGAAGCCGACGCTGATTTCATGCAAAGCGCGATAGGACTGGTGTGGCGCAGCCTGGTGTTGTGCGTGCTGTTGCTCGCACTGTTCTGGGTGGCCAGCTGGGTGGGTTGATGGGATTCTAGGAGAACGACGATGTCAGGCAAACGTGAAGTGGTGGTAGTGAGTGGCGCCCGCGCCCCGATAGGCAGCTTTGGCGGAACGCTGAAGGATTTTTCGGCTTCCAGGCTCGGCGCCCTGGTGGTCAAGGACGCGATTGTCCGCGCCAAGCTCGATCCTGCCCAGGTCAACCAGTTGGTCTGCGGCAACGTGATCCACGGCGAAGCCCGCGACATGTACGTTTCGCGCGGGATCGCCATTGATGCCGGCATGGCGCACGACTCCTGCGCGCTGACGCTGAACCGCCTGTGTGGTTCGGGTCTGCAGGCCATTGTCACGGCGGCGAATGCGATCCAGCTTGGCGAGGCCGATGTCGCCGTCGGCTGTGGTGTCGAAGTCATGAGCCGCGCCGGTTATCTGATGCCCGCCGCCCGTTTCGGCGCCCGCATGGGCGACACCAAGATGATCGACATGATGGTCGGCGCGTTGACCGATCCGTTCAGCCCGAATCACATGGGCATTACCGCCGAGAACATCGCCGAGCAGTTCAGGATCAGTCGCGAGGATCAGGACGCCTTTGCGCTGGAGAGTCAGAAGCGCGCCGTGGCGGCGATTGCCGCGGGCCACTTCAAGTCGCAGATCACGCCGATCGCGATCGAGAGCCGCAAGGGCACGGTGATGTTCGACACCGACGAATACCCGAAGGCCGATGCGTCGATGGAAAGCCTCGCCAAGCTCAAGCCGGCCTTCAAGAAGGAGGGTACGGTCACCGCTGGCAATGCTTCCGGCATCAACGACGGCGCCGCCGCGGTGGTGCTGATGGAAGCCGCCGCTGCCGCCAGGGCCGGCCTCAAGCCGCTGGCGCGCCTGGTGTCCTACGCCGTTGCCGGCGTCGATCCCAGCCTCATGGGCACCGGCCCGATTCCGGCCGTCAAGCTGGCGCTGCAGCGCGCCGGCTTGTCGCTCAAGGACATCGACGTCATCGAATCGAACGAAGCCTTCGCCGTGCAGGCGCTGTGTGTCAGCCGCGAACTTGGTTTCGACCCTGCCAAGGTCAACCCGAACGGCGGCGCCGTGGCGCTCGGCCACCCGCTCGCCGCCACGGGCAGCATCCTCACCGTCAAATGTCTCTACGAACTGGAGCGCACCGGCAAGCGTTATGGTCTGGTGACCATGTGCATCGGCGGCGGTCAGGGCATCGCGGGAATTTTCGAGCGGGGTTGAGCCAGGCGATATTTGTATCGCCTGGAATAACAAGCGCTCGTTCCTCGATGGGCGCCAATAAACAGGAGGCAAGACGTAGTTGATGAAGCCCACCGACATCAGCGTTCCCGATTATTTCCACAAGGTCGTGGATTGCCAGTGGGCGTGTCCTGCCCACACCCCCGTTCCCCAATACATCCGCGCGATCGCCGGCGGCCAGTACGCCGACGCCTACATGATCAACTGGCGTTCGAACGTCTTCCCCGGCATCCTCGGCCGCGTCTGCGATCGTCCCTGCGAGCCCGCCTGCCGGCGCGGCCGCGTTGACAAGGAGCCGGTGGCGATCTGCCGTCTCAAGCGTGTCGCTGCCGACTTCAAGGAAGACATCCGCGATCGTCTGCCCAAGGCGCCGGCCACGAAGAACGGCAAGCGCGTCGCCTGCGTCGGCGGCGGCCCCGCTTCGCTCACCGTGGCGCGTGATCTCGCCGTGCTCGGCTATCAAGTCACCGTGTTCGACAACGGCAAGTCGGCCGGCGGCATGATGCGCAGCCAGATTCCCAAGTTCCGGCTGCCCGACAGCGTCATCGACGAAGAGTGCGATTACGTCCTCAATCTCGGCGTCGAGAAGCGCCTTGACTACTGGGTCAACAGCCTGAAGGAGTTGCTCGCCGACAAGTGGGATGCGGTTTTCGTCGGCACCGGCGCGCCGCGTGGTCGCGAGGCCGACATCCCGGGGCGCCAGGAAGCCGGGGCGCACATCCACATCGGCATCGAGTGGCTGGCGAACGTGGCCTTCGGCCATGTGAGTTCGATTTCGCGTCGCGTCATCGTTCTCGGCGGCGGCAACACGGCGATGGACTGCTGCCGTTCCGCACGTCGCCTCGGCGGCGAGGATGTCAAGGTGGTGGTACGCAGCGGCTTCGAGGAAATGAAGGCCTCGCCGTGGGAGAAGGAAGATGCCATGCACGAAGGCATCCCGATCCACAACTTCCTCGTCCCCAAGGAGTTCGTTCACGACGACGGCAAGCTGCGCGGCGTGCTGTTCGAGAAGGTGCGCGCCGAGTACGACGCCAAGGGCCGGCGTAACCTCGTGCCGACCGGCGAGCCGGATACCCTGATGGAATGCGACGAGGTGCTGGTGGCCATCGGTCAGGAGAACACCTTCCCCTGGATCGAGCGCGACATCGGCGTCGAGTTCGACAAGTGGGACATGCCGGTGCTCAACGCCCAGACCTTCCAGTCCACGCTGCCCAAAGTCTTCTTCGGCGGCGATGCGGCCTTCGGTCCGAAAAACATCATCACCGCCGTGGCGCAGGGCCACGAGGCGGCGATCTCCATCGACAACTTCTGTCGCGGCAAGGATGTCGCTCAGCGCGTGTCGGCGCCGGTTAACCTGGTCAGCCAGAAGATGGGCATCCACGAGTGGAGCTATGACAATCAGGTTTCCGAGGAGGCGCGCAAGAAGGTGCCGATGAAGCCGCTGGAAAGCGCTCTTGTCGACATCAAGCTGGAACTGGAGCTGGGTTTTGACCCGCGCCTGGCCTATGCCGAGGCCGAGCGCTGCCTCAATTGCGACGTCGAGACGGTATTCGCGGCGAAGAGCTGCATCGAGTGCGATGCCTGCGTCGACATCTGTCCGACGGAATGCATCACCTTCACCGCGAATGGCGAGGAGGAGGAGTTGCGCGGCCGTCTCAAGGCGCCGGCGAAGAACGTCAGCCAGGCGCTCTACGTGTCGTCGGACCTCAAGACCGGCCGCGTCATGGTCAAGGATGAGGATGTCTGCCTGCATTGCGGCATGTGCGCCGAACGTTGCCCGACCGGCGCGTGGGACATGCAGGAGTTTTTCTTTGAAGTCGCCCATGCCGGAGCGGAGGTTCCCAAGAGATGAGTAGCCAGAACGCAGCCATCCAGGCCTGCAACGATTTCGTCATCAAGTTCGCCAACGTTAACGGCTCGGGCTCGGCCTCGGCCAATGAACTGTTCGCCCGAGCCATCATCCGCATGGGCGTTCCGGTGGCGCCGCGCAACATCTTCCCGTCCAACATCCAGGGCATGCCGACGTGGTATGAATTGCGCGTCTCGGCCGAGGGCTGGCTGGGCCGTCGCGGCGGTTGCGACCTGATGGTGGCGATGAACCCGCAGACCTGGGATCGCGACATCGCCGAGATCGCCCCGGGCGGCTATCTCGTGTACGACTCGACCAAGGCCCTGCCGCGTTCCAAGTTCCGCGACGACCTGACGATCATCGGCATTCCGCTGACTGAGCTGTGCAACCGCGAGTACAAAGATCCCCGCCAGCGTCAGCTGTTCAAGAACATCATGTACGTCGGCGCGCTGTCAGCGTTGATCGACATCGACCTGGTCGAGACCGAGAAGCTGATCGGCGAGCAGTATCGCGGCAAGGAGCAGTTGATCGGCGCCAACATGAATGCGCTGAAGATCGGCTACGACCATGCCAAGGCGCATTTCCCATGCCCGCTCGGCCTGCGCGTCGAGCGCGCCGACATGATCGGCGACCGCATCATCATCGACGGCAACAGCGCCTGCGGCCTCGGCGCCGTGTATGGCGGCGCGACGGTGGCGGCCTGGTATCCGATCACCCCGTCGACTTCGGTCATCGAGTCATTCTCCAGTTATTGCCGCAAGTACCGCACCGATCCGGACAACGGCGCCAGCCGTTACGCCATCGTCCAGGCCGAGGACGAACTCGCCTCGATCGGCATGGTCATCGGCGCTGGCTGGAACGGCGCGCGCGCCTTCACGGCGACGTCCGGCCCCGGCATCTCGCTGATGCAGGAGTTTTTCGGCCTCGCCTACTTTGCCGAAATCCCGGCGGTGATCTACGACGTGCAGCGCGGCGGCCCATCGACCGGCATGCCGACGCGCACCCAGCAGTCCGACCTGCTCTCCTGCGCCTACGCGTCGCACGGCGACACCAAGCATGTGCTGCTGTTCCCGGAAGATCCCTACGAGTGTTTCGAACTCGGTGCGGAGTCTT
>CAZCPD010000145.1:0-7997 GCA_964500425.1 uncultured Rhodocyclaceae bacterium
TGTTGAGCACCCGCGGGAAGGGATGGGCGGGATCGAGGCCGATCGGCGTCAGCATCGGCATGACTTCGCGCAGGAAGTAGTCGCGGATCCAGGCGCTCTGCTCGGCCGTCCATAGGCTGCGGCGGATGAAGAGGATGCCTTCCTTGGCCAGCGCGGGCAGGATCTCATCGTTGAGCAGGGCGTACTGCTCGGCGATCAGGGTGTGGGCTTCGAGGCCGACGCGGCGGAAGACTTCCTGCGGCGGCAGGCCGTCGCTGCCCGGCGTCGGGCTGCCGAGCTTGATCTGTTCCTTGAGGCCGGCGACGCGGATTTCGAAGAACTCGTCGAGATTGCTGGAGACGATGCAGAGAAAGCGCAGTCGTTCGAGCAGTGGCACGCGCACGTCGGCGGCCTGGGCCAGCACGCGACGGTTGAAGGCCAGCAAGGAGAGTTCGCGGTTGAGGAAGTGCTCCGGGGGATAGCGATGGGTGTTCGGCATGGCGTCTGCACTCGTCGGGGGGTCAGGCGATCCGGTGCATTATGTTCCAGTTTTGTTTCCGGCATGTGACATGGATACATGCGGGATACAAATCGGCCTCAAGCCGCCAGCTTGCTGGCGGGGTCAGGCAGCGTTGGGCCGGGGCGGCGCCTGGTCGGTTTCCTCAGCGCCGAAAATGCGGAAACCGTTGCGCCCTGCGTCCTTGACCGCGTAGAGGGCGAGGTCCGCTTCCTTGATGATCTCTTCTTTCTTCATGTCCGGGCGATTCACCAGGGAAACGCCGATACTGGCGCCGACGCAGGTTTGCATGCCGGATTGGGTGACCAGGGGCTGGCTGATGTTGTTGATCAGGGCGTTGGCCAGGCGGGCGATGATGCCCTTGTCGGTGACGAAGGGCAGCAGCACGACGAATTCGTCGCCGCCGAGGCGTGCGGCGAAGTCCGCCTTGCGGATGGATTGTTCGATGTGGCGGGCGACGTGCACCAGCACCGCATCGCCGACATCATGGCCGTGCGTGTCATTGACCTGCTTGAAGCGGTCGAGGTCAATGAGCATCAGGGTGAAGTTGCGCTCGGCGTTGATCTTGCGGTCGTTGATCAGGTTCTCGATATGGCGGTCGAAGCCGAGGCGATTGCCCAGGCCGGTGAGTGCATCGGTGAGCGCGAGCTTGTTGGCATGCGCTTCGCGGATCTTGTTTTCGGTGATGTCGTTGATCACGCCCTGCATCAGGTCGTCTTCGACGGGGTTGAGAATCATGTTGACCCAGCGCGGGCTGCCGTTGCTGTCGATCAGCATGAGTTCCTCGGTCCGGGTGTGCTTTTCCGCCAGGCATTTGTCGATCAGTGAACGCACCCGCTCGGCCTGCTCGCCGAGGTTGTCGAGCAGGGAGATGGCCCCGGTCGTATCCGCCGCTGGCGGTACGCTGTCTTCCAGGCACATGGTTCTGCGGAAGGCCGGGTTGAATGATTTGAGGAAACCCTGGCGGTCGATGACGAAGATGCCGGTTTCCGCGTTCTCGAAAATCGCCCGGAAGCGCTTTTCTTCGAGCTCGCGCTCGACGCGCAACTGGCGTTCGGTAAACAGGCCGCGCACCAGTTTGTCGATCAGGGCATTGACGTCCCGGACCAGACGACCGATTTCGTTTTCGCCGTGGCCGCGCGGGGCTTCGAGCTTTTCGCCGTCGACGGCGGAGAGTTCATTCAGGCGCTTGGATATCTGGTGGATCGGGTGGGCGATATAGCCGACGGCGATCGCCGTCACGACGATGATGATGGCCGTGGTCTGCAGGATGATCAGCAGGCGAATGAAGTTCGTGGCTTCCGCGACCTGCTCGTCGATCGATGCCTGGTTGCGGACGACGACGATCTTGCCGACGAGGGCATCCGCCTTGAACGGCGAGGTCAGGGCGCGGATCGTCGCCCCTTCCGGGTAGGTCTCGCTCGACAGGGGCTTGACGGCCGGGGCGCCATTCGGAATCGTATGCGGATTGGCATTCGCCCCTTTGCCCGGCATCGCGCCGGGTTTGGCGTCGAGCTGGTTGAGCGAGCTGCGGTTCACATCGGCCAGCGTTCCCTGGTCGTTGGCGATCACGACGCGCTCGACGTCGCGGTTCATCAGCAGACCTTTGGCAACTTCGCCAGCCAGGCTCGGGTCGCCGAGGAAACAGGCAATCCTCGCGGTGTTTTCGACGGTCTTGACCAGCTCGACGATGCGGTCGTTGAGTGATTTCTCGATGGTTGGCTCGACGTAGCGGGTGATCACGCCAAGCAGGGCATAGCCGACGATGCCGGAAATGATCAGCACCAGCGCGGCACTGCGCAGGACGATGCTGCTGTGGAAGGACTTGAACAGTCCACCCTGCGATTTCATTAAGGCGCGCCTTTCATGGGTTCGGGGGGGGCGAACGGGGTGGTGGTGTCTGTTGGGGGGGGCTGTTGATATGCAGGGAAAATCCGGCGCCGCGCCATTTTTTTCGAGGAGACCATGTTGAATCGCGATGTCGGATGCACCTGCGCATCATAGCGGAGGCTGTTGGCGAGGGGAAGAGTCCGTTGTGCCTACGCCCCGCCCGCGCACCGGGCGCCTCCGCCCCAGCGCGTGGTCAGAAGGCGAAATCGAGCACGGCGCTATAGACGTTGGCCCTGCCGTCCCAGGAAACCGGAACCCTGGCCCAGTAGCGCGGCGGGGCGCAGGACGTCGCGGGCCCGGTGACAGGCAGCGATACCGGCGAGCAGTTCTTGTTGTCGATGACGTCCATCTGGATCTTCAGCGCGGTGTTGTTGGCTATGTCGTAACGCACACCCAAGGATAGGGTGTTCTGGTCAGCGCGTGGCGCGCTGACCATGAAGTTCGCGATGCTGGCGATGGCGTTCGTGGTCAATCCCTGCAACTCGTCGGCCCGGCTGCTGCGTTTGCTGCGGATGGCCGAGAGCACCAAATAGGGCGTCAGATTCTCCATGCGGTAGCCGGCGGAGATGAAGCCGGCGCGCGAGTTGGCGACCAGCAATGAGTTTCCCGACATGCGGCCCAAGGCCATCTGGGTTTGCAGCGGGCCGTTTTCGTAGCCGATTCCGAGGGTCTTGTAGGTGATGGTCTTGCCGAGCACCAGGGCGTCGTCGAGGAAGGCGGTGAGCGCCCTTGCCTGATCCGTGTCGCCATCGGCGAAGGCAAGGTCGGCCTGTCTGCGCATGAAGTTCAGGGAGCCCATCCGGCCCGGGGGGAAATCCTTGAGGATCTTCAGCCGGGCAATGCCGAATCGGACGTTCCAGCGGTTGTCCTGGTAGTCGACGAAGCCGCCGTGGCCGCGCGAGCCGTCCATGTCCTGCACCGAGCCGATGGGGGCGGTGGTCTGGTTGCCGGCCCACTCGCGCTGTTCGGCGAGCAGGGAGGCGCGGCCGCGCGTAACTCCCGAATAAAGCTTGAGCCGGCTGACGCCGCTGCCGACAGGCATGCGCAGCGCAATGTCGCCGCCGTCAATGTAGGAAAAGAACAGGTGGCCATAGTAATCGACCGGCGGGCGCGCCCAGAGCATCGAATAACCGATGTCGCGGGAGTCCGCCGAGAGCAGCGCGTCGAAGCCGACACGGCCGGCGCGCAGCTCCAGGGTTTCGTTCGCCGTGTACTTGAGAAATCCCCAGGTCAGTTCGGGGTCGAAGTTGTTCTCGTTACGATAGCGCGAGACGATTTGCGCGACGACTTCGAGCTGGTTGAGAGGCTTGTAGTTGGCTTGCACGCCAAGGCGAGAGTCAAGTTCCCACGACAGGCCGCGGTTGGCGGCTCCCTTGGGTTGTGTCAGGTCGCGGATGAAGGCGGCGCCATCGCCTTGCGTGTGGGCCAAGCCCAGGGTGCCGAAGCCGCTGAAGCGAACCCGGGTTCCGTCTTCGCCGGCGTCGGCATGCAGGGGCGCGCTGAAGGCGAGGCGCGTGAGTGTACTCATGTTGTCGGTGTCTCTGGTTGGCGAGGGCCGGGCTTCTCGTCAGGGCGCGGCCAGGTCGAGGATGATCTTGACGCGTTTGTCGGCGGCGTTGCGGGGGAGGTAGCCGATGGCGCCCTTGTTGGAGCCGACGATTTCGAGGACCTCGGCGGCGTTGTCGGCCTGGCGGGGAGGGGAGCCTTGTCCGGAGAAGATGAGACGCGCCCAGTAGGAGTTGACCTCGGCGAGTTCCTTGTTGACGAGCTCCTTGTAGAAGCGGCTTTTTTCGGGATTGCTGGCGACCTGGTCGATGGGGAGAGCGGTGACGCCGCCGGGGAGTTTCTTGGCGCGGCCCATGTAGATGGCGGTGACTTCGTCGCGCGACAGGCGTTCGACGCCGCTGGCCGGATTGGCGATGACGACCAGATCGGTCGCCGCCGAGGCCGTGCCGCAAACGAGCGCCAGGGCGAGGCAGATGAGCAGGGAGGATCGGTTCATGATGTGCGATCCCCGTCAGAAGGTGAAGTCCAGCACCGCGCTATAGACGGTGGCCCGGCCATCCCAGTCGCCCGGTACTCCCGGCCACAGGAAGGGCGCAGGACAGCTTGGCGCGGGGTCTGAAATGGGTGAGAGCAACGGGGTGCAGGTCTTGTTGCGGATCCGGTCGATCTGGAATTTCAGCGCGACGTTTTCGGCAAAGTCGTGGCGCATGCCGATGGAATGTGTGTGCTGGTTGCGGTTGCCGTAACTGGTGGCGTAGCGCGCGGTCTCGGTGATGATCGGGTGGGCGCCGAGCCCCGCCAGTTCTTCGGCGCGTCCGCCTGGCTGGCTCCTGATCGCCGAAATGACGGCGTAAGGCGTGAAGCTTCCCAGGCGATAGGCCAGCGAGACGAAGCCGGAGTTCGACTTGGGAAACGCCTCGAATCCGGAGGTGAAGCGATTGATTCCTCCCTGGGCCTGGAAGGGACCGTTTTCGTAGGCCATGCCGAGGCTGGTGAAGATCACATGTTTGCCATTCGGCTCCAGGCCGTCCGCCAGGGAGTTCAGCGAACTTGCCAGCCCGGGCGGCGCTGTGCGGGCAGCGGCTGAAACGAGCCGGGTCAGACTGGGGCTATTCTGGTCGAACAGGAAGTTGACCCGGAGGCGCAGGTCGGTTCTGGCCAGCTTGAATGTCCACTGATTGCCCTGGTAGTCGAGGGTGATGCCGGTCATTCTCGATCCGGCCAGATCGGCGATCGGGCCGTTGCTGAACGAGGCATCGGGCGTCACGCGGCGTTGATTGTGGTTGGCCGCGAATTGTTGTCTGACGAGGCCGGAATAGAATTTGAACCGGCCGACCGCATCGCCGATCCGGGCGTACAGCGAGCCATCGCCGCCATCGATGTAGGAATTGAACAGCTGGCCGTAGAACTCGACCGGTGGGCGGACCCAGAGGAATGAGTAGCCAACGTCGCGCGAATCCGCGCCGATGAATACGTCGTAGCCGACGCGCCCGATGCGCAGATCGACAGTTTCGTTCGGCGTGTATTTGATGAATCCCCAGGTCAGCTCGGGTCTGAAAGTGTTGTCGGTGCGGTAGCGGCTGATGACCTGGGCGACGGCTTCGAGGTTTTCCGTGACCGTCATGTTGAGCTGGGCGCCGAGGCGCGAATCGATTTCCCAGGTCAGTCCGCGATTGCCGGCGCCGTTCTGCTCCGTGAGATCGCGAATGAACAGCGAGCCGTCGCCCTGGTTGTGGACAAAACCCGCGCTGCCGAATCCGCTGAACCTGATCGGCGGCACGCCGTCATCCGCTTCGGCATGAAGCGGCGCCGCGAATGCGAGGCATGACGCGAGGAGGAAGGAGGCAGTGGAAAAGCGAGTGGGCTGGAGCATGTCTAGTCTCTCTTCTCACGTGGGGCGCAATGCGGGGTTGTCGCGACGCATGGTCGCGCCTGTCGGAACACGATGCCGCATCCGTGTGACCCGCCCTGGCGTGTTTCTGCGCTCATTGCACGGCAAGGTCGAGGATGATCCTGACCCGCCTGTCGGCGGCGCCGCGCGGCAGATAGCCGATGGCGCCCTTGTTGCCACTGACGATTTCAATAACCTCCGCGGCATTGTCGGCCTGCCGCGGCGGCGAGCCTTGGCCGGAGAATATCAGGCGGGCCCAGTAGGCGTTGATCTCGGCCGGCTCCTTGTTGACGAGTTCCCGGTAGAAGCGTGGCCGGTCGCCGCTTGCCGATTGATCGATGGGCAAGGCCATGAGGCCGCTCGGCAGCTTCTTCGTGCGGCCCATGAACAGGGCGGTGACTTCTTCGCGATTCAGGCGTTCGACGCCGCTCGCCGGGTTGACCACGATAACCAGATCGGTGGCGGCCCAGGCGGACGGGGCTTGCAGGGGCAGCGCCAGAGCCAGTGCGACCAGGGCGTGTTGCGTTGCCTTGGCAGCGGGTAATGTGGTGGCCCTGTGCATGTCGGGAGAGAGATGCGTTTCGGCATTGGGGCGCATGGCGAAAGTATAACGTAACGCGCAAGATGCCGAGATTCGCCCGCGGAGGATGAAACGGGCGCAATGCAATAGGCAATAGGGGCCGCCCTTCCCGGCCTACCCCTCGCGGGGGAGCTGGCGATATGGCTCGCTTCGCTCGATCATTTGACCCATCATCAAATGGGCAGTTTCACTTCAAGCGCGATTGCCTTGATTTCAAACTCAGTAAATGAAGTCCAATGCCGCGCTGATGACGTTGGCCCGTCCGTTCCAGCCGACCGGCACGGTCGGCCACAACAGTGGCGGCGCGCAGGCGTCCGAAGGGCCGACGATCGCGAGGCTGACCGGCGAGCAGTTGTTGCTTCGCACCCGGTCGAACTGCAGTTTCAGTGCGGCATTCGGGAGCAGGTCATAGCGCAGTCCCAAAGAGAGGGTGTGCTGTGTCTCCAGTCCGGTCGAGATCGCGTATTTCGTCAGGCTGACCAGCGCCGGGGGCACTGTTCCGACGAGTGTGTCATCCCGTCCGCCGTTGCGGCTGCGAATGGCGGAGAGGAGCAGGTAGGGAGTGAGCTTGCCGTATCGATAGGCCAGCGAGGCATACCCGGCATTGGAATCGGCAACCACCAGCGAACCGGATGTCATGTGGCTGAGCGCGAGCTGGGTCTGCCATGGGCCGAGGTCATGGGTCAGGGCAATGCTGGAGAACGCGATCTTCTTGTGCATCAGGGAGGTGTCGGCGGCCAGATCCGACAAAGCCCGGGCCCCGGCTGCATTGCCGGCGGCGCCGGCCAGATTTGCCCCAAGACGCATGGTCGCCAATACATCGACGAGGCCGGCAGGCATCTCGCGCTGCATCCTGATCTGGGCGTGGCTTACGCGCAGCACCCAGTGGTCATCCTGGTAGTCGAGGAAGCCGCCGGTGACCCTTGAGCCCGACAAGTCGGCGAGGGCGCCAACCGGACCGGTGCTCATGTTGCCCGACCATTCCCTCTGCCCCAGCTGGTAAGGCACATGCTGGCGGGCGATGCCGGTGAACAGCTTGAAGCGGCTGATGCCTTCGCCGACCGGCATGCGGAAGGTGATGTCGCCGCCGTCTTCATAAGGCAGCAGCAGCGTCCAGGTCCCGTAGTACTCGACGGGGGGCCTGATCCAGAGATAGGAATATCCGACCTCGCGTGAATCCGAGGCGTGGTAGACATCGAAACCGATGCGTCCCGCACGGATGTCGAGCCAGTCCGTGGGCGTGTATTTGATGAAGCCCCAGGTCAGTTCCGGGGCGAAGGTGTTGTCCGGGCGGTAACGGGAAACCACTTGCGCGACGACGTCGAGATTTTCCGTCGATTTGAGGGTGGCCTGAATGCCGAAGCGGGAGTCGGTTTCCCAGGAGAGCCCGCGGTTGGATGCGCCCTTGGGTTGCGTGATGTCGCGAATGAAGGCCGCGCCATTGCCCCGCGTATGGACGGCGCCGAGCGTGCCGAAGCCGCTGAAGGTGAAGCGTCCGATGTTGTCTTCGTCTGCGGTTGCGGCTTCGGATTCGGCGTGAAGCGGCGCATGGAGCGTCAGGCACGCAATTGCGACGGCGAAGGGCAAGCGTTTGAACATGGTTCGGCTCCTGCGAAAAGCGGCTTGCAATGACA
>CAZCPD010000146.1:0-7538 GCA_964500425.1 uncultured Rhodocyclaceae bacterium
GCGCGGCGAGGTCTTCGCAGGCGGGTTTCTCGGTCATGTCCGGCATCGCATCGTCTTCATTGCGCGAGTTTACTCTCGCCCGGCGCGGCGAAAAACGCTTCGACATCGGCCACGTCGCGGCTGCGCCGCATCGGCGGCAGCGACTGCCAGACCCGCCGTCCATAGGGCTTGCCGACCAGGCGCGGGTCGCAGATCATCAGCACGCCACGATCATGCTCGTCGCGGATCAATCGCCCGGCGCCCTGCTTCATGCTGATCACCGTGCGCGGCAACTGGTAGTCCATGAAGGGGTTCTTGCCGGCCTTGCGCATCTGCTCGATGCGCGCGGCGAGCACGGGATCGTCGGGCGGCGCGAAAGGCAGCTTGTCGATGACCACCAGCGACAGCGCCTCGCCACGCACGTCGACGCCTTCCCAGAAGCTCTGGCTGGCCACCAGCACCGCATTGCCGAGCCGGCGAAAGCGCTCCAGCAGCTCGCCCTTGGCGCCCTCGCCTTGCAGCAGCAGCGGGAAGTCGACGCCGTCGCGCGCGAAGCGCTCCTGCAGCAGGCCGTGGATGCGGCGCATGGCGCGCAGCGAGGTGCACAGCACGAAGGCGCGGCCGCCGGCAGCGCGGATGGCCGGATAGGCCGCCTCGACCACGGCATCGGCGTAATCCGGACTGTTCGGATCGGGCATGCCGCCCGGTGCATACAGCAAGGCATGCGCGGCATAGTCGAAGGGGCTGCCCCAGTAGCCCGTATCGGCATCGCCAAGGCCAAGCTCGCCGCGGTAGTGCGAAAAATCCTTGCCGACCGCGAGCGTCGCCGAGGTGAAGATCCAGGCGCGGGGATGGCCTTCGAGCTGGCGCCGGAAGATGTCGGCGACATCGAGCGGCGTCAGGTTGAGCGCCAGCGCATGGCTGAAGACCTCGATCCAGCGCACCTGACTGGCGTCTTCCTGGGCGCGCCAGCGATTCAGGCGCAGCACGACTTCCTCGGTACGCTGCAGGCAGCTGGCGAGTCCTTCCGAACGCTCGGCCTGGCTTTGCAAATGTTTGGCGAAGCCCGCCAGTTCGTCGCTCAGCACGGACAGCGCCAACTGGAAATTCTTGTCGTCGAGCAACTGCGCGGCCGGCAGGCGCGCATTCTCGGCGGCAACGGCGAGGCGCAGGTCGCGTGCCGCCTTTTCGATGGCGCGCGCGGCGTCCTGCAGGGGCGCATAATCCTTGGCCGACGCGACGGCCTCCAGCCGCGTGTCGCGCGCCAGATCGACGATCTGGCCGGTGCCGAGACTTTCCCCGAAGAACATGCCGGCGACCTCGGGCAACTGGTGCGCCTCGTCGAAGATCACCGTGTTGCAGGCCGGCAGCAGTTCGCCCGCGCCTTCGTCACGCAGCATGACATCGGCGAAGAACAGGTGATGATTGACGACGACGACATCCGCCGCCAGCGCCTCGCGGCGCGCGGCGAGAACGAAGCATTCGCCATGATGCGGGCACTCCTGGCCGAGGCAGTTCTCGCGCGTCGACGTCGCCGCCGCCCAGGCGCCGGAATCCTCGGGCACGGCGGCCAGGCGCCCCTTGTCGCCGGTCTTGCTGGTCTTGGCAAAACGCGCGATGGTGCGAATGTGACCGGCCTCCTCGCGCGACTGGAAGCGCCCGTCGGCAATCGCCCTTTCGAGGTGGTAATGGCAGACATAGTTGGCGCGACCCTTGAGCAGTGCAATGCTGGCCGACACTTTCAGCGCCTCGCGCACCGCCGGCAGATCGCGCTCGAACAACTGGTCCTGCAGGGTCTTGGTGCCGGTAGACACGATCACCTTGCTGCCCGAGAGCAACGCGGGCACCAGATAGGCAAAGGTCTTGCCGGTGCCGGTGCCCGCCTCGGCCACCAGCACGCGGTTATCGCGGATCGCCAGGGCGATGCGTTCGGCCATTTCGAGCTGCTGCGGACGTACTCGATAGCCTGGAATGGCGCGAGCGAGCGTGCCATCGACGGCGAAGGCTTCGGAAACTGCGGGAAAATCGGACATGGCGGCGTCGAAAATTGAACCGCGCATGTTAGCACGGCGCAGCCTCTCTTTGCCTCGCCGGTCGCCGGGTCATGCGACTGAAAGCCCTTGTTGCGGAAAGGATATCCGACTCAGGATCGGACCGGCTTGGCAAAAAAACAAGGGAAGAGCTCGCGCCCTTCCCTGCTTCCTGAATTGCGCCTGTCGCCAGCCTAGAACTTCATGTTCCATGACACACCCGCAGCCACCTCGTTGTTGCCGGCGATATTCTGCACGTCCTTGCGGACGCTGGCCTGCAGGCTCAACGACTGCTTGCCCTTCAACGAGGTGTCGTACGCCAGCTTGTAGTTGGTTTCACTGCCCGTCGGCACCAGGCTGACCCACTCCTTGTTGAGGCTGGCCACACCGTTGGCATCGATACTCTCGGTGACGACTGCCACCTGACCGGAGACGACGCGCAGCGGCTTCACCACCGATGCCGTCAGACGGTCATCCTTTTTGAGCAGATGTTTGCTCATGAAGGTCATTCCATAGGAACGCGACTTGATGTCGGAGGTATCCGCGATCAAGCCTGACGCATTACCGCCCCGGGTCGTGGCAAACCCGGCCTCCGCCAACAGACTGCTGTTCCCGCCAAGCTTGAGGCCCGCCGAAAAACCAAGACTGAAGGTACGATTGGTCTCGCCAAAGCTGAATGCCGAACCCGGATCGTAGCTGTTGCCGAGGATTCCGTGATCCTCGTTCAACAGTCCCACATTGATGCCCGCAGTCATCCGATCATCGACATTGTGAGTGACGCCAACCGCCAGATTGGACGCCTGCGCATTCGTCCATCCAGGATTCAGGGAAGCACCCGTGCCATCAATGGCCGCCGTCGTCGAGCTCCAGGAAACAGCGACGCGAGTGTCATCGCCCAACCTTGTGCCATAGGCAAACATGCCGCCGCCTTGGGCAATCCCGGACAGATTCGAAACCCCCATCTGATCGGAAAGTTGAGCGAGATCGTCGCTGCCATACAAAGCCCTGGCATAGGAGAACTGTGCCGAATGGCCGAAGCCAATGGCGGTCGTCGTCCCCTCCTTGTCCGTCAACATGGCGTAGCCGACCCGTTTGTCCTGGGGCGCCTCGGCATTGACACCGAACAGTCCCAGCGCCTCCGCCGGATTGATTTCCGCCGCCTCCATGTAGCCGATTTCCGAGCCGTCGGCCAGCTTCAGCTTCTTCGGCACCGTGGTGGATTTGACCGGGATAACGCTGGTCGTGATCTTCGCCATTGGCGATTTGATCAGCCCCGACAGGTACGACGAAAGCATGCTCGATGCCGACACGGACTTCCCGTCGGCTTGCTTCACCATCAACGAATCGAGAGACTTGACGAGCGATTCGACGGTATTCTGTACCGCCGGCTTCGCCGGTGTCTCGGATTTCGGCTGGGTCATCGCCACATAGTCAGCCATTAACACGTTAAGGTTGGAAGCCAATGCGGCCTTGTCGGCCTCGATTGCCGCGTTGTTCTTTGACAATAGACTCTTGCCGAGCTTGGTCACGCCCTTTGTCAGGTTGCCGATGTCGCCCTGGAGCTTGTCGGTTACCGCAGGCACCAATGTCCCGTACACGTCCTTGACATAGCCGTTCGCCTTGTCAGCGGCCCTCTTCACCGCAGCCTCGGCAGACGCCACGGCGGATGAATTACCGCTCTTCAAGGTCTCCTGATGCTTGGCCGTCGCAACTCGCAACGCCTCGCTGTTTGCCGAGATGATGGGTGCGACGAGCTTGTTGAGTTTTTCCGTCGCACCTTTCAGAGCGATACCGTCGGCGCTCAGCTTTGCCACGTTGCCAGCCAGGGACGCCTGATACATCAGGGCCAAGGCGGAACTGTTGCTGCCTGATGTGTTCTTCTGGATGTTCAGCACATCCTGAAGCGCCTTCCCCAGATTGGCCTGCAGGCTGGCCGATGCGGCATTGACCGCACGCTGACTGGCAAGAATGTCCGCAGAGAGAGAAGCCGCGGAAGCCGCGGCAGTGGAAGGGGTTGGCGTTGCCGCCAATGCCGGCGCCGCATGGAGCAGCACGCCCGCCACCGACGCGGCAAGAACCTTCTTGATGAAGATATAGGCTTCCTTCAGTCGCTGCTTCTGTGCCGCCGTCAGACCGATGAACTCGGCGCCACAGCGCAACTGCCCGCCTTCATCGCGCTGCCAGACGATGCGCGCATTCAGATCGAGAGGCGCCTCGCGCTGCGGCGTCGCCATGTCACCGGAGGGCAACATCAAACTCAACTGCAACGGTCGGTCGGCGGCAACAGGTTGCGACAAAGCCAATCTCACGCCCGAAAGGCTGAAATCCACCGCGACGGCTTCCTGATGAAGACCGCCCTCCTGCGTTACCTTGCCGAACATGGCGCGATCGATACGCGCACACCGCCGCTTGTTTCCAGAGTGCTCTTGAACGTTCACCTGTTACCCCTTTTTCTTAAAAATCACTTAAGAGGGAGCGCACCGATGCAGGCTGATTGACGATAGCCCCTGGATCGGTGCTACCGGCAGCCCGGCTGGCGTATTCCTCAGAATTTAGCCCCGCAGCTTTGCGTCGCTGGCTTTCGCCAGTTTTACCCTTGTGTTAGCAGACTATAACCCGGCGAAATACCCAATGCAACCGGATAAGAGCCATTCCTCGTGAACCAGCGCACACTTGTTTACTTCGTTACAAATACACAATTAATATTTAAAAACAGCGCCTTATAAGCATACCCATCAGTTTGATAGCGCTGCACCGCCATCAATCTCACACACGCACGGCAACAACCTTCACCGATTGGGGACTGCCAGGAACAGGAAGAAGGTCCGCCCTCTGCCTGCTCCTTTCGCGCAGCCTCAGAACTTCATGCGCCAAGCCACGCCGACGCTGGCATCGTTGTTGCCGGCGATGTTCAGCACGTCCTTGCGTGCACCGACTTGCATCGTCAATGACCGGTTCTTTTGCAGGGGCCTGTCATAGGACAAGCTCAAATCGACCTCCCTGCCGTCCGGCACCAGGCTTACCCATTCCTTCTGAAAACTGGCAATTCCATCCGCATCGACACTCGGCATCACCACCGCGACCTGGCCGGAGGCGACGCGCAGCGGCTGGATCATGGCAACACTCAACCGATCGCCCACCGTCCGCAGATTCTTGTGCAGGAAGGTCATGCCGAACGAGCGCGCCTGAACGTCACGGGTGCCCGCCAGCAGCCCCGTCGCGTTGGCGTTCCGGGTCGTGGCGAAACCAGCCTCGAGGAGCAGACTGCTGTCTCGAGCGACGTCAAACCCCGCTGAGAAGCCAAGACTGGTGCTGCGATTGACTTCTCCGAGGCTCAAGGCCGAATTGGCATCGTAGACGCTGCCGAGCACGCCGTGACGCTCATTCAGAAAGCCAACATTGACGCCGCCCGTGACCCTGTCACTGAACCGATGACTCATGCCAAGGCCGAAGTTCGACGCCTTGGCATTGCTCCAGGCCGGGTTCCAGGAAGCACTGGTGCCATCGATCACCTCCGGTGTACCGCTCCACGAAACCGCCATGCGAGTGCTTTCACCCAATTTCATCCCGTACGCGAACAAGCCGCCGCCCTGCGCCAGACCGGCAAGACTGGAGACGCCAAGCTGGCTGGAAAGGCTGGCGATGTCGTCATTGCCATACAGGGCCTTGGCGTAGGCAAACTGCACCGGGAAGCCATATCCGATCGCCGCCGTCGAACCACGCTTGTCCGTCAGCATGGCATAGCCGGTACGCGCGTTCCGTGGCAGATCAGGATTTAGCGCGAACACGCCGAGCGCCTCGGCCGGGTTGGCGGGAGGCGCCGCCATGTAGGCAAACTCCCCACCATCGCGCAACTTGATCGCCGTCGGGCCGGTATTGATGTTCGTCGGCAGGGGATTCAATTTCGCCGCGGTCGTCGGCGTCTTGATCAGGCCGGACAGATCGACGCTGAAATTCCGCGCATAGCCATCGAAGGCCATGTAGCCGGCCAGCTTTGCGTATACGGATGTCATGCTGCCGAGAGCGCCGCTGCTGATCATCGAGGTCGTCAGGCTCGTTAGCGCGACGCTCGAACCATCCGCCTTGGTTACCATCAGGGCGCCGTATGGCTGAAAGGCCGTCGTCAGATTCACCAGTCCATTACCATATACCGCATCGACCCCCAAGCTACCAAGATCCTTGGCGGTCGCCAGCAGGAGATCCGCCGCCGTCCCCTTGGTCTTCAGGATCGGCCAGGCGGACTGCAGCAACAACAATGAACCGCTGGCTAGCGGCGCCGACATCGAGGTTCCCTTCCAGTACCCCCACGCGCTGGTTCCCGAAGTCGCCTTCGGCGCCAGAATGTACTCGCCAGGCGTCATCACCCAGCGCGACGCATAGGAGCTCTTCGCACCCGTGGTATCCACGAGCTGACCCGTACCCGGCTTGTTGCTGAAGGAAGCCAGCGCATTGCTCGCATTCACGGCGCCGACGAAAACCAGACGACGAATGGCCGCCGCGCTGAGACCATAGGTAGACGCTCCACTCACCAGCGTCTGGGCGTTGTTCCCGCCGGCCCAGACCACGTATGCGCCCTTGCTGGCGGCATAGTTGATCGCCTGGATCAGATCAGCAGTATTGATGTAACTCACGGACACATTGATCACCGAAGCGCCCGCATCCGCGGCCTTCTTGATGCCGCTGGCCACATCGGTGGTATAGCCGGTTCCGTTGGCCCGCATCGCTTTCTCGACCAGGATGTTGGCGTTCGGCGCCACGCTGATGACGCTGTTCGCCGCCACCTTGTAGCTGCCATAGCTGCTGTCGCGGGCATACGTCTTGTTTGCCGCCGCGATCGAGGCCACCGCAGTGCCATGGGAGTTGTCGTCGACAAAACCGTTGGTACAGGTGAAGGACACCGCCGCGCAGGAACTCCGGGCGGTCGAAACCTGGCCAATGGCAAAGGTCGGATGATTGGCAACGATCCCCGTATCCACCACGCCCAGCATCTGATCCTTGCCCCAGTTCGCGGCAGAAACGACGGTATCGTTCACGCCCATCTGGACGAGCCAGGGCGCATAGGTCGCGGCAGATGCCGTTCCGGCCGCCAGGGGCAAGACAGCCACGGCGGCATTAACGGCAAAGGAGAGAGACTTGATTCTGAACTTCATGTGCGGCCCTTTCAAGGTCAATGATCACCAGGGGGCAGGCCGCGACAAACACCGCAAAAGTGCTGTCACACAGACGATAGCAAGCAAGCGAATCGCCATCGGCAGCCCGGCTGACATATCCCTAAGGACGTAGCCCCGCAGCTTTGCGCCACCGGCTTTCACCGGCTTTGCCCTCTATGACTTTAAGCATATCCGCCCAGCCGCAAGGACGGCAACCGAAAGGTACGGATGATTGTGATGCTGTTCACGAAACCACGATCGGACAGCGAACGGACGCAACACTCCCAGCAAGAAGCAGGAAAGACTGCGCGGACACGGACGGAGGTCGAAAAGCAAAAAGCCCAGCCTTGCGGGCTGGGCTTTTTGCTTGATTCTTTGG
>CAZCPD010000146.1:7548-7901 GCA_964500425.1 uncultured Rhodocyclaceae bacterium
GGAAGCCATGGACCGAGAAACCGCCGCCTGGGAGGCGCGTATGACGGCCTATCTGACCCAACGCGCGTTGATTTTATCCGACCCGAGCATTGCGCCTGAAATGAAGCCAAAGCGCATTGAATCCTTGCGTGCGCAAAGCTTCAAAGCCGATGAGCAATTGCGCGTGACGGCCTTGGAAGGCTTGCACGATGAAACGGTGGCTGCGGCACATTGACGCTAGTTCCCTGAGGAGGGTACTTCGTGTGCGTGACGATACAAAGCAAAACGCCTCAAGCATTGCTGCTTGAGGCGTTAACTTATTTGGCTCCTCGACCTGGGCTCGAACCAGGGACCTACGGATTAACAGTCCGGCG
>CAZCPD010000147.1:0-7853 GCA_964500425.1 uncultured Rhodocyclaceae bacterium
GGTCCATGCCGGCGAGGCCGGGGAATTCGCGCGCCTTGTTGATCGCCGACGTTTCATTGATCTCATTGGCCGCACCGGCCATCAGGCAGCCGGCCTGGGCACCCTTCTCGCGCAGGATGCGTGTCAGCTTGCGCGTGTCGATGTCAGCAATGGCGACGATGTTCTGCGCGCGCAGATAGCCGTCCAGCGTCTGCTCGCTGCGCCAGTTCGACGCCAGCAGGGGCAGGTCGCGGATCACCAGACCGGCGGCGTACACCTGGTTGGTGACGCCACCTTCGCCATCCTCGCTGTTGATGCCGGTATTGCCGATGTGCGGATAGGTCAGGGTGACGATCTGGCGACAGTAAGAAGGATCGGTGAGGATCTCCTGGTAGCCGGTCATGGCGGTGTTGAACACCACCTCGCCGACGCTGACGCCCTGGGCGCCGATGCCACGCCCCCGGAATACCGTCCCGTCGGCTAATGCAAGTATGGCGGGCGGAAACTGGCTCACGATCGGGCTCCTCGGTATGCGGCGGGTGACTTGGCGGGCTTGATGTGCAAAGCGGGACTAGCCTTGGCCAGTCCCGCTGCGATCAAACCTTGTAATTGTACTGTAAAGGAGCCTGCCCAGGCAAGCCGTCGGATCGCGATGGACGCGGCGTGTGGCTTTCTACTCCCCTCTCCCGCTTGCGGGAGAGGGGGCGGGGAGAGGGACAGTCCTCCGAAGAACAACACCCTCTCCCATCAATGGGAGAGGAAGCAAGAATCAGCGCAACCCCAGCACGTCCTGCATGTCGAACAAGCCCTTCGACTTCCCGTGCATGTAGCGCGCGGCGCGCAGGGAACCGCTGGCGTAGGGCATGCGGCTGGCCGACTTGTGGGTAATTTCGATGCGCTCGCCGGTGCCGGCGAACAGCACGGTATGGTCGCCGACGATGTCGCCGCCGCGCACCGTACTGAAACCGATTTGCGTCGCCGGACGCTCGCCGGTGTGGCCCTCGCGGCCGTAGACGGCGCAATCGGCGAGGTCGCGGCCGAGCGCCGCAGCCACCACTTCGCCCATGCGCAACGCGGTTCCGGAGGGCGCGTCGACCTTGTGGCGGTGATGCGCCTCGATGACTTCGACGTCGTACCCCTCGTTGAGAATGCGTGCCGCGACGTCGAGCAGGCGGAACACGGCATTCACGCCGACCGCCATGTTGGGCGCGAAGACGATGGGGATGTCGCGCGAGGCTTCCTGGATCGCCAGCTTGCCTTCGGTGCTGAATCCCGTGGTGCCGATCACCATGTGCACGCCGAGGCGGCGGCAGATTTCGAGATGCCGCAAGGTGCCTTCCGGGCGTGTGAAGTCGATCAGGCAGTCGGCCTGCGCCAACGCGCCCTCGATATCGTCGGTGATCCTGACGCCGCACGGCGCGCCGACGAACTCGCCGGCATCCTTGCCCAGCCAGGGGCTGCCCGGTTGTTCCAGGGCGGCGGCGAGCTGGGTGTCGTCGGACTGGGAAACGGCCTCGATCAGGGTGCGGCCCATGCGGCCGGACGCGCCGACGATTGCGATTCGGATCTTGTTCATGTCATTCGGAAAAATAGCGATAAATTCGGGCCGCTCGCCGTGCTCGGCGTTGCAGCCTCGGAGGGTTACTTGCTGCCGCCCGGCAGCGTCATGCCGGATTCGACCTTCATGGTGCTCTTCGAAACCGGCTCGATCTCGACGACGCCCTGGGTGATCGAAAGCTCCTTGCTCATCACGTCGCCAGTGATGCGCGCCAGCTTGTCGTCGGAAAAGTACACCGCGATACGGCGCTGCTGAGCTTCGCCGCGGCCCGGCTGAAATCGATAGACGTAGTCCCAGCGCTCGGCATGGAAGGGATCGGCGACCAGCGGTGTGCCGAGGATGAAGCGCACCTGGTCCTTGGTCTGGCCGGTCTTCAACTGCGACACCATTTCCTGGGTCACGTAATTGCCCTGGCGCACGTCGATGCGATAAGGCGTCAGCAGCGACGGAATCTCCGGCGTAGCGGAACAGCCGGTCAGCACGGCAAGCAGGGGCAGAACAAGGAAAGTGGAGCGCTTCATGGGGCAATCGGGAGAATTGAACAGGCTCGGCCGGGATACCCAGCGCAAGCTGAAAACTATATCATAAGCCGGTTACCACTACCCCAGAACGCGATGAGCAACACCAAAGACCTGAAGAGCACCGGACTGAAAGCCACCGCTCCGCGCCTCAAGATTCTCGACCTGTTTCGCAAGCACGATACGGACAAGAACCGCCACATGACCGCGGAAGACGTCTATCGTCACCTGATCGCGGAAAACATGGATATCGGCCTGGCCACGGTCTACCGCGTGCTGACCCAGTTCGAGCAGGTCGGCCTGCTGGAGCGGCATTACTTCGAATCCGGCAAGGCGGTTTTCGAACTCAACGAAGGGCACCACCACGACCACCTGGTCTGCCTGCAATGCGGCAAGGTCGAAGAATTCCACGACGCCGAAATCGAGAAGCGCCAGAACGACATCGCCAGGGAGCGCGGCTTCGAAATCAGCGCCCATGCGCTCTATCTCTACGCAAACTGCCTCAAGAAGGACTGCCCGAACCGCAAGGCGGGCTGACCGCGCCGGCGACCGTCCGGCCATTGCCGCGAACTGAAGGGCGCAGCACCACGCCAATACCGCATCCCATGGAAGCCTTCATCACCTCCACCCTGCTCGTCGCGCTCGCCGAAATCGGCGACAAGACGCAGCTGTTGTCATTCGTGCTCGCCGCGCGACTGAGAAAACCCGGTGCGATCATCGCCGGCATCTTCGTCGCCACCATCGCCAACCATGCACTGGCCGGTTCGGTCGGCGTCTGGCTCGCCAGCCTGCTGGCGCCGCAGTGGCTGCCGTGGATCACCGGCGCGGTGTTCGTCGTCTTCGGCCTGTGGACCCTGCATCCCGATTCACTCGACGACGATCCCAAGCTGCATCGCGCCGGCGCCTTCGTCACCGCACTGATCGCCTTCTTCATCGCCGAGATGGGCGACAAGACCCAGTTCGCCACCATCGCCCTCGCCGCGCGCTTCGACGCGCTGTACGCGGTGGTGATCGGCACGACGCTGGGCATGATGCTCGCCAACATCCCCGCCGTGCTGCTCGGCGAAGCGCTGGCGCAACGCCTGCCACTCAAGGCCATCCGCATCACCGCCGCGCTGGTGTTCGTCGCCACGGGGGTCTTCACCATGCTGGGTGCGCCGAACGTCGCGCTCTGATACCGGCCACCGGCCGGAGCGCCGCGCCATTCCTTGATCCTGGGATAGACCTCTGGAGAACCGCATCAATGCTGCTGCCCCGAAGGAAACCCCCTTGGGGGGTGCTCCAGGCGCCGATACGGAATACGGAATGCGGAATCCGCATTCCGGAATACTGATTACTCGCTACCGAGCATCTCCGCCGCGTGCTTGCGCGTCGTCTCGGTGATCTTGACGCCGCCCAGCATGCGCGCGAGCTCGTCGATGCGGGCATTGCGGTCGAGCGGCGTGACACGCGAACAGGTCGCGCCGTCGCGCTCTTCCTTGGCGATATTCCACTGCCGGTCGGCACAGGCGGCGACCTGCGGCAGATGGGTGACGCAGAGCACCTGGCGGCTGCGGCCGAGGTCGTGCAGCATGCGGCCGACGATTTCGGCGACGCGGCCGCCGATGCCGACATCGACTTCGTCGAAGATCAGCGTCGGTGTCTGCCCAGCCTGACTGGCGATGACCTGGATGGCCAGGCCGATGCGCGACAGCTCGCCACCCGAGGCGACCTTGGCCAGCGGCCGCGGCGGCTGACCGGCGTTCGCCGTGACGAGGAATTCGACGCTCTCCAGACCGTAGGCGGCGCCCTCGGCGAGCGGCGTCAAGGCAATCTCGAAACGCCCGCCGGCCATGGCGAGCTGCTGCATGGCCTCGGTGACCTGGCGACCGAGCTCGGCGGCCGTCCTGGCGCGGCCCTTGCTCAACTTCTTCGCCGCGACAACGTAATCCTTCTCGGCCGCCGCCACCTTTTCCGCAAGCGCGGCGACATCGACCAGCAGACTCAGTTCTTCGAGCCGCGCCTGCTGCGTCGCCAGCAGCCCGGGCAGCTCCTCGACGGCGACGCGATGCTTGCGCGCCTGCGCCATGACGCTGGCGATGCGGCCTTCCAGCTCGACGAGGCGCTGCGGATCGAGGTCGAGCTTGCGCTGGTAGTGGCGCAGCGCGTGCGCGCCTTCCTGCAACTGGATCTGCGCGTTGCCGAGCAGCTCGACGGTCTCGGCGAGATCGGCGTCGGCATCATATTCGACCAACCCGCGCAGGCGCGCGAGCAACTGGTCGAGCTGCGGGGCGATGGCGTTGTCGTCATCCTCGAGCTGCGCCAGCGCCGCCTCGGAGCCCTCGATCAGCGTCGCGGCATGCGACAGGCGGCGATGCTCCTGGTTGTCCTCCTGCCATTGCGCCGGATCGAAGGCCAGCGTCTGCAATTCCTTGACCTGCCACTCCAGCGCCTCGCGTTCGCGCAGCGACGCCGCGGCGTCGCGCTCGGCGTTGGCGCAGGCGTCGCGCAGCTTGTGCCAGACGCGATACTTCTCGGCCACCTCGCGCGCCGTCGCCGTCAGGCCGGCATGGACGTCGAGCAGCTCGCGCTGCGCATCGCCGCGCAGCAGCGAATGGTGGGCGTGCTGACCATGGATGTCGCAGAGGAACTCCGCCGCCTCGCGCAACTGACCGAGCGTCGCCGGCGCGCCATTGACGTAGGCGCGCGAACGGCCGCCGCTGTCGACGACGCGACGCAGCAGACATTCGCCGCTGGCCTCGAAATCGTTCGCCTTGAGCCAGGCGACGAGCGGACTGTCCTGCGGGGCTTCGAACTCCGCGGACACCTCGGCACGCTCCGCGCCGTTGCGCACCACGCCGGTCTCGGCGCGTTCGCCGAGCGCCATTGACAGCGCGTCGATGAGGATGGACTTGCCCGCGCCGGTTTCGCCGGTCAGCGCGGAAAAACCGGCTTCGAATTCGAGTTCGAGCCGGTCGACGATGACGAAATCCCGGATGAATAATCGGCGCAGCATGGTGGAATGCGGAATGAGCAGCTTAATGACGGGGCGTCTCGCTCCAGTGCAGCTTCTCGCGCAGCATGGCGAAGTAGCTGTAGCCGGGCGGGTGCATCAGGGTGATGGCATGGCGCGAGCGTTCGACGCGCAGCAGGTCGCCGGCGCGCGCGTCGAAGTATTCCTGACCGTCGAAGTGGATGCGCGCGTCGTATTGCGCGAGCAGCAGGATCTCGATGCGGCTGCGATCGCTGATGGTGATCGGCCGGTTGGTGAGCGCATGCGGACAGAGCGGCACCAGGGCGACGCCATGCACCGCCGGATGCAGGATCGGCCCGTTGGCGGACAGCGCATAGGCCGTCGAGCCGGTCGGCGTGGCGATGATCATGCCGTCGGCGCGCAGCACGTAGATGAACTCGCCATCGACGCGCACCTCGACCTCGATCATGCGGCCGGTGTCGCCCTTGTTGATGACGACGTCGTTGAGCGCGACGGTACCGAACACCGGGTTGCCGTCGCGCAGCACCCGCGCATCGAGCAGGAAGCGCTGCTCCGGCGCGAACTCGCCGGCCAGCAGCGCGGCGATGCCTTCGATCATGGTCTGGCTGGCGATGTCGGTCATGAAGCCGAGGCGCCCCTGATTCACGCCCGCCAGCGGCACCTCGCATTCCGCCAGACGCCGCGCGGCATTCAGCATGGTGCCGTCGCCGCCGACGACGATGGCGAGGTCGGCGCGATCGCCGATCTGGGCGAAGGAGGCGACCTGACAGCCGTGACAACCGACCGACGCCGCCGTGCTTTCCTCGATCAGCACCTCGCGCTTCTGCGCCAGCAGGAATGTCGCCAGATCGTGCAGCGAGCCGGCGATTTCCGGACTCTGGTACTTGCCGATCAGGGCAACGGTGCGAAATTCATTAGCCATCCCGCGATTAAACCACAAAGGGGCGCGGGCTTCATCCGGTGGGGAGCGCATGCAGGGCCTTGCTCCCCTCACCCCTCACTCCTCACAGTACAATACCCCGATGCTCGACAAACGCTCCCAGACGCTGCTCAAGACCCTGATCGAACGCTACATTGCGGAAGGTCAGCCGGTCGGCTCGCGCACGCTTTCGCGCCACTCGCCGCTCGACCTGTCGCCGGCGACGATACGCAACGTCATGTCCGACCTCGAGGAACAGGGTTTCATCACCAGCCCGCATACCTCGGCCGGCCGCGTGCCGACGCCACGCGGCTATCGGCTGTTCGTCGACTCGCTGCTCACCGTGAAGCCGCTGGAGCGGGCCGAGATTCACGAGATCCAGGGCGCCATCCAGCCCGACCAGCCGCAACGCCTGATCAGCCACGCCTCGCAGCTGCTCTCCCAGCTCTCCCATTTCGCCGGCGTCGTCGTCGCGCCGCGTCACCAGCAGCCGCGCATCCGCCAGATCGAATTTCTCAACCTGTCGGAAAAACGCATCCTGCTGATCATCGTCACCGAGAGCGGCGACGTGCAGAACCGCATCCTGATTCCGCAACGCGGCTACAGCCCGTCCGAGCTGACCGAGGCCGCCAACTACCTCAACCAGCATTGCGCCGGACTCGATTTCGTCCAGGTCCGCGAGCGCATCCACCACGAACTGGGCCAGCTGCGCAGCGACATGAGCGAGCTGATGAACGCCGCGCTCACCGCCAGCGGCGAGGCAATGGCCGACACCTCCTCGCAGTACGTGATTTCCGGCGAGCGCAACCTGCTCGAGGTCGCCGATCTCTCTTCGGACATGAAGCGGCTGCGCGAGCTGTTCGCGCTGTTCGAGCAGAAGACCAGCCTGATTCAGCTGCTCGACGTCAGCAACCGCGCCGAGGGCGTGCAGATCTACATCGGCGGCGAAACCGGCATCGCGCCGCTCGACGAATGCAGCGTGATCACCTCGTCCTATGAAGTCGACGGCAAGGTGGTCGGCTCGATCGGCGTCATCGGCCCGACGCGCATGGCCTACGAGCGCATGATTCCCATCGTGGACATCACCGCCAAGCTGCTCTCCAGCGCACTTTCCAACAACTGACACGCAAGGCCGCTCCCGCATGACCAAGACCGCCATCCTGCTGGTCAACCTCGGCTCACCCGACGAACCGACGCCGCCGGCCGTGCGCCGCTACCTCGCCGAATTTCTCTGGGACCCGCGCGTCGTCGAGCTGCCGCGCCTGCCGTGGTGGCTGATCCTGCACGGCATCATCCTCAACACGCGGCCGGCCAAGTCGGCGGCCAAGTACGCGCAGATCTGGACGCCCGAAGGCTCGCCGCTCAAGGTGCATACCGAGAAGCAGGCCAAGCTGCTGCGCGGCCTGATCGGCGTGAGAGGATTGCGCGACGTCGAAGTCGCTTGGGCGATGCGCTACGGCCAGCCCTCGGTCGGCGCCACGCTGGACGGCCTCGCCGCTGCCGGATGCCGGCGCGTGCTAGTCGTGCCCATGTATCCGCAATTCGCCAACAGCACCACGTCGAGCGTCATGGACGCCGTCGCGGCCTGGCAACGAGGCAACGGCGCCGGAAAAGGCATGGACATCCGCAGCGTGCGGAGCTACCCGGGCGATCCCGGCTACATCGGCGCGCTCGCCGCCAGCGTGCGCAGACACTGGGAGCAACAGAACCGCGCCGTCGCCAGCGACCGTTTTCTGATCATGAGTTTCCACGGCATTCCCAAACGCAGCGTCGAGCGCGGCGATCCCTACCAGCGCGAATGCGAGGAAACCGCGCGCCAGCTCGCCGCCGCGCTGGGCCTCAAGGACGGTCAGTGGCGGCACACCTTCCAGTCGCGCTTCGGCCGTGCCGAGTGGCTGCAACCCT
>CAZCPD010000148.1:0-6149 GCA_964500425.1 uncultured Rhodocyclaceae bacterium
GCCGCTCCCACAACAAACGAGGCCGAGTATGCCCAACCGGGTCAATATGTTCACAGGCTCTCAATACTTGAGCACCAGTTCGGCAAAGAAGGCGCGGCCCTGCGCCGCCACGCTCTGGAAGTACTTGCGGTCACCAAGATTGCTGCCCGACAGCGAAACGCTGACCATCGGACTGAACTTGTAGGAGACCTTGGCATCGGTGACGAAGAATGCGTCGTACGCACCATACACGCCGCTGATCACGTCCTTGTTCTCTTCGTTGTTGTAAACCTTGCCGACATAGTGGCCGCCCAGCGAGCCGCTCCAGGCGCCGTGGTTGCCCTCGATGCCGAGGTTGGCCATGCGGCGCGGCGTGCCGGTCATCACCTTGCCGACCGTCAGCGGCTTGGCGGAGTTCTCGGTGATCTTCGGGTCGTTCAGCGTGACGTTGACATGCGCCGTCAGCCCCTTCATCAGCGGATGACGCGCCTCCAGTTCGAGTCCCTTGACGCGCGCCTTGCCGGCGTTGTCGACGCCCTGCGCCATCAGCGCGTCGGACTCGGTACGATAGATCAGGTCCTTGAGCTTGTTTTCGAAATACGTGGCGCGCAGCAGCGTGCCGGTCCGCAGGCGCTGCTCGACGCCGAGTTCCCAGGAGGTCACGGTCTCCGGCTTGAGGCCCGGATTGGGCGTGAAGGTGTAGCCCGTCTTCGGCGTCCACCAGCCGAAGGTGTCGCGCAGGTTGGGCGTGTGGAACGAGGTGCCGACCGAGCCGCGCACGGTGGTCGCCTCGACCGGTCGCCAGACGAGGGAAAGCTTGGGGCTGAAGTGCGACTGCTTGCGCGCCTCGTATTCGTTGCGGTAAGCGCCCGGCGATTCGACCTGCTGGATGAAACCCTCCGTCGACCATTTGTCGTAACGGCCGCCGACATAGGCGGTGAGCCGATCGGACAGGGTGATCTCGTCTTGGGCATACAGCGAGTAGGTCGTGTCCTCGCCGCCGGTGAGGTTCTTGAGCGGGCCGGTGGCGCCGGCATCGCGCCAGTCGCTGATCGAATAGGTGACCGTATCGATGGTGCGCTTCACGGTCGACAGACCGACCACCAGCTTCTGCGTCGCCGAGATCGGATAGCTGCCCTGCAGCGAGCCGGAGATCTCGCTGCTCGGCCGCAGCATGCGCGAAGCCGCGCCGCCGCTCGCCAGCGTCGCCGCGGCACCCGGCACGATGTAATTGTTGTAGAGAGGCATGTCGACAAAGCCCAGCGTGGCTTTCAGCGCGCCGCCGTTGGCGAAGGTCTTCTCGTACTCGGCCGAATAGCGGCCGTACTCCTTGATTTCGCTGTCCGGGCCAGTGAGGAACTGCGACTCCCGGACGGCGAGGCTGGTATTGGGCAAATAGGTGTTGTAACGATTGCGGTCAGTGCTCGTATACAGGAACTGGGATGCGCCGACGATCAGGTGGGAATCGCTGCCGATGTCGAGATACAGCTTGGCGCCGATGTTCTCCGAAGTCCAGCCGACCTTGCCCTTGTCGCCCACCAGATACTTGACGTTGCCGCTCGCGTCGGTGGTTGGCGTCGCGCCGCTGACCGCAGCGCCGCCGCTGCCACTGGCGCCGAGAACAACCAGATCCTTGACGAAGCCGTCGCTCTGCTTGTAGCCGTAGTCGAGCACGATGGCGACTCCCGGCGCCAGGCGATCCTGATACACGACGCTGGCCGCACGAAAATCGTCGGTGCCGACGCCGCCCCTGACGGTCACCGCACGCTTCGCCGGCGCCTTGGTGATGATGTTGATGACGCCGCCCATGGCGCTGCCACCATACAGCGAGGAGAAGGGACCGGGCACGACTTCGATGCGATCGATGGTCTCCGCCGGCACCGACTCCCAGGTCACCGTTCCGATATAGGGATCGTTGAGCGTCTGCCCGTCCACCAGCACCAGCGTGCGCGAGGCATCCGGAATGCCGCGCAGCATCACATGGGTGCCCATGACGCTGGGCTCGCTGCCGCCCGGCCGCGCGGTATACGCGCCGGGCACATGGATCAGCGCCTGATCCGCCGAATGAATGTTGCGTTCCTCGATTTCCCGGGCGCCGATGACGCTGACCGTGGCCGGCGCATCGGCCGTGCTCTTGGCGGACTTGGTGGCAGTGACGACGATTTCCTGAACTTGTTCAGCCTGGGCATTCAGGGCGCAGGCAACGGCCAGGGACATGGCGGAGAAACGGAACATCTTCTTCATTTTGCGAATTTTCTTTTCGAATCAAAGGTGAGAAAACCGGCGGCGCCCGTCCGCCAGGCGCATGGCATGGCAACCGCCGCCACACTTCCAAACGCTTCCAATTTCTTGATTTACATCAAGAAATTCTGAAAACTGGAAACGCGGAATTATAGGGCGGCACGCTCGCGCCGCAGGCGCGACATATTGTCGCAGGGAGCGGAATCGGGAGATTCGAGTGAAAGGATGCGCGGCGCCAGCGGCAGGCCGCTCAGCCTTCGTCCTTGCCGGTCAGGCCGTTTTCGACGGCATACACGGCGGCCTGCACGCGGGAGAGCAGGTTGAGCTTCTTGAGAATGTTCTGCACGTGGATCTTCACGGTGCTTTCGGCGAGATCGAGACTACGGGCGATTTCCTTGTTGCTGGCGCCGCGCGCCAGGAAGCCGAGGATCTCGCGTTCGCGCGGCGACAGACGTTCCTTGTCGGCCGTCGCCGGCGTGGTCGACGCCTGCGGCGCGGTGCTGACACTCTTCATCAGCTTGCTGGTCATCTGCGGCGACATCACCGAATCGCCATCGACGGCGCTGCGGATGGCATTGACCAGAAAGTCGGTTTCGATGTTCTTCAGCAGGTAGCCGTGGGCGCCGGCGCGCAGCGCCTGGAGCAGATCCTCGACATCCTCCGAGACCGTCAGCATCAGGATGCGCGCATCGGGCGCCTCGTCGGCGACCAGGCTGACGGCTTCGCGGCCGGTGATGCCCGGCATGTGGATGTCGAGCAGCACCACGTCGGGTTGCAGCGTCTTGGCGCGCTTGACGCCTTCGAGGGCGTCGCCCGCCTCGCCGACCACCTCGAAGCCCGGCTGGCGCTGCAACAGCGCCTTGATGCCGCTGCGAAAGAGGGTGTGATCGTCGATCAACAAAACCCGGATGCGTTTCTCTGTCGTCATCGCTTGCTCAAGTCTTCTAGGGCGTGGCGGAAGCGGAAGCCGAAGCAGTATCGTGTGGAAGCTTCAGCGTCACCGTAGTGCCTGCGCCGGTCTTCGATTGTATGTCGAACTGCCCGCCGATGCGATGGGCGCGTTCGCGCATGATCTTGATGCCGACATGAACGTCGCCATCGTCCGGCGCCGCGTCGGAATCGAAGCCACGGCCGTTGTCGCGCACCGAGATGACGCACTCGCCATTGCGCTCGATGATCACCTTCACCTGCGTCGCGCGCGCGTGCTTGCGCACGTTGGAGAGCGCTTCCTGGACGATGTGGAGGATCTGGATGGCGTTCTGCGTGGGAATCTCGCGACCTTCGCCGCGCCGTTCCAGCTCCGTGGCGATGCCGGTCTGGCCTTCGAACTTCTCCAGAGCGCTGGCGATGGCGATCTCGACATTACCGGCGACGACGCGGGTGCGGAAATGCACCAGAAGTTCGCGCACGTCATCGTAGCTCTCCTGGATACCCTCGCGGATGCGCGCCAGTTCGTCCTCGGCTTCCTGCATGTCCTCGCGGCGCAAGGAATCCTGGAGCATCTGCGCCTGGATGTTGAGGAAGGCCAGCGACTGGGCGATGCTGTCGTGCAATTCCTCGGCGAGCAGATTGCGCTCCTCGGAAACCGCCATCTCCTTCTCGCGCTCCACAAGGCGCTGGTTTTCGATCGCCACGCCGAGATGCTGGCCGATGGTTTCAAGCAGTCGCACCTCGTTGTCGCGAAGAGAACGCTGGCTGTAAAAGAACAGGTTGAAGACGCCGAGGATCTGGTTCTTCGATGAAATGGGAATCGCCACCATTGAAGCAAATCCCTCGCGGTCGCGACAGGCCATCGCCGTGTCCAGCGCCGGCCGCTGCACCAGCTGCGACGACACGGCAAGGCCGCTGGCGGCGGCGCCGCCGCACAGACAGGCGCCGACCGGCATGCAACCCTCGCAGCGCAGGAACTCTTCCGACAGGTTGCGATGCACGCCGATGCGCATCTGCTCGCCGCTGTCCTCGACGAAACGCACCAGGCCGGCCTGAGCATCGAGCAGCTGCATGACCTTGTCGAGGACCTCGTAACACGCCAGATCGCGCGGCACCGGTACGCTCAGATAGGCGGCCACTTCATAGAGCAGAGTCAGCTCGCGATGCTTGATCTCGATGTCGCGCGTCTTTTCCTCGACGCGCTGCTCGAGCTTGCCGTATATGTCTTCGAGGCGGTCGGCCATGGCGTTGAAGCCCTTGCCCAGCTCGCCGAACTCGTCGTTGCGGCGCACGCGCAGACGCACGCGGAAATCGACCTCGCTCATGCGCCGGATGCCGTCGCGCATTTCCTCGAGCGGACGAATCACCATGACGAAGAAGAAGCCGATCAGCAGCGTCGTGCCGATCAAGGCCAGAACGATCAGGCCGATCTGCAGCAGGCGCAGCCAGGTCGCACTGCGCGTGCCACTGACCTCGACGGCCGCCACCAGCTGATTGACATGCGAAACGAACTGTTCGACGGCCGCCCTGTATTGCACCAGCTGCACGGCGCGCTGATCTTGCGGCATCCGCAGCATGCCTTCGATGCGCGGGCGCATTTCCTCATTCCACTCCTGGCGCATCTGGCGCAGCAGACGGTCGATTTCCGCCTCCTTCGGCAGGAACAGCGGACGGTTCGGATCGCCCTGTTCCAGGTCGCGCATGATGCGCTCGAAGGTGGCCACCTCCTTGACGATGGTCGCCTGCATGACCGCCTCCTCTTCGGCCGTCTGCATCTGCCGCGACAGCAGGAAGACGATGCGATAGGTGCGCATGCGCTGGCTGCCGGCATCGTTGATCGCCGCCGCATTGCCTTCGAGTTGCCAGGAGAGAAACAACGTCAGCCCGATGGCGATCAGCGCCACCAGAAAGAATGCGACCAGGATGCCGATGATCTTGGCGCTGAGCTTTTGAAAAAACATGAAGGATGCGCGAGGAGATTGCGGGAGACGCCGGCGCCCAACCGCCGACGCTGGATAAGCGGTAGAGTTTAGCAGGGCTTGAATGCCATCGCGAGGCGGCGAAGTGCGCAACCCGCCGCGCGGACGACGCATCGTCGCGCCGATACCGCCTGAATTTTGTGACAAGTGGCAGAATGGCCAGGCCTGCGAACGATGCTGTCATGCAGAATGTGAGTATCGTCGCGACACACACGGCAACGTCGTACCTGTCTTTCAGCCCGGCCGATGCGGGTTGCCGGCGAACTCAAGGGAAATCATCTTACCGGGTCTGGGAGTCGTCGGCATGCGTAGCAGCTTCTTTGAGTGGCGGTCCCTCAGGACCAGGGCGTTTCTCTTCACCCTGACCATCTTCCTGATCGGCATCTGGACGCTGACCTTCCATGTCAGCCGGGTGCTGCGCGAGGACATGCAGCAGCACCTCGGCGCCCAGCAGTTTTCCACGGTCTCTTTCATCGCCGCCGAGGTCAATGCCGAACTGGAAGACCGCCTGGCCGCGCTGAAAACCGTGGCTGAAGATATCAGCCCAGAAGTTCTCGGCAATGCGGCGGCCTTGCAGACACTCATCGAGCAACAACGACTCCTGCAGGGACTGTTCAACGGCGGCATCTTTATCACTGCCGCCGATGGCACCGCTATCGCTTCCCTGCCGCTTTCGGCGGAACGTGTCGGCTTGAACTACATGGATCGGGACTTCATCGCCGCCACGATCCAGGAAGGAAAGGCGACCATTGGTCGGCCGGTCATCAGCAAGAAAATGGGGGCGCCGATCTTCGTCATGACCTCTCCCATCCGCGACGCGCAAGGCAAGGTCGTTGGCGCCCTCGCCGGAGTGACCCATCTTGGCGCCGCCAACTTCCTGGACAAGGTTGCGGATGGCCACTACGGCAAGACGGGTGGCTATCTGTTGATCGCGCCCGCACACAACGTGTTCGTCACCGCCACGGACAAGAGCCGTATCATGCAGCCGCTCCCGAAGCCGGGCGTCAATCGGATGCACGA
>CAZCPD010000148.1:6249-7783 GCA_964500425.1 uncultured Rhodocyclaceae bacterium
CAGGCCGTGGAACAGAGTCCGAACAGCATCGTGGTCACCAACCTGGCGGCCGAGATCGAATACGTCAACCAGGCCTTCGTCGACAACACCGGGTATGGCCGCGCCGACGTCATCGGCCAGAACCCGCGCCTGCTGCACTCCGGCGACACGCCTGCGGAAACCTACATCGCCATGTGGTCGGCGCTGACACAAGGCAGGACATGGCGCGGCGAGTTCCAGAACAAGCGTCGTGATGGCAGCGAATACACCGAATTCGCCATCGTCGCCCCGCTGCGTCAAGCCGATGGGCGCATCACCCACTATGTTGCCGTCAAGGAGGATATCACCGAGAAGAAACGCATCGGCCAAGAGCTCGACGCCCACCGGGAACACCTCGAATCTCTCGTTGAACTGCGCACGGCGGAACTGAATGCCGCACGACTGCAGGCCGAGGAGGCGAACCAGGCCAAGAGCGTCTTTCTCGCCAACATGAGCCACGAAATCCGCACGCCCATGAACGGAATTCTGGGCATGGTGCATCTATTGCGCCGAGGGGGCGTGTCGGCGGCGCAGGCAGATCGCCTCGATGCGATTGATCGCTCCGCACAACACCTTCTGTGCATCATCAACGACATTCTTGACCTGTCGAAAATCGAAGCCGGCAAGATGATGCTGGAAGAGCTCCCGCTCACCGTGTCCAGTCTTTTGGCCGGTGTCGGTTCGATCATGGAAGAAACCGCCAGGGCCAGAAATATCCGTCTGCGGATCGAAACCGCATCCTTGCCGGGCTTGCTGGGCGACCCGACGCGCTTGCAGCAGGCGCTGCTCAATTACACCAGCAATGCGGTGAAATTCACCGAATCGGGCAGCGTCACCCTGCGCGCCTTCAAGCAGGACGAGAGCCCCGATGCCATTCGGCTGCGTTTCGAAGTCGAGGACACTGGCATCGGCATCGCCCCCGACATCATGCCACGGCTCTTCCACGCATTCGAGCAAGCCGACAATTCGATCACGCGAAAATATGGCGGCACCGGACTCGGTCTGGCGATCACCCGGCGTCTGGCTGAGTTGATGGGGGGCGCGGCCGGCGTCGTAAGTACGCCCGGACTTGGCAGCACCTTCTGGTTCACCGCGACGCTCAGAAAGGATGTCAGGGGCGCCATGGACTTTCGTTTCGGCAATGCGGGCGCCGAAGAACAGATACGACAAGGTTACGCGGGAAAACGAATTCTGGTGGCCGACGACGAGCCGCTCAATCTCGAAATCGCGCGAACCTTCCTCGAAGGCAGCGGACTGGCGGTCGACACGGCCGAGGATGGCGATGCGGCGATTAGCCTGGCGCAGGAATCGACCTATGCCGCCATCCTGATGGACGTGCAGATGCCGAAGGTGGACGGACTGGAAGCGACGCGACAGCTGCGCAAGCTGCCCGGGTATCAGGACACGCCCATCATTGCCATGACGGCCAATGTCTTCGCCGAAGACAAGGCACGCTGCATCGCTGCCGGCATGAGCGACTTCCTGCCCAAGCCGTTCGACCCGGAGGCGCTGTTTG
>CAZCPD010000149.1:0-7756 GCA_964500425.1 uncultured Rhodocyclaceae bacterium
TGGGCCTGATTGGCCTGATAGAGCAGGATGCTTTGTGCCACGATCTTGTTCAGCCCGGGCGGCGCTGTCTGACCATTCGCAGCGGCTTGTGGTATCGGTTGTGCTAGCGGCGCAGTGGCCGCTGCGGGTTCGGCTTCCGTGGCGAGAGGCGCGGCCAATCCGGCGGCAGGCATGACGGGCACGGTTGCCGACGGTTGGGCTGCGGTTTGAGGCTGTGCTGTCGCGAGCATTTCCGGCAGCGCCGTCGCCGTCGCAGGTGTGGCTGTGGTCGCTGTCTGGGGCAGGGGCTGCTGGAGCTGCTGGGGGGGCTGGGGTGGGGAGAAAGGCTGGTGCTGGCCCTGCGGCTCCTGGAGCAGGCGGGTGAGTGGCAGTTTGCCCGCCACCCATTGCGCTTGATGGGCTTCGTAGAACAATCCGCTCTCGGCAACCGCCTTGCTCAGGACTGGCGCGAGTTCGGCGCCGCTGCGCGGGGGCTGCGCCAACAAGGGCTGGCCCCGATTCAGTGGGGCGGACTCCGTTGTCTCGCCTTCGTTGATCAGCAACGAGCGGAGCATTTGCGCAGCCTGGCTCAGACGGGTGAGTTGCGGTCCTTCATCTGCGGCGGTGGTGGTAGCAGCGGGCTGGTTGGCCAGTTCGGCGATGATGGTCTTGGGAGTCTGGTCGATGACGACCAGTTCCAGCACATCGCCGCTTTTCACGCTTTGCGGTAACGACAGCGTGACGGCCTTTCCTGCGACCAGCGCAACATAGGTGTTCTCCGGCAGGACGTCGCGAATACGCGCCGTAAACAGCTGACCGGCTTGCAGGCGCGGCAGATCGGCCTCGACCTCCTGGACGGGTGCGATCTGCTGCGGTAGCAGCTCGTTGTCGAGACGCAGCCGCAAGCCGACATCGGTGGGAATCAGTGGCATGATCCCACCCCCTCAGAAGGACGCGCGCCTGTGGCGGTTTTGAGCTGTCGGACCAGAGGAGTGGGCGCCGGGGATGTTCTGCAGTCGAGCATCGCGGCGCTCCTGCGAAACTCGCAGTCAGAAGACGCGAGTGCGCGTTTGCGCAGGGCCGTGGCGATTCGCGCCGTTGCCAAGAAAACGGCAGACGTTTTCCATCCACGGCTCGGTATGCCGGCGGATTTCAGCGTCGTCATCAAGGATGCGCTGGATCAGTATCGCCTTTTTCTGCAACTCGGCCTCGGAAAGACTGTCGTCGTTTTCCGGAAGCGAATCGCGCAGGGCGGCGACAGATCGGGCCAGGGTGCTCAAGGCTTCCCAATCCTTTGCGCGAGCCGCCATGGCCATGCGGGTGGAGAGCGCGTTCATTTCTTCGTAGAGCAAAATCTGCGATGTAGGCATGCGCAGCATCATAAAGACCGTGCAGTCGCTGGATTCGTGAAATCAAGGACGGGTTTGGCGGCTATTTCTACCAAGTTGGGGATCAGGACTCTTCGATGCCATAAGCTTGGTCGAGACGTCGCCGGGAGGTTGCATCGCCCAGCAGGCGGCGCATTTCTTCCAGTCGCGGTTGAGTATGGCGCGCGACTTCATCTTGGTTGGCGAGGATGCTTTGGATCAGCTGCGCCTGCTGAACAAGTTCTTCCGCCGCCGGAGTGTGCGCCGCAGCCAAGACTTGTTCGTCGGCGATGAGGCCGTTGCGCAGTGCGGCGACCTGTTTTTCCAGTTCGGCCAGGCTCTCCCAATCGTCGGCATGTGCCGCTTCTACCATGCGCGCCGATAGCGCACGCATTTCCTGGTAGCGGGCAAGCCGGGAGGCCATCATCTTGCTCAGGCAGCGACCTGATTGGCGCCGCGAACGGCTGGGTCTTCGGCGATCTGTTCCCATGCACTCTTTATTTCGCCAAGCAGGCGGGTGACTTCATCGAGCGCCTGCTTGTCATTATGACGGTTGGCGTGGATTAACCTGGTGCACATGTAGTCATAAAGAGAATCGAGATTCTGAGCGAGTTCGCCCCCACTTTTCTTGTCGAGACTGGCTTTCAGTCCGCAACTGATGATGTCGATGGCGTTGGAGATGGCGCGGCCCTTGTCGGCGATTTCCTTCCGCTGCATGTGCAGTCCGGCATTGGAGATCGCGAGCATGGCTCCGTCGAACAGCATGACGATGAGTTTGTGCGGACTGGCGGCTGCAACGCCCGTTTCGACGCCGATTTGGGCATAGGCTTGTGCGGCGCTTCTCTTTGCAACGAACATGGTCATTCCTCCTATTGTTGTCCGTTGTTGATGCCGTTGGTCATCGCGGAAATCGCGGTAAGCTGCTGGGCAAGGTAGTTGCTTGTTGTATTCATGCTGGCGATGATCGTATCGAGAGCGGTGAATTGCGCCCGGTAACGGCTTTCCACGTTGACGAGTCGCGTTTGCAAGATGACTCGTTGCTTGCTGATGTCCGTGATCGAGGATGTGAGCCCCTTGGAGCTGGTGGCGATGATTCCAACCGGACTGTTGATCTGTCCGATCAGCGTGTCCAGTTGCAGGCCATAGCCCTTGTTGGTGCCTTTGTAGGCGAACAGCGCGGTGAAGTCCTTGGTCGGGTCGGCAAGCGCCGCGCTGAGCGTGGTTGCATCAATTGATAGGGATCCATCCCTCTGAAAATTGACACCGATGTCTGTCAGGGTCGATGAACCATTCGTGGCTCCGCTGATCGATGAGCTCAACAGGCTGCGCAATTGCGACTGGATCATGCGCACGGTGCTGTCGCCGTTCAGCGTTGCCGCCTTGCCCGACGTTGCATCATAAGCTGTCGCATCAGCAAGCGCCTTGTTGGTGTCGTTGTACGACTTGACCAGATTCTGGATGGCGGTCTGGATGCTGGAGTTGTCGCGCGTGAGTGTCAGACGCGTCGTTACACCGCTCGCGGACTTGGCGGTCAGATTGAGCGTCACTCCCTCGATGGCATCGGTGATGGTATTGCTTTGCTTGGTGATCGTCGTCGTGTCGACCTTGATGACGGCATCCAGGGCGGCGACGGTTTGCGTCATGTTCGAGGTGCCGCCAGTCGGATCGTAGGTGAAGGCGTTGAGCGAGGCATCATCCACCGAGATCTGCATCGCGTTGCGCGCGCCGGTCGCCGTAGAGGTCATTGACAAATGGTAGCCATTCGCCGAGCCGTCGTTGATGATGCTGGCTGAAACTCCGATGTTGGCGGCATTGATCGCATCGCGCAAGCCTTCCAGCGAGTTGTTGTCGCTGTCGATGGTGATGGATTGGGCGGGCTTGTCGGCATTGATGGCGAACGTTGGGCCGGCCGAGTAGGTGCCGAAGGTAAAGGTGATCTTCTTGCCTACCGTGCCGATGGCATCGGTGGTGTTGGCGTAGCCGGCGGAGAGCAGCTTTTGCGATTCGGCCAGGCTTTGCACTTCGATATCGTAGTTGCCGGCTACGGCGCCGCTGCTGACGCTGGCGCCAAGTATCGTCGAATCGGCCACACTGGCTCTCAATGGCGAGAGTTGCGCTGGTGTGCTCAGCGCCTTGGCGGCGGTCTGCAATGTCGCCAGCGAACTTTTCAGAAGCCCAAGGGCCGAAACCTTCGCTTGAATCTTGGCCTCTTTCGCATCGAGCGCCCGGATAGGCTGGCGCTCCAGATCCATGAGCTTGGTGATCAGCGAGTTGACATCCAGGCCCGAGCCGATGCCAGCGGATGAAATGGTTGCCATGATGAACAGACCTCCTGCGGGGATACTTGAATCTATTATCGGTCAAAAACGGCGAAACTAAAGGAGGGCAGACGAATCTATCCGCTTGCCGCGCCGTCATGCCAACCGTGGGTATCGAAGGATTCACTCATCACGGAGACGCAAGAACGATGGGGGCCGAGTGGGGCCGATTGGGGCCGATTGGGGCCCCACGGCACTGCACTGCCACGGTGCGCTTGCGCAGCAACGGCTCACCGCTAGAGTCTTCCGTCGTTGCGTAATGACAGTGCTGGTCATTGCGATGACAGCGCAGCGAATGGCGCGACCCGTTTACGCGAGGGAATATCGTTGCGAAACGACTGCGTCGGGAGCGGGAGGGCGGTGCCTGGCGATGGAATCGCGCGCGAAAGCAAGCGCGCCAGCGAGTCGATGCAAGCAAACGCGGAAACGACAAAAAACCAACCACATTGCCTGTGGATGGCAACACTCGACGTCTGAAAGCCCCGGGGGAAAAAGAACGGGCTTCAGGCCTTGTTTTTTAGCAGTACGCCCTGCGTTTCCTGCATTTGATCCAGGGCGTTGGCCAGCGCAACGATTTCCTCTGACGGAATTTGGCGGATCACCTCGTCGGTTTGCGAATCGACGATCTTGACGATGGTCTTGCCGGAATCCTTGTCCAGCGAAAATATCAGGTTGCTGGCCTTGGTCTGTACCATTTCCTGAACCTGCTTCGCTGCCTGCAGAACCTGTTCGAGGCTCGGTTCGGATTGCGAAACGGCGGGAGCAGGGACGGACTGGGTGGCCGTGCTGTTGTCGACAAGGGGACTTCGGGCTGTTTGCTCGGTTTGGGCCGTGGCCACCGCAGAGGCGGTGAGGCCGACTGGATTGATGTTCATTTCCCGTTCTCCTGTTCAAACGGACCTGACGAGCCACCGCGCTGCGGGTGGCTCGTCAGGTCACGGTTTTACTTCTCCCTGGCTCAGCTTACTTGAGCAGGCTCAATACCGAGTTCGGCATCGAGTTGGCTTGCGCCAGCATCGCCGTACCGGCTTGTTGCAGGATCTGCGAACGAGTCATCGAGGCGGTTTCCATCGCGAAGTCCGTATCCTGGATCCGGCTGCGGGCGGCGGAGATGTTTTCCGCCGACGAAGCCAGGTTGGCGATGACCGACGTCAGACGGTTCTGGATCGCACCCATGGTGGAGCGCTGGGTATTGACGTAGGAGATTGCGCTGTCGATCCGTTCGATGGCCTGTTGCGCCTGGGCCGCCGTGGAGACGCTCAGGGTGCCGCCGACGATGGCGTCAGCGCCGCCCTGCTCGACCAGACCGAGCTTGGCGATGCTGGCTGCGGTGCCGCCGACTTGAACTGTCGCGCCGTTGTCGCCGGTCAGCTCAAGTTGGCCGCGCACCGCGACATACTCGGCTGCATTGACGGCGTTGACTCCCGTGGTGGTGCTGGCGGCATTGAGGATCGTTGTGCCCGCTGCGGCGTTGCCGACAACGATATCCACGCCCGATGACGAATACAGTTTCAGCAAGCCGGTATCCTCGTCGGTCGAGGCGGTAATGCCTGAAACCCCTGCTGCATTGATCGCGGTCACGATGTCCGCCGTGTCGTCGCCAGCCGCAACAGCCACGGTAACGCCATTGATGATGATGTCGTCGCCACCGGAGGCCGCATCCAGCGCAAGATAAGCCGTCGTTGTCGCCGTGGCGGTGACGCCGGTCGAGCTGTTCAGGGCATTGATGGCTGCAGCCTTTTCCGCCGCGCTAGCGCCGGTGACACCGACCGCGAAACCGTTGATCGTGACGTTGTCGGTCGTCAGCAACTTGGTGTTGGTCAGTGCGGCAACCGCAGTGGCGGCATCAGCGGAGGTGGCGCTGACCTGTGTGGTCCCCACAAGATTCGACGCACCGGTACTCTCGTTGAAGCCGAATTTCGACAACGCGGTACCCGTCAGTTCGATGGCGGTGTTGCTGGTGCTCTCAAGCGCCAGGTAGCCGCGGTACGTGCCTGCCGTGAGGCCCGAGCCACTGACGGTGCCGCCGATGGCGATGTTGGCGCCGGTCTCGTTGGTCAGGACAAGCTCCCCTTGATCACCGATGGATGCGGTAATGCCGCCGACTTCGTTGTTGATGTTTTCGACGAGATCGGTCATGCTCGTCGATGCGCTCACCGTGACAGCCGCCGCGCCGCCGACGGTAATTGTCATGGCGCCGGTCATGACGCCGGTTGCGCCGGCCACGCCGCTGACCGAATTGTAGGCCGTGGCGGTGACCCCGGTGGTGCCACTGACGGCGTTGATGGCAGTGGCGTATTCGCCAGCCGTGTCGTCGGTCGTCGCCAGCGTGATGCCGGTGCCGTTGATCTCCAGTTCGGCGGAGCCGGCGGCTGCAGCCGTGCCGCTGATGCGGCCGCCATTCAGGTCGCCAAGGGCGACGCTGCCGTTGAGGGCCATGGCCTCGGTCGAGACTTCGTTGATCGAGAAGGAAATCGTCTGGTTGGCGTTGGCGCCGACCTGGTAGGTGGTGTTGTTGGCGCTGCCGTTGAGCAGCTTGACGCCGTTGAACTCGGCGGTGGCCGAGATGCGGTCGATTTCCGAGTAGAGCTGATCGACTTCGTTCTGGATGGCGGTACGGTCGATTGAGCTGTTGCTGCCGTTGGCGGATTGCACGGCCAGGGTGCGCATGCGCAGCAGGATGTCGCCAACCGAACCCATCGAACCTTCAGCCGTCTGCGCCATGGAAATGCCGTCATTGGCGTTGCGGCTGGCTTGCTCCATGCCGCCGATCTGGGCGGACATGCGGGACGAAATCGCCAAGCCGGCGGCGTCGTCCTTGGCGCTGTTGATGCGCAGGCCGGAAGACAGGCGCTGCAGGGAGGTTTGCAGGGCAGACTGCGATGTATTCAGATTGCGCTGTGCGTTCAGCGACGAGATATTGGTATTGATGACTGAGGCCATTTTGATTCTCCTTTACATGTCAGGAAGTTACACATTAAAGGCGCAGGTTTCTCGTCGCCTTTGGTTCAGGTAACGGCCCTGCCGGGAGAAACTTTAGGCGAGTTGTGAAAATCTTTGCGGGATAGTGGCAAGACGCAGGGTGGGTGTGGGCACATCGTGTCCACGCGGCGGGACTTTACATTTTCCAAGGATTGATGATGGTGAGACCGGCTGCCTGGAACGGTGCAACGTCGCGTGTTGCAATCGTTAAAGCGCGAGCGAAGGCCGTGGCTGCGATGTAGCCGTCCGCCTTGCCGATCGTCTTGCCGTCGGCTTTCGCGCGCCCCATCAGTGTCGCGTAGGCTTGTGAGCTGTCCAGATCGAAGGGTAGCACCCGGCCCATGAAGGCGGGCAGGACCTCCCGCTCCAAACGATCTTGATAGATCGAACGTCGCTTGCCTTCTGGCATGATCGCCAGGCCGAAACGAAGCTCGGCGACGGTGATGGCCGACAGGTAGAGCGTTTCGATCGCCTGTGCGTCGATCCAGGCCAACACGCCAGGGTCAGGCTCGATCTTCCACAGCTCGGAAATCACGTTGGTGTCAATGAGGATCATTCAAACCCCATTGGCTCGGCGGGAGTCTTGTCGCGAAGCTGGTTGAGGCTCTCGGCTTCGGCGTCGGTCAGACCACCGGCTTCACGGGCGATGGAAGTCAGCAACGAACCAAACTTCAAGCGACCTTCTGGTTTCGCTGCCTTCTCCAGGATGTCGCGGACTTCGGCCTCGGTGCTACGCCCATGTTGAGCGGCGAGCACCCGTAATGCGCGATGCACATCATCGGGCAAATTGCGTACTGTCAACATCGCCATGGTATCACCTTACAAAAACGCGTTCAATGCATTCATTGTAATGATTTGAATGCGGTCTTGCAAGGCGTATTGCCGTGATCGAGTGATATTCAGGGGGGGGCGGCGTGGGCACTGTGTGCCCTGCCTACTCTGGATGTGTAGTTGTTGGGCATGGCGTGGGATGGGCGCAGCGTGCTCACGCGGCGGGACTCAGCGCTGCGCAGCCGCGATGCGCAGATACAGCTCGTAGCGCCTCCTGTCTATATTGCCGGTATCCACGGCGGCCCGGATGGCGCAACCCGGCTCGCTCAGATGGTGGCA
>CAZCPD010000150.1:0-7732 GCA_964500425.1 uncultured Rhodocyclaceae bacterium
GGGCAACATCGTCAATTGCGCCTCGATCGCCGGCATCATCGGCGTGCCCTACGGCACCGCCTACTCGGCGACCAAGGGCGCGGTGATCATGTTCTCGCGCGCGCTGGCCGTCGAATACGCCGCCAAGGGCGTGCGCGTCAATGCGATCTGCCCTGGCGCCGTGGCGACGCCGCTGGCCCAGAACACCATCCTGCCGGAGGGCGCGGACTTCAACCTGGTCGGCAAGCTGCTGCCGCTGCTGCCCGACATGGGTTACCCCGAGGACCTGGCCGCGGGCATCGCCTTCCTCGCCTCCGACGACGCGCGCTTCATGACCGGCGCCGCGCTGGTCATGGATGGCGGACAGACCGCCCTGTAACGGGTAACAACGCAACACGAGGGGACATGACATTGGTGATAATTGACCGTTTCGCCACCCTCCAGGAGATTTCATCATGAGCAAGACCAGAACCTTCAACCTCGCCGACCTCTTCAGCGTCGTCGTCGAGGCCGTGCCCGATCGCGAAGCCATCGTCTGCGGCAAGCGGCGCCTGACCTACCGCCAGCTCGACGAGCGCGCCACGGGCCTCGCCCGCTGGCTGCGCGCCCAGGGCATCCAGGCCGGCGACACCGTCGGCATCCACGCCTACAACTGCAACGAGTTCGTCGAAGCCTGCTTCGCCGCCTTCAAGCTCAAGGCCATTCCGGTCAACGTCAATTACCGCTACACCAGCGAGGAGCTGCGCTACCTCTACGACAACGCCGAGCTCAAGGCGCTGATCTACGAGGCCGAGCTGGAGACGCAAAACCTCGGCGCGATTTCCGCCGCGCCCGGCCTGCGCGCCATCGCCCGCCTGAATGGCAGCGGCACGCCGGGCATTGCCGGCGCAGAAGATTACGAGGCGGCGCTGACCAAGGAATGCGGCTCGCTCGACGACATCCCACTGTCCGACGACGACCAGATGCTGCTCTACACCGGCGGCACCACCGGCATGCCCAAGGGCGTGATCTGGCCGCACAAGGCGCTGTTCTACGCCGGCTTCGGCGGCGGCGGCGGCTTCAGCCCGAACGGCCCGGTGAAGACGCCCGAGGAGCTCGTCGACCGCATCAACGAAGGCATGCAGATCCGCCTGATGCCGACCGCCCCGCTGATGCACGGCGCCGGCCTATGGGCGACGCTGATCGGCCTCTACGGCGGCAACACCGTGTTCCTCGACCCGAATCCCGGCTTCGATGCCGAGCGCGCGCTCGACACCATCGCCGCCGAACAGATCAATGTCATGACCATCGTCGGCGATGCCATGGGGATTCCACTGGTCGACACGCTGAAGGCCAACCCGGGCCGCTGGGATCTCTCCAGCCTGATGGCGATCTCCTCGGCCAGCGCGCTGTTCTCCGAACACATCCAGCAGGCAATGAAGGAACTCATCTCGCCCTACCTCCGCCTGGTGAACAGCATGGGCTCGTCGGAAACCGGCCAGGCCGGCGTCAGCCTCGAAGCGCCCAAGGAAGGCCTGATCCAGCTGACGCGCGGCGAGACCATCGACGTCGCCATTGATGAGGGCGGCACATGGCGCTTCGCCAAGCCCGGCGAAACGGGCATCCTGGTGCGCATGGGCTACCTGCCGGTCGGCTACTTCAAGGACCCGGCCAAGACCGCGGCGACCTTCAGCAGCGTCGAGGGCAAGCGCTGCTCGGTCAGCGGCGACATCGCCCGCCTCAACGACGATGGCACCATCACCGTGTTCGGCCGCGATTCGCAATGCATCAACACCGGCGGCGAAAAGGTGTTCACCGAGGAAGTCGAGCAGGCCATCCGCTCGCACCCGGATGTCATTGACGCCGTGGTCGTCGGCTTGAAGGACGACCGCTGGGGCCAGCGGGTCGTCGGCGTCGTCGCGCTGCGTGAAGGCAGCCAGCAGGACGGCGAGGCGATTCGCGCCCATGTGCGCAACCATCTCGCCGGCTACAAGGTGCCCAAGGACATCGTCTTCGTCGACGCGGTCAAGCGCACCCCCGTCGGCAAGGCCGACTATGTGTGGGCCAAGGCCCGCGCCGAAGAACGGCTGAAGTAAGGAGCGCAGCATGATGATGTCCGAAACCACCGTGATCGAGCTGGAAGCGAAGCTCGCCGCGCAGAAGGCGGCGCGCCTCAGGGAAGGCGCCGTCAGCGCCGACACACGACACAAGCGCATCCAGCGCGCCATCGACATGGTCGTCAAGTATCGCGACCCGATCTGCGAGGCGGCGCATGCCGACTTCGGCAACCGCTCGCGCACGATCACGCTGATGTTCGACGTGCTCGGTTCGCTCGGCTCGCTGAAGGCGGCGCGCGACGACTTCAAGCCGTGGATGAAGCCGCAGCGCCGCAAGGGCGCGATTCCCTTCAGCTGGTTCGGCGCGCGCGGCAGCGTCGAATACCACCCGAAGGGCGTCGTCGGCATCATGGGCACCTGGAACTATCCGGTGTTCACGCTGCTCGCGCCGCTCGGCTACGTGTTCGCCGCCGGCAACCGCGCCATCCTAAAGCCCTCCGAGCTGACGCCGCATGTCGCCGAAGTGATGGCCGGCGCGATCAAGGACTTCTTCGATCCGGACGAGCTCGCCGTCGTCACCGGCGGCCCGGAACTCGGCCAGGCCTTCGCCGCCCAGCCCTTCAACCACATCGTGCTGACCGGCGGCATCGGCGTCGGCAAGGCGGTGATGCGCGCCGCCGCCGACAACCTCACGCCGCTGACGCTGGAACTCGGCGGCAAGTCGCCCGTCATCATCGGCCGCAGCGCCGACCTGGCGATGACCGCCGAACGCATCATGATCGCCAAGGGCGCCGGCAGCGGCCAGGTCTGCGTGAATGCCGACGTCGTGTATGTACCGAAGGAGAACCTCGAAGCGCTGCTCGGCCTGATGCGCAAATCGTTCGAGGCGCTCTACCCCGGCAGCTACGAGACCAATCCCGACTGGGTGACGGTCATCAACGAACGCCACTGCAACCGCGTCGATGGCTATGTCAACGAGGCCGAGGCACGCGGCGCGCGCGTCGAAACCTTCGGCGGCCCGTATCGCGGCCCGCAGCAGAAGCGCCTGCCGCTGCGCATCGTCATCGACCCGCCGCGCGACACGGCGATCATGCAGAACGAAATCTTCGGCCCGGCGATGATCGTCCTGCCCTACGACAGGCTCGACGCCGTCATCGACGACATCAATTCGCGGCAGCGCCCGCTGGCGCTCTACTACTTCGGCAAGGATGCCGCCGAGGAACGCAAGGTCCTCGACCACACCATCTCCGGGGGCGTCTGCATCAACGAACTGCTGATGCACGCGGCGCTGACCGACGCCCCGTTCGGCGGCATCGGCGCCTCCGGCATGGGCCACTACCACGGCCGCGAAGGCTTCCTCGAATTCAGCCACGCCCGCACCATCTACCGCGCCGGCTGGTGGGACCCGCGCCGCGCCTTCGGCATGCTGCCGCCGCTGACGAAGAAGACGGAAGCGATGATGGAGAAGGCGGTGAAGCCTTGAGGAGTGTGGGGTGACCGTATGCGCACATTTTGCATGCGACTGATTCCGCTTCCCTCTCCCGCTTGCGGGAGAGGGGACTTGTGTGCATACGATAGGAGTGAGGGGAGACGTAGCTCCGCCATCACCTGTGGGAAACAAGATGTTTGCTTTGAGCGTTCTTGAAATTTCAATCTGGAGTATTCAATGAAACCGGCACCATTTGAATATCATTCCCCGGCCACCGTACACGAAGCCGTCGGCCTGTTGCAGAAGCTGGAGAGCGACGGCATCGACGCCAAGATCCTTGCCGGCGGACAGAGCCTGATTCCGATGCTGGCGCTGCGCGTCGCGCGGCCCGAGGCGCTGATCGACATCGGCAAGCTCAAGGACCTCGACTACATCCGCGAGGAAAACAACGTCATCGCCATCGGCGCGATGACCAGCAAGCACGCCGCCGGCGTATCGGAACTGATCGAGAAGCAGCAGCCGCTGTTCCATGCCGGCACCCAGCTCGTCGGCCATCGCCAGATCCGCAATCGCGGCTCGGTCGGCGGCTCCTTCGCGCACGCCGATCCGGCGTCCGAATACCCCGCTCTCGCGGTGCTGCTCGACATGCAGCTCAAGGCCGTCGGGCCGGACGGCGAGCGCCTCATTCCCGCTGCCGAGTTCTTCGTCACCTACATGACGACCAGCCTCGAAACCAACGAAATCCTCACCGAGGTGCGCATGCCGGTGATGACGCCGGGCACCGGCTGGGCGATCCAGGAAACCTCGCGGCGCAACGGCGACCTGGCGCTGGCCGGCGTTGCCGTGACGTTGCGTGTCGAGCAGGGACTCTGCCGCAACGTGCGCATCGTCGGCTTCGGCATCAACCCGACCGCCGTGCGCCTGACCGCCGCCGAGCAATCGCTCGAAGGCCAGGCGCCGACGCCGGAGAACTTCGCCACGGCCGCTGCGGCCGGCGCCGCCGGACTCGACGAGCCGATGACCTGCATCCACGCCACGGCGGACTATCGCCGCCAGCTCATCAAGACGCACGTCAAGCGCTGCCTGGCCAAGGCGGCCAGCCGCATCGCCTGACAAGAACCCGACACTCCAACTGACTTCACGAGGTTTCCACGATGACGAGCAAGCAAAGCGTCCGCATCACCGTCAACGGTCGACTCTACGAGCGCGAGGTCGAGCCGCGCCTGAGCCTGGCCGATTTCCTGCGCCACGAACTGAATCTCGGCGGCACCCATGTCGGCTGCGAGCACGGCATCTGCGGCGTATGCACCGTCCTCATCGACGGCGCTTCGGCGCGCTCCTGCCTGACGCTCGCGGCACAGGCCGACGGCGCCCGGGTCACCACCGTCGAGGGCCTGCGCAACCGCGAGACCGGCCACCTGCATCCAATCCAGCAGGCCTTCGTCGAAGCCCATGGCCTGCAATGCGGCTTCTGCACGCCGGGCTTCATGATGACGACCCTGGAGCTGCTCACCGAGAACCCCGACCCGAGCGAAGAGGAAATCAAGGAAGCGCTCGGCGGCAACCTGTGCCGCTGCACCGGCTATCAATCCATCATGGAGTCGGTGAAGCTCGCCGCCGAGAAGATGCGCGCGACGGAAGCCGCCTGAGCGGCTCGGGCTCCACGGAAGCCGTTGACATCGAGCTTGTCGAAATGCGCGCTCGCCGAGTCAACGGCTTAGCTTCCCCTCTCCCCCGGAACCGGGGGAGAGGGCCAGGGAGAGGGGGCGTCGGCTATCGCACAGCGGACTCAGCCCCCCTCTCCCCAACCCCTCTCCCCCACTACGCGAGGGAGAGGGGCTACAAAACCGCCCCCTCCCCCAACCCTCACACCACCCTTCACGGATAGGAACATCATGGCCCGTCCCGAACCCCGCCTGGAAGACATTCCCGCCAGCAACCTGCGTTTCGTCGGCAAGGAAGTCAATCGCATCGAGGATGTCGCCCTGGTCACCGGCAGCGTCGAATTCATCGACAACTACTCGGCGCCCGGCATGCTGCATTGCGCGATGCTGCGCAGCCCGCACGCCCACGCCCGCATCCGCCGCGTCGACATTTCCAGGGCGGAAAATCTGCCCGGCGTCGTCGCCATCCTCACCGGCGCTGACGTACGCAACTGGAGCCAGCCGTCGAATGGCTTCCCCGAGGGCACCGGCGCCTATTACATGGCCGGCGAGAAGGTGACCTACGTCGGCGAGCCGGTCGCGGCCATCGCCGCAGTCAGTCGCCACATCGCCGAGGACGCGGCCGAGCTGATCGAAATCGACTACGAGCCGCTCGAAGCCATCGTCGACAGCCGTCGCGCGCTGGACCCGAGCAGCCCGGTGATCGTCGAATCCTTCGGCAGCAACGTCGCCATGCAGCGCAAGTTCACCTGGGGCGAGGTCGACGCGGCCTTCACCGCGGCGGACCATGTCATCAAGGACAGCTTCCGCTGGAACCGCGTCGGCGCCAACCCGATGGAGACCTTCGGCTGCGTTTGCCAGTGGGACCTGATCAATGGCGGCGTCAATATCCACGGCAGCGTGCAGGTGCAGCGCCTCACCGCCGTTGGCGCATCCGGCGTGCTCGGGCTGCCCTCCAACAAGATCCGCCTGACCAGCCATCACCACGGCGGCAGCTTTGGCGGCAAGGGCAACTCGCGCGGCGTGAACATCGTCTGCATGCTGTCGCGCAAGGCTGGCGGCGCGCCCGTCAAGTGGATCGAGGATCGCGTCGAGTACATGCTCGCCGGCGGCAGCCAGTCCTGGGATCGCCACTACGAGGCCGAACTCGCCGTCATGAACGACGGCAGGATCACAGGCCTGCGCATCAAGATCCTCGAAGACATCGGCGCCAGCGGCGAGAATTACGGCGCGCTGGGCGTCGGCAAGCCGCTCGCCGCCTTCACCGGCTGCTACACGATTCCCGTCGCCTCCTATGACGTCACCATCGTGCTCAGCAACAAGCTGCCGCAGAGCGCCTATCGCGGCATGGGCCCGCCGCCGCATTTCTTCGTGCTCGAACAGATGGTCGACATCGCCGCGCGCCAGCTGAACATCGACCCCGCCGAAATCCGCCGGCGCAACTACATCCGGCCCGAGCAGTTCCCCTACACCATCCCGAGCGGCAACGAGTATGACAGCGGCGATTACGGGGCGGCGCTCGACCAGGCGCTGAAGATGGCGAACTACACCGAACTGCGCAAGCAGCAAGCGGATGCCCGCGCGCAGGGCCGCTATCTCGGCATCGGCATCGCCAATACCGTCGAGCCCGGCGTGTTCGACTGGAATGCGTACGCCATCGTCGGCATGAAGGCCGTCGGCGCCCCGGAGGGCGTCACGCTGTCCATCGACATCCTCGGCAAGATCACCGCCCGCGTCGGCTTCACCATGCAGGGCCAGGGCCAATACACCGTGGTCGCCCAGATCCTCGCCGACTACTTCGCCATGGAGATGAGCGACATCACCGTCATCCCGCTCGACTCGCTCTCCGCCACGCCGGCCTTCGGCCCCGGCGGCAGCCGCCTCGGCGTCGCCATCACCGGCGCCGTCATGGGCGCGGCGCGGAAGCTCAAGGAGAAGATGCTCGCCATCGGCGCGCGCCTGCTGCGCCAGACGCCCGACAAGGTCGAGTTCATCAACGGCCAGGTGCAGATCATCGGCATGCCGCAGGCAAAGATGACCATCGCCGAACTCGCCGGCGTCGCGCTGGCGCGCAGCGACCTGCTGCCGCCGGACATGGAGATGGGCCTCGAAGCGACTTACATCTGGACCGCCCAGGGCCGCAACCCCATCGACGACCAAGGCCGCGCCAGGAGCTACCTCACCGCCGCCAATGCCTGCCACGTCGTGCTGATAGAACTCGATCCGGAAACCGGCCGCACCAGGATTCTCGACTACGTCGTCGTCGACGACTGCGGCACGCGCCTGAATCCGGCGACCGTCGACGGCATGACGCAAGGCGGCATCGCCCAGGGCGTCGCCGCCGCCCTGCTCGAAGAGTACCCGTACAACGCCGCCGGACAGCCGCTGGCGACCACGCTGATGGACTACCTGATGCCGACCATCAACGAAGTGCCGATGACGCGCAAGCACGCGCTCTGCACACCCTCCCCCGTCGCCCCGCTCGGCGCCAAGGGCTGCGGCGAAGGCGCCATCCACGCCGCCCCCGCCGCCATCATCTCGGCCATCAATGACGCGCTGGTCCCCTTCGGCGTCATGGCCAGGGAAGTGCCGGCGTCGCCGCAGCGGGTGTGGAAGTTGATCAG
>CAZCPD010000151.1:0-7712 GCA_964500425.1 uncultured Rhodocyclaceae bacterium
GCATCTCATCGTGCGCTGCGCCCAGCAACGCCGCGAAAGCCGCGGCCTGCACTTCAGCCGCGATTATCCGGAGCTGTTGTCGAAGGCGCGCAAGACCATCCTGCGGCCGGTACGCCGCAAACGCGACTGAGCGAACTTACCTCTCGCCGCGCCCACCGCGTTCTGCGGCCAACCAGCGCAGCCACAGGCGCAGCCGGCGAAAATCCTCGCTCTCAAGAGTGTCCGGCAGCAGCGTCAACGCCTCGCAACGTCGGCCTGCGCCGCTGCGCAACAACAGCACCGTCAACCATGCAGTGACCATCGTCTGCGGATCGACCTTGCCGCTGGCGGCGGTACCATCTCGACGGACATACTCCAACGCTCCATCCTTGTGCAAGATCAGCTCCACGATGCGTTGCGCGCCGAACAGGCGCCTCAGTTGCCAGGCGAGGGAAAGAATAACCCCCAGAAGCATGGGCACGCCGATCCAGGGATCGAGTCCGAGCGCGGCCAGCGCCGCTGCCGCAGCGCCGTGGGCAAGAGTCAACAGCAGGAAAAGACGGCGCGAGGGCCGCAGGGAGAGGGACAAAGGCAGCTGCATGGCAGCCGCCTGTCAGCTCAGATGCGGCGCAGCACCAACGTGCCGTTGGTGCCGCCGAAGCCGAATGAATTGGACAACGCGGCACGAATCTCCATGTTGCGCGCGGTATTGGCGCAATAGTCGAGGTCGCACTGCTCGTCCTGATTGAAGATGTTGATCGTCGGCGGCGAAATCTGGTGATGCACCGCCAGCGTCGAGAACACCGCTTCGACGCCGCCGGCCGCGCCGAGCAGGTGGCCGGTCATCGACTTGGTTGAATTCACCACCAGGCGCTTGGCCTGGCCACCGAAACAACGCTTGACCGCCATGGTCTCGGCAAGGTCGCCGAGCGGCGTCGAGGTGCCGTGGGCGTTGATGTAATCGACTTCGTCGAGATTCATCTGCGCGTTACGCAGCGCATTGACCATAAAGCGGCGCGCTCCGTCGCCGTCTTCCGACGGCGCGGTCATGTGGTGGGCGTCGGCTCTCATGCCGTAACCGGCGACCTCCGCGTAGATCTTCGCGCCGCGCGCCTTGGCGTGTTCGTACTCTTCCAGCACCAAAACGCCGGCGCCTTCGCCGAGCACGAAGCCGTCGCGGTCCTTGTCCCACGGCCGGCTGGCGGTCGTCGGATCGTCGTTGCGCGTGGACAACGCGCGCGCCGAAGCAAAGCCGCCAATGGCAAGCGGCACCACCGTCGACTCGGCGCCGCCGCAGACCATCACGTCGGCATCGCCGTACTCGATCATGCGCGACGACTCGCCGATGCAGTGAGTCGCCGTGGTGCAGGCCGTCACCATCGCAAGATTGGGGCCCTTGAGGCCGAACATGATCGAGAGATGACCCGAGATCATGTTGATGATGGTGCCGGGAATGAAGAAGGGCGAAATCTTGCGCGGCCCGCCGGCAAGATATTCGCTGTGAGTTTCCTCGATCATCGGCAGACCGCCAATGCCCGAGCCGATATTCACGCCGACGCGCTCCGCATTCTCGGCCGTGATCTCAAGACCACTGTCCTTGAATGCCTGGATGCCGGCGGCCATGCCGTAATGGATGAAGGTATCCATCCGACGGGCTTCCTTCGCCGAGAGGTAGGCTCCGATATCGAAGTCCTTAACCTCACCGGCGATTTGCGAAGCAAACGCAGATGCGTCGAAACGGGTGATCCGGCCGATACCGGAACGACCGGCGACGATGCTATCCCACGCAGCGGGGACGGTGTTGCCGACGGGCGAGATGATTCCAAGACCGGTAACGACGACTCTTCGACGCGACAAGACAATCTCCCTCTGCGATTTCTGCGATATCCGCGATTGATCGGTTGTTGTTGCGAGTGGTGTTGCTTACTTCTTCAAGTGGCCGTTGACGTAGTCAATGGCTTGCTGGACCGTGGTGATCTTCTCGGCTTCTTCGTCCGGAATCTCGCACTCGAACTCTTCTTCAAGGGCCATCACCAGCTCAACGGTGTCGAGCGAATCGGCGCCCAGGTCATCGACGAAGGCCGACTCGTTCTTGATCTCGGATTCGTTGACACCCAGTTGCTCGGCGACAATTTTGCGGACACGTTGCTCGATATTCTCCATGGACTACTCCTTCCCTGTTCATCAGGTGTGATAAATGAATTTTCTATTTTAACAGAATGTGCCCGCCCGCGCCGTTTCGGCGAGCTCCCGCATCAACTCATGTACATGCCGCCGTTGACATGCAGCGTTACGCCCGTCACGTAACTGGCGCGCGGACCGGCGAGGAAACCGACGGCAGCGGCGATCTCGTCGGCCTGACCAAGGCGACCGAGCGGGATTTTCGTGAGCAAGGCTTCGCGCTGCGCATCGGGCAATGCCTTGGTCATGTCGGTGTCGATGAACCCCGGGGCAATGCAATTCACCGTGATGTTGCGGCTGCCCAGTTCCTGCGCCAGTGCGCGCGTCATGCCGGCGACGCCGGCCTTGGCCGCCGCATAGTTGGCCTGGCCCGGGTTGCCCGCTGCGCCGACCACCGAGGTGATATTGATGATGCGGCCGGTGCGCGCCTTCATCATGCCGCGCATCACCAGCTTGGAGAGGCGAAACACCGCCTTCAGGTTGGTGTCGATGACGGCGTCCCATTCGTCATCCTTCATGCGCATGGCGAGATTGTCGCGGGTGATGCCGGCATTATTGACGAGGATACCGACCGTGCCGAACTTTCCCTCGATCTCGCCGATCAGCGTTTCGCAGGCTGCCGCATCGGTGACGTTGAGCGCCGCGCCCAGGCCCTTGACGCCAGCGGCATCGAGCCCCTTCTGGATGTCGGCGGCGCCTTCCGCCGTCGTCGCGGTGCCGATCACCGTGGCGCCCATCTTGCCCAGTTCCAGGGCGATGGCGCGGCCAATGCCGCGCGATGCGCCGGTAACGAGTGCGACCTGTCCTTTCAGCATGACCCCTCCTTCTTGTTCGATATGGAATTGATTCGGCGCTCAGGCCTTCAGCGCGGCCAATGCAGCGATGGCCGCATCGATGCCGGCAGCATCCGCCAGCGCACCGCCCTCGACGCCGTCCGCGCAACGCTTGACCAGACCGGCCAGTACCTTGCCGGGGCCGCACTCATAAACATGGGTGACGCCCTGGGATGCCATCGCCTGCATGGTTTCGACCCAGCGCACCGGCGCCGCCGCCTGGCGCACCAGCGCGTCCTTGATCTGCTCGGGATCGTTCACGGCGGCGACGTCGACGTTGTTGACCAGCGGGATCTGCGGCGCATAGACCTTCAGCGTCGCGAGACGCTGGCCCAGTTTCTCCGCGGCGGGCAGCATCAGCGCACAATGGAACGGCGCCGACACCGGCAGCAGCAAGGCGCGCTTGGCGCCCTTGGCCTTGCACACGTCGGCAGCGCGCTGCACGGCGGCGGCGTGACCGGCAATGACGGTCTGTTCGGGCGCATTCAGATTGACGGCTTCGACCACCTGACCTTCGGCGGCTTCGGCACAAGCGGCGCGCACCGTCGCCACGTCGAGACCGAGTATCGCCGCCATGCCGCCCTCGCCGGCCGGCACGGCCTCCTGCATCGCCTTGGCGCGCAGTTCGACGAGCGGCACGGCATCGGCGAATTCGATGGCGCAGGCGGCGACCAGCGCCGAATATTCACCCAAGCTGTGCCCGGCAACCAGCGCCGGCCTGGGACCACCCTTGGCGAGCCACAAACGATAAGCGGCAATGCCCGCGGTCAGCATCAGCGGCTGGGTATTGACGGTCTGGTTCAGCGCCTCGGCCGGACCTTCGGTGACCAACAGCCAGAGATCGCGGCCCAGCGCGGCGGAAGCCTCGGCGAAGGTGTCGCGGATCACCGGGTTGTCGCCATAGGCCTCCATCATGCCGAGCTTCTGGGAACCCTGGCCGGGAAATACCAACGCAAACTTCATGATATTTTAATCCTTTGTCGATGCTTGATGCGAAATCAGGAAATCAGAACCTGAGCAGCACCGCGCCCCAGGTGAAGCCGCCGCCGACGCCTTCAAGCAGCAGCGTGTCGCCGAGTTTGATCTTGCCGGCGCGCACCGCCTGATCGAGCGCCAGCGGCACCGAGGCCGCCGAGGTATTGCCATGGCGATCGACGCTGACGATGACCTTGTCTTCGGGAATTTCCAGCTTCTTGGCGGTCGCCTGCAGGATGCGAATGTTGGCCTGGTGAGGAATCAGCCAGTCGACGTCGTCGGTATTCAGTCCGGCGGCATCGAGCACCTCCATCGCCACCTCGGACAGCACCTTGACGGCGAACTTGAACACCGTCTTGCCGTCCATTTGCAGGAACGGCGAGCCGATCACCTTGCCGTTGCAGATCTGGCCGGGCACCGAGAGAATATCGTTGTAGCTGCCGTCGGCATGGATGGCCGAGGCGAGGATGCCCGGTTGGTCGCTGGCTTCCAGCACCACGGCGCCGGCGCCATCGCCGAACAGCACGCAGGTGCCGCGATCATTCCAGTCGAGGATGCGCGAAAACACTTCGGCGCCGACCACCAGCGCACGCTTGTGCGAACCGGAGCGGATGAACTTCTCGGCGATGGTGAGCCCGTAGGCAAAGCCGCTGCAAACCGCCTGGACGTCGAACGCCGCGCCGCCATTCTTGATGCCCAGCTTGTGCTGAAGGATCGCCGCGCTGCTCGGGAAGATGAAATCGGGGGTCGAGGTCGCATAGACGATCAGATCGATCTCGTCCGGCAGTCGCCCCGCCGCTTCCAGCGCACGGCGGCAGGCTTCGAGCGCCAGATCGCTGGAGGTGACGCCCTCGGCGGCAAGATGGCGCGCGCGGATGCCGGTGCGCTCAACGATCCACTCGTCGGAGGTGTCGATACCGCGCGTTCGCAAGTCGTCGTTGGTCACCGGAACGCCGGGCAGAAAGCTGCCAGTGCCGGTAATGCGTGCATGAATCACGTTGCCTGGTTTGGCGGCGCCGCTCGTGCTCATCATTGTGTCGGTGACGCTACGGATAAGGTTGATGCCGGCAGCAGGGCCATGCGTTCGGCGATGCGCTCCGGCAGCTTGTTGCGCGCCGCCTCGGCGGCTCGCTCAAGCGCATTGAAGAAGGCGATGGCGTCGGCCGAACCGTGACTCTTGATGACCACGCCTCGCAGGCCGAGCAGTCCGGCCCCGTTGTAACGACGCGGATCGAAGCGGTGCTTGAATGCCTTCAACACGCGTAACGCCATCAGCGCCGCCAACTTGGTGAAGATGTTGCGCGTGAACTCGGCGCGCAGGGCATCGAACACCATGTGGGCCAGGCCTTCGGAAGCCTTCAGGGTAACGTTGCCGACAAAGCCGTCGCACACCACGAGATCCACCGTGCCCTTGAAGATGTCATCGCCTTCGACATTGCCGTAAAAGTTGAGGCCGCTGTCGCGCAGCAACTCGCCGGCGCGCTTGACGACATCGTTGCCCTTGATGACTTCCTCGCCGATGTTGAGCAGGCCGACGCTGGGCCGTTCCTTGTGCTCGAGGGCAGAGACCAACTGGGCGCCCATCACGGCGAACTGCAGCAGATGTTCCGGCTCGCAATCGACATTGGCGCCGAGATCGAGCACATAGGTGTAACCGTTGATGTTCGGCAACGACGTCGCGATCGCCGGGCGGTCGATGCCGGGCAACGTCTTCAGGACGAAGCGCGAAATCGCCATCAACGCACCGGTGTTGCCGGCCGACACCGCACCCTGCGCCTCGCCGGACTTGACGAGTTCGGCGGCGACGCGCATGGACGAATCCTTCTTGACGCGCAACGCCGTCGCCACCGGGTCATCCATATCAACCTGTTCGCTGGCGTGGCGCACGACGAGACGCGCGCCAAACTCTTCGCGCGCCTTGGCAAGCATGGGATTCAGCACTTCCTCGCGGCCAACCAGGATCACCGAGCAATCGGTATCCTTGCGCAAAAAATTCAGGGCAGCCGGCACCGTGACCGAGGGGCCATGGTCGCCGCCCATACAATCAATGGCCAGAGTGACCGTCATCGAGCAAACCGGAAAAAGGATTCAACTGCCAAAATCGGAAACATCAAAACCGACATGCCACATACCCGCGGAAACCCGCCCGCCGGCTCGACAACCGCCGGCAGCGTACATTCCCGCAAGCACATCGGCGTCTGCCGAGTCTGCCGAATTACTCGCCCTTGCTCTTGGCGACCGGCTTGCCGCGGTAGTAGCCGCTCGGGCTGATGTGATGACGCAGGTGCGTTTCACCCGTGGTCGCTTCGACGGCCAGCGGGGGCGCGGTCAGAAAATCGTGGGCACGATGCATGCCACGCTTGGACGGGGACTTCTTGTTCTGCTGAACAGCCATTTTGATGCTCCTTCAAAAAACTCTTGAACCAATAAAAATCGTCGCAAACGCGCAGACGAACTAGTGTTTCTTCAACTGCGCCAACCTGGCGAACGGCGAAGCCGCCGCCTTGCCGTCGTCGTGCTCAGGCACGTCGCATGATTCGTGGCGCGGCGCGATCGGCAACGCCAGCAGCACCTCATCCTCGACCAGATCAAGCAGCGACTGCTCGATCAATGCTTCGATCGGATCGGGGCTATCGCGCTCCGGATCCTCCAGATCCTCTTCCGGCCAGGGTTTGCCCGGAGGAACCAGCAGCAAGCGACTTTCGATCGCCAGGCGATACGGCAAAGCCCCAAGACACCGCTGACAGATCAAGCGGATCTCTCCACCGACCTCGATCAACAGGTAGGCCTGACGTTGGCCGACATTGTCGGTTGCCGTTTCACCCCGCACCGACCAGGTCAATTCACCCTCGTCGTCGGCCAGCGCATCCGCCAATCTCCGCAGCGAACGCACCGCCACAACACCGTCCATGCGCCGCCCGCCGCGCGCAAAATCAAGGCTGTCGATGAAAACATCGCTCAGTTGCATCATGCCCTGCCGCGACATAAACGGAGAATGATATTATTTTTCGCTTCTCCAGTCAAAACCAACGACTTACCCAACCCTTCGCGCAGGCCGCCATGAACACCCCGAACCCCGTCAAAACCCTTGCAACGCCTCGCCTGATCCTTGCTTCGACCTCGGTTTTCCGGCGCGAACTGCTGGCCCGCCTGCAACTGCCGTTCGAAGCTGTCGCCCCCGAAGCCGACGAAACCGCCCTGCCCGACGAAGCCCCGGCGATCACCGCCGAGCGCCTCGCCCTGGCCAAGGCCCAGGCCGTCGCCGCGCGATTCCCCGACGCCCTGATCATCGGTAGCGACCAGGTGGCCTACTGCGGCAACGAGACCTACGGCAAACCGGGAACCCGTGAGAATGCCATCAAACAGCTCCAGTCGATGCGCGGAAAAGAAGTGATTTTCCACACCGGTTTGAGCTTGCTCAACGCCGCCACCGGTCGCGCCCAGACGACCGGCGTACCGACCGCCGTCCGCTTCCGCAAGCTGACCGATGCCGAAATCGAACGCTACCTCGACCGCGAAAACGCCCTCAACTGCGCCGGCAGCGCCAAATCCGAGGGCCTGGGCATCGCACTGATGGAGTACATGCAGGGCGACGACCCGAATGCGTTGATCGGGTTGCCGCTGATCGCGTTGTGCAGGATGTTGCGGGCGGAGGGCATTGAACTGCCGTGAAACATCAAAGTCCGTGGTATCAAAGGCTGAAAAAGGCGATCGCCATTCCGCTCATGCTAGGGCGTGTTCTCA
>CAZCPD010000152.1:0-6959 GCA_964500425.1 uncultured Rhodocyclaceae bacterium
CCGAAGAAGGCGGCTGGCAGAAGTACTACGACGAATTCATCGCCTGCAGCGAGGACGAATATCTCGCCAAGAACGGCGGCATGGAGCGCATCGCCAAGCTGCGCACGCCCATTTTCTGAGGTGATCGAGACATGACTATTAAATGCAAAGATTGCACGCTTGCAGAACTGATGATCGTCGCCTGCTCCGAAGCATGGCGCAATGACGGCGAAGTCCTCGCCTCCGGCATCACTACCGTGCCGCGCCTCGGCGCCAGCCTGGCCAAGCTCACGCACTCGCCCGAGCTGCTGATGACGGATTCGGAAACCTTCCTCGTCTCCGAGCCCGTGCCGCTCGGCGCGCGCGGCGACTACGTCGCCAAGTTCGAAGGCTACATGAGCTTCGACCGCGTCTTCGAATGCGTCTGGGGCGGCAAGCGTCACGCCATGATCGGCCCGACCCAGATAGACCGTTTCGGCCAGGCCAATCTGTCCTGCGTCGGCCCCGACTACGCCAAGCCGAAGTCCGCCGTGCTCGGCGTGCGCGGCCTGCCCGGCAACAACATCAACCACGCCAACTCGTATTTCGTGCCGAACCATGGTCCGCGTGTGTTTGTTGCCAACGAAGTGGACATGGTCTCCGGCCCCGGCTACAACCCGGCGCGCTTCGAGCCTGGCATGAAGAATTTCGTCGACTTGCGCGTCATCGTCACCGACCTGTGCGTCATGGACTTCAAGGGTCCGGATCACGCGATCCGCGTCAAGTCGCTGCACCCCGGCGTGAGCTTCGAACAGGTGCAGGCGGCGACCGGCTTCCCGTTGCTGAAGGCCGACGACATCGGCGAAACGCCCATGCCGACCGCCGAGCAGCTGGAGATCATCCGCCGCCTCGATCCGCACAACCTGCGCGGCATGGTGATCAAGAACAATCCGCCGGCGATCCGCGACGCCGCGCCGGCTGCCTGAGGGACCGCCATGAGCGAGAAAGCCCGCGTACCGGTCCTCGAAGGCTGGTTCACCACGGACGAGGCCAACAACGGGGAGCCGCACCTGATCGGTTCGCGCTGCGAAGCCTGCGGCACCTACTACTTTCCCAAGCTGACGACGTTCTGCCGCAACCCCGACTGCACTTCGGAGAAGTTCGCCGAAGTGCCACTGTCGCGCACCGGCAAGCTGTGGTCGTACACCAACGCCGCCTACAAGCCGCCCGAGCCCTACGTCGCGGCGGAGCCGTTCGAGCCCTTCGGCATCGCCGCCGTCGAGCTCGACAAGGAGCGCATGGTCGTGCTCGGTCAGCTGGTGAAGGGCGTCGACCTTGCCGATCTGAAGGTCGGCATGCCCATGGAACTCGTCATCGACGTGCTCTCGGAAGACGAGACCACCGCCAAGACGACCTGGAAATGGAAACCAGTGGGAGGAAAAGCATGAGCAAGGAAATCGCCATCATCGGCGCCGGCATGCATCCCTGGGGCAAGTTCGGCAAGAATTTCGTCGAATACGGCGTCGTCGCCGCGCGCGCCGCGCTGGCCGACGCCGGCGTGAACTGGCGCGACGTGCAGTTCGTCTCGGGCGCCGCCACCATGCGTTGCGGTTATCCCGGCTACGTCGCTGGCGCCACCTTCTGCCAGGCACTCGGCTGGCAGGGCGCCGAAGTGAATACCTCTTACGCCGCCTGCGCCTCCGGCTCGCAGGCGCTCGCCGCTGCGCGCGCCAAGATCCTCGCCGGCGAATGCGAAGTCGCGCTGGTGATCGGCGCCGACACCACGCCGAAGGGCTTCCTCGCGCCGCAGAAGGGCGAGAGGCCGGACGACCCGGACTGGGTGCGCTTCCGTCTCGGCATCACCAACCCGACCTACTTCGCGCTCTACGCACGCCGCCGCATGGCGCTGTATGGCGACACGCAGGCCGACTTCGCGCTGGTCAAGGTGAAGAACTCCGAGCACGGTTTCGAGAATCCGAACGCGCGCTACCGCAAGAAGTTCACTGCGGAAGACGTCGCGGCATCCGCTGCGCTGGCCGATCCGCTGCGCCTGATGGACGTATGCGCGGTTTCCGACGGCGGCGCCGCACTGATCGTATGTAGTCTCGACTATGCCAGGAAGATCGGCAAGGCCGATGCGCCGCGCATCGCCGCAATCTCGACGGTGACGCCGACCTTTGCTTCCGCGTCGGTGGAAATGCCCGACCTGGCCAACGACTCCGCAGTCGCCGCCGAAGCCTTCCGCTTCCGCGCCGCGCTGCCGAAGAAAGCCTACGAGGAAGCCGGCATCGGCCCGCAGGACGTCAGCATCGCCGAGGTGTATGACCTGTCCACCGCGCTGGAGCTCGACTGGTACGAAGACCTGCAGCTGTGCGCGCGCGGCGATGCCGCCAAGCTGGTGCGCGACGGCGTCACCCGCATCGGCGGTCGCCTGCCGGTGAACACTTCCGGCGGCCTCGCCTGCTTCGGCGAAGCCGTGCCGGCGCAGGCGCTGGCGCAGGTCTGCGAACTGACCTGGCAGCTGCGCGGCCAGGCCGGCGCGCGCCAGGTGGCTGGCGCCAAGGTCGGCATCACCGCCAACCAGGGCCTGTTCGGGCATGGCTCGACGGTGATCGTCAAGAAATAAGTGTGAGATGGGAGCGGGTGTCTGAACGGCCCCCTCTCCCTGGCCCTCTCCCCCTGTGGTGGAGAGGGAAACAACTCCCCTCGCCCGCGTGCGGGAGAGGGGCCGGGGGAGAGGGTCGTTCCTCCGGGTTGCCCTAAAGGAATCGAGACTCATGAGCAACATCCTTCATACGCCGCTGTGCGACCTGCTCGGCTGCAAGTACCCGGTGGTGCAGACCGCGATGGGCTGGGTTGCCGACGCCAACATGGTGGCTGGCACCTGCAACGCCGGCGGTTTCGGCTTCCTCGCCGGCGCGGTGATGACGCCCGCCGAGGTCGAGGCGGCGATCGTCAAGACCAAGTCGCTGACCGACAAGAACTTCGGCCTCAATTTCCATATGTTCCAGCCGGGAGCCATGGAGATCATCGACATCGCCATCAAGCATCGCGACAAGGTGCGCGCCGTCAGCTACGGTCGCGGTCCGGACAAGAAGATGATCCAGCGTTTCAAGGACGCCGGCATTCTCTGCATGCCGACGGTCGGCGCGGTCAAGCACGCGGTGAAGGCGATCGAACTCGGCGCCGACATCGTCACCGTGCAGGGCGGCGAAGGCGGCGGCCACACGGGCAGCGTGCCGTCGTCGATCCTGCTGCCGCAGGTGTTGGATGCGGTGAAGGTGCCGGTGGTGGCTGCCGGCGGCTACTACGACGGGCGCGGCCTGGCCTCGGCGCTGGCCTGCGGCGCGGCGGGCATCGCCATGGGTACGCGGTTCCTGATGACCAAGGAATCGCCGGTGCCGCAGAACACGCTCAAGCACTATCTGGCGGTCAAGGATCCGGCGGCGATCCGTACGACCCAGGCCGTCGACGGCCTGCCGCAGCGCTTCCTCGACAACCCGACGCTGCACGCGCTGGAGAGCGCCAGCCCGGCCAAGCGCGTGCTGATCAGCGCGAAGAACGCCTGGCACTGGCGCAGCCGCACCGGCATGACCATCAAGCAGATGGCCGAGTTCGGCCTGAAGGCGCTGAAGGATGGCAGCAGCATATCGGAAACCATCATGTCGGCGAACGCGCCGGTGGTGATCCAGCGCGCCATGGTCGAGGGCGTGCCCGACGAAGGCTTGATGCCCAGCGGCCAGGTCGCCGCGATGATCAAGGAGCTGCAAAGCTGCGAGGACGTCATCGGCGGCATCGTCGCCCAGGCCACCGCACGTCTCGAATCGTTCTGCAAGAACTAAGGAGTTTTTCATGAGCCAACTGAACACCCCGTTCCACACCCAGATCGCCGACGGCATCGCCGAACTGATCATCAACCGCCCGCCGGTCAATGCGCTGGACAGCAAGAGCCAGCTGGCCCTGGCGCAGGAGATCGACCGCCTCGGCCTGGTCGATGAAGTGCGCGTTATCATCATCCGTTCCGAAGGTCGCGGCTTCTGCGCCGGCGTGGACATCAAGGAACTCGACGCCAATCCCGACCTGATCGTGGTCGTCAATCACGCCAATTACGAGACCTTCCGCGCCGTGCATCGGAATCCCAAGCCGGTGATCGTTGCCGTGCATGGCTTCGTGCTCGGCGGCGGCATCGGCATCGCCGGCGCGGCCGACATCATCGTCGCCTCCGAATGCGCAACTTTCGGCGTGCCCGAGGTCGACCGCGGCGCGATGGGCGGCGCTGCCCACCTGCAACGCATGTTCCCGGTGCAGAAGGTGCGCCACATGTATTTCACCGGCGAAGCGATCAACGCCGCCGAAGCCTGGCGTCTCGGCGCCGTCGAGAAGCTGGTGCCGAACAAGGAACAGCTGCGCGAGGCGGCGCTGGTCATCGCGCGCAAGATCGCCGCGAAGAGTCCGGCCATGATCCAGATCGCCAAGGAATCGCTGAATGGCGTCGAGGACGGCAACCTCGAAGACAAGTACCGCTGGGAGCAGGGCTTCACGCTACAGGCCTACCTGCATCCCGAGTCCGCCGAAACGCGCCGTGCCTTCGTCGAGAAGCGCGACGCGAAGTTCTGACGAACATCGCCAACAAACCACTTGCCGTCATTCCCTCCTTCGTGGGAATGACGAGCCAACCCCAATCACCGGAGACGGAGATTATTTGATGGAACTGGAATACACCGAACGGCATCACGCCTTCCGCGCCGAGGTTCGCGCCTGGCTGGCCGAGAATGTGCCGAAGACGCCGCTGAAGAGCTTCGATACCGCCGAGGGCTTCGAGGAGCACCGCCAGTGGGAGGCCAGGCTGTACTCCGGCCGCTGGAGCATGGTCACCTGGCCGGTCGAACTCGGCGGGCGCGGCTGCGACCTGATCGAATGGCTGATCTTCGAAGAGGAATACTGGCGCGCCGGCGCGCCGCTGCGCGTCAATCAGAACGGCATTTTCCTGCTCGGCCCCACCCTGATGGAGTACGGCACGCCGGAGCAGAAGAAGCGCTTTCTGCCGAAGATGGCGACCGGCGAGGACATATGGGCGCAGGGCTGGTCCGAGCCGAACGCCGGCTCCGACATGGCCGCCGTACGCACCAAGGCGATCCTCGACGCCGACGGCAAGAACTACGTCATCAACGGTCAGAAGATCTGGTCGACGCGCGCTGTCTGGGCCGACTGGTGCTTCGGCCTGTTCCGTACCGATCCCGAGACGACCAACCACCGCGGCCTGACCTTCGTCCTGGTGCCGCTCGACACGCCGGGCATCACCGTGCGGCCAATCAAGCAGCTGAACGGTCTGCCGGGCTTCGCCGAAGTCTTCTTCGATGACGTGAAGGTTCCCGTCGAGAACCGCCTCGGCGAGACCGGTGCCGGCTGGCAGGTGGCGATGGCCACCGCTGGTTTCGAACGCGGCCTGATGCTGCGTTCGCCGGCACGCTTCCAGGAAACCGCGCGTGCGCTGGTCGCTCTGTACCAGGCCAATCGCGCCCAGGCCGACCGCGACCCGGCGATCCGCGACGCGGTGCTGAAGGCCTGGATGGGCGCCGAAGCCTACACGCTGGCGACCTACCGCACCGCCAGCGAGCTGATGAAGGGCAAGCACATCGGCGTCGAGGCCAGCACCAACAAGATCTTCTGGTCCGAGCTCGACCAGACCATGCACGAGACCGCGCTCGACATCCTCTCGGCGCGCGCCGAGCTGCTGCCGCACGCGCCGGACGCGCAAGGCGTCGGCAACTGGCTGGACGGCTTCCTGTTCGCCCAGGCTGGCCCGATCTACGCCGGCACCAACGAAATCCAGCGCAACATCATCGCCGAGCGCATGCTCGGAATGCCGCGCGCATAAGGGGGGCATCATGGACTTTACTTTCACCGAAGACCAGATCCTGTTCCGCGACAACATCCGCAGCGTGTTCCTCAAGGAAGTTGCGCCGGAACTGCTGCGCGAGCTGTGGGACACGGCGGATGGCCGTTCCGCGGCGCTGTGGAACCTGCTGACCGAGCAGGGCCTGTGCGGCTTCTCCGTGCCCGAGGATCATGGCGGCATGGCGATGAACGACCTCGACTGGATCCTGATTGCCCAGGAAGTCGGCTACTTCGCGTTGCCCGAACCGCTGCTCGACACCGCCTGGCTTGGCGTCGGCATGCTCGTCGATCTGCCCGCTGGCGCCGACGCGCTACGCAGCGAGTGGCTGCCGCGCATCGCCGAAGGCGACGCGCGCATCGCCATCGGCGGCCCGCTGAATCCGCTGGTGGCCGATGCGCATGTCGCCGACCTGTTGCTGTTGCATCACAACGGCGAAGTGCATGCCGTGCCGCAGGGCGCCGTCAAGCTCGTCGCCAATGCCAGCCTCGAACAATCGCGCCGCCTGTTTCGCGTCGAATGGACGCCGTCGGAAAAGACGCGCGTCGCCGATGCCGCGCAGGGCAAAGCGATCTGGGAGAAGGCCGTCAACCGCGGCGTGCTCGCGGTCGCTGCACAGCTCTCCGGCCTCGCCTCGCGCATGCTGGACATCTCCGTCGACTACAGCGTCGACCGCAAGCAGTTCGGCAAGCAGATCGGCTCGTTCCAGGCACTCAAGCACTACATGGCCGACGTCGCCGTAAAGATCGAGTTCGCCCGCCCGGTCATCTTCCGCGCCGCTTACGCGCTCAACAACGGCCAACAACGCGCCTCGCTCCACGCCTCGCATGCTTTCCTCGCCGCGCTCGAAGCCGCGCTGTATGGGGCCAAGAAGGGTATGCAGGTGCATGGCGCGATGGGCTACACGTGGGAAGTCGATCTGCAGATCTTCATGAAGCGCGCCTGGGTGCTCGCCGCCGCCTGGGGCGACAAGGGGTTTCACAAGTCGCGCATCGCCGAGTTCGTGCTGGCTGAACACGCTCCGCTCGGACCTGGCCACACTTTCATTGAGCGCGCTTGATGCCGAGGCTTTGCCTTGCATGACTGAGCGCGCCCATTTTCGAAA
>CAZCPD010000152.1:6969-7632 GCA_964500425.1 uncultured Rhodocyclaceae bacterium
CGCCCATCCTCCCCCTCGCGGGGGAGGCGACCAGTCGGCTCGCTGCGCTCGATAGTCTGAGTTGGCGCACGATTCTCTGTTTCACAAGAAAGGAACAATCATGGCTGAAGCTTATATCGTCGATGCCCTGCGTTCGCCGACCGGCAAGCGCAAGGGCTCCCTAGCCACCGTCCACGGCGCCGATCTCGGCGCGCATGTCATCAAGGCCCTCGTCGAGCGCAACGCGATTCCCGCCGATGAATATGATGACGTGATCTTCGGTTGCGTCGACACCATCGGCGCGCTGGCTGGCGACATTGCCCGCACCTCGTGGCTGGCGGCCGGCATGCCGCTGTCGGTGCCTGGCACCACCATCGACCGCCAGTGCGGCTCGTCGCAGCAGGCCGTGCATTTCGCCGCCCAGGCGGTGATGAGCGGCACGCAGGACGTGGTGCTCGCCGGCGGCGTGCAGACCATGACGGCGATCCCGATTTCCTCGGCCATGCTGGCTGGTCAGCAGTATGGTTTCACCACGCCGTTTGCCGAGAGCAAGGGCTGGAAGGCGCGCTTCGGCGACGCCCCGGTGAACCAGTTCTACGCCGCGCAGCGCATCGCCGACCACTGGAAGATCAGCCGCGCCGACATGGAAGTGTTCTCGCTCGAAAGCCACAAGCGCGCGCTGCG
>CAZCPD010000153.1:0-7625 GCA_964500425.1 uncultured Rhodocyclaceae bacterium
TGCTGCCGAGGCCGAGGTATTCGCCGGCCACCTGGCCGCCGCGCACGAAGATGTCACCGGCCTGGTTCGGGCCGAGTGGCTTGCCGTCGTCGTCGCGGATGATCAGTTCGATGGAGCCGATCGGCTTGCCGACCGAGGTGAGGCGTTTGCGCACTTCCGGATCGCTGCCGGCCGCGCCGCTGCGGTGATCTTCCGGCGTCAGCAGGCAGATCGTCGAACTGGTCTCGGTGAGACCGTAGGCGTTGGTGTAATCGACATCCGGCAGCAAGGCCATCGCGCGTTCGATGACCGACAGCGGCATCTTGCCGCCGCCGTAGGCGATGGCGCGAAGGGCAGGCAGATTCGCCGGCTCGCCGGTCTCGGTCAGGTAGTCGATGACGCGCGAGAACATCGTCGGCACGACGAAGGCGTTGCTGATTTTTTCGTCGCGGCAGAGTTGCAGCCAGGTCTTGGCGTCGAAGTTCGCCAGCTGCACCATGCGCCGGCAGGCGTAGGTGGAGCTGAGCACGGCCGAGATGCCGGCGATGTGGTACGGCGGCACGGAGACCAGCACGGCATCGTTCTCGTCGGCGGAACCGAACTCGACGGTGCCGAGGATGTACGACATGAGGTTTTCATGACGCAGCACGGCCGCCTTCGGCTTGCCGGTGGTGCCGCTGGTGAACAGCTGGATCGCCACGTCGGAGGGCTCGCCGGGCGCCGACTCGGCCTGCGGACCAGCCGAGCGGGCGAGCTTGAGGAAGTCGTCGCGCAGCACCACCTGGACGCCGGCCGGCACCGTCAGCGGGCTGATCGCCGGCGTGTCGGTGACCAGGTAGGCCGGCGCGATGCGCTCCAGCAGCTCTTCGAGTTCCGGCTTGGTCAGGCGGTAGTTGAGCGGCACGTAGGGCACGCCGGCGAAGGCCGAGGCGAACACAGCCACCGGCACCGCCAGGCTGCTGATGTCGAGCAGGCCGACATACTTGACGCCGCTGGCCTTGATTTCGGCGGCGGCGCGCTTGGCGGCGGCGAGCAGCTCGCCGTAGGTCATGTTCTTGCCGTCGGAGCTGACGGCGACACGGTCGGGGAAGCACTCCGCCGACATCTCCAGGGCCATGGCCAGATTCATGAAGCGATCCTCGGTCGGTGGTAAGGCTTAGTCGGAAGACGGCAGGGCCTTGGCCTGCTTGACCTGCAGGGCGACGCCGTTGATGGCCAGATTGCCCTTGCCGCCCTTGGTGCACAGCAGTTCGAAGCGGTCGCCTTCGTCCACGTAGCGCTTGCCGACCAGGGTGCCGGCCGCATGCGCGGCATCGGGAGCGCCGCCGGCCTTCGCCGCCGACATCTCGATCATCTCGGCGCCGCCGCAGGTCAGCTGGATCTCGTCGGCAGCCGCCTTGGTGACCATCACTTCGGTGTCACAAACGGCGCTCTTCAGGCGGACGCCGGATTTCAGGGTTTTCATGGTGGGCTCCTGTGGGTCAGTGCGCCGGCGCCGGGGTGATCTCCGCAGCTGAATCCGGCAATTTTTCATTAACAATCAAGCGCGGCAGTATCCGGACTGGGGGGCTTCGACTCATCGTCCACACGGACTACGATCCGGCCAAACTGACCGGAACGGATGCACATCGCCCCCGGATGGGTGCATAATTGCCAGTCCGGTGCCCGGCAGCAAAGTGGCTGGCGATCCCCCGCCGCCCGCTGCCAGCATTCTCCGGCATTTCTGTCATCACCCTATAACGACGGCGCGGGACTTCGTACCCCAGTACCGGCAGGAGGCTTTATCGCAATGACCACCAGGGATATCAACAAGACCACCGATCTCGGCCGCGTGCTGGTCACCGGCGGTTCCGGATTCGTCGGCTGCAACTTCGTCAAGACGCTGCTGGGCAAGGGCTACAAGGTGCGCAGCTTCGACCTGGCGCCGTCGCCGCTGCCGGCCCAGGAGAACCTCGAAGTCGTCCAGGGCAACATCTGCGACCAGGATCTGGTGCGCAAGTGCGTCCAGGACATCGACACCATCTTCCATACCGCCGCCATCATCGATCTCAAGGGCGGCGCCGCCGTCACCCAGGAATACCGCGACCGCTCGTACGCCATCAACGTCGAGGGCACCAAGAACCTGCTGCGTTTCGGCCAGGACGCCGGCGTCAAGCGCTTCGTCTATACCGCCAGCAACAGCGTGGTGATCGGCGGCCAGCCCATTTCGAACGGCGACGAAACCCTGCCCTACACGGATCGTTTCAACGACCTCTACACGGAAACCAAGGTTGTCGCCGAGAAGTGGGTGCTCGAACAGAACGGCCAGAAAGGCACGCTGACCTGCTCGATCCGCCCGAGCGGCATCTGGGGGGCGGGGGATCAGACAATGTTCCGCCATATGTTCAACCAGATGATCGCCGGCCTGCTTCAGGCCCAGGTCGGCTCGGGCAAGGCCAAGCTCGACAACAGCTACGTGCACAACCTGATCCACGGCCACATCCTCGCCGCGCAGCATCTCGTCGAAGGCGGCACCTCTCCCGGCCAGGCCTACTTCATCAATGACGACGAACCGATCAACATGTTCGACTTCTCGCGTCCCGTCGTCGAGGCCGTCGGCTATCCGTTCCCCAGGATGCGCGTGCCGGCGGCGCTGGTCAAGGGCATCATGGCGTTCTGGCAAATGCTGCACTTCAAGTTCGGCATCCAGGAGCCGCCGGTGCCGCCGCTGGCCATCGAGCGCATCGCCATCGACAACTACTTCAGCATCGCCAAGGCGCGCCGCGAGCTCGGCTACGAGCCGCTGTACAACACCCAGCAGGGGCTCAAGGAGTGCATCCCGTACTACATCGAGATGTACAACAAGATGAAGCTGGCGGCCGGCAAGTAAGCCGCAGCCGAAAAGCGTCATCGTGCTGGCGAACCGCCCCTGCGCGCTCGAAGGGCGGGGCTGCGCCAGCGACTATGCCGAAGGTCTGCTGACGTCCCTCGGCGCCGCCGTGCGACGCACCAACACGCGCGACGACACGCATCCCGCCATCGCCTGGGCGCAGAGCGGAGCGATGGCCCTGACGGGGCGCGGCGACGGGCCGCCGCTGATGTGCGCGGCGCCGCTGGCGTCCTGCGTCGAGGGCGCGCGCGCGGCCTTCCTGGCCCTCATCGAAGCCCCACTGCCACTTCCGTTGCCCGGCGCGGCGACGCTCGGCGAACGCGCCGCCCTCTCCAATCTTGTCCGCAACGGCGCCATCGCTCCCGGCGGCGCGTGCCGCCTGCTGCGCGCCGCCGACGGCTGGCTGGCCGTCAACCTGACGCGGCCCGACGACTGGCAACTGACGCCCGCCTGGCTGGAAGGCGCGCCGCTCGACGAAGGCGACTGGAGCGGTCTTGCCGCGCAGATCGCCGCGCAACCGCTGCCACGCCTGCTCGAACGCGGCCGTCTGCTGGGCCTTGCCGTCGCGCCCATGTTGCCACCCGCAGCGCAAACCCGGCCGTGGTTCCACATCGTCGCCGACGGCCTGCCCCGCGCATCGCCGGGCAACACGCCGCCGCTGGTCGTCGACCTCTCCGCACTGTGGGCCGGGCCGCTCGCCAGCCACCTGCTGCAACTCGCCGGCATGCGCGTGATCAAGGTCGAAAGCCGCCAGCGCCCCGACGGCGCGCGCAACGGCCCGCCGGCCTTCTTCGACCTGCTGAACCACGGCAAGGCCAGCGTCGCCCTCGACTTCGCCGACCCGGGCGATATCGCACGTCTGCGCGAGTTGCTGCGCCGCGCCGACATCGTCATCGAAGCGGCGCGGCCGCGCGGCTTGCGCCAGTTGGGCATCGACGCCGCGGAACTCGTCGCGACGACGCCGGGCCTGACCTGGATATCCATCACCGGCTACGGGCGCAATCACGATCCCGAACATGAAAACCGCATCGCCTATGGCGACGATGCCGGCGTCGCCGCCGGTCTTTCCTCGCTGCTGTTCGAGCTGACGGGCGAGCCCCTGTTCTGCGGCGACGCCATCGCCGATCCGCTGACCGGCTGGCACGCCGCGCTGGCTGCGCTGGCCAGCCAACACAGCGGCAGCGGCCGCCTGATCTCGCTGGCGCTGCGCGATGTCGTCGACCACTGCCTGCACCACACGCTGCCGGGGACGAAGGAAGAGCTGCGCGCGCGCTGGCAGGAATGGAGCGCACACATCGACGCCGCACAGGCCGCACCACCGAAAGCGCGCGTTGCGCCGGACGCCGCGCGCGCGCTCGGCGCCGACACCGCCGCCGTGCTCGCCGGGCTGGGCATCGTATGCTGATCCGCAACGCCGAAATCGATTTCACGCACGGCCCCGCGCGGCGCGTCGACGTGCGCATCGAGCACGGCGTCATCGTGGCCATTGAAGCCACGCTGCCGCCGCTGCCCGGCGAAGCCGTGCTCGATGCACGCGGCGGCGCGCTGTTGCCCGGCCTGCACGACCACCACCTGCATCTGGTCTCGCTCGCCGTCGCCCTCGACTCGCTGCACTGCGGGCCGCCTCGGGTGGCGACGGCCGATGCCCTTGCCGACGCGTTGCGCGCACGCGCCGCCGCCGGCACGGACGACGAATGGATACGCGGCATCGGCTACCACGAGTCGGTCGCCGGCGACATCGACCGCGCCTGGCTCGACCGCATCGTTCCCGACCGGCCGGTACGCATCCAGCAGCGCAGCGGCCGATTGTGGATATTCAACTCCTGTGCGCTGAAGAGGCTCGGCAGCGCCGAAGGCGGCGCGCTGCCGCCGGGCATGGAACTCGACGCCGGCCGCCCCAACGGACGCCTGCTCGATGCCGACGCCTGGCTGCGCGACCGGCTGCCGCGCACGTTTCCCTCGCTGCGACGGGTCGGCGCGTTGCTCGCCGGCCACGGCGTGACCGGCGTCACCGACACCACGCCGCACAACGATCTCGCGCAATTCCGGAACTTCGTCGCCGCCCGCGCGGCGGGCGAGCTGGCGCAGGACATCCTGGTCATGGGCGACGCCAGCCTCGACGCCGCGCAGGATGCCGTTGGCGTATTGCGCGGACCAAGCAAGTTCCATCTGCACGAATACGACCTGCCGCCTTTCGATGACATGGTCGCCGCGATCCGCCGCAGCCACGCCGCCGGGCGGCCCGTCGCCATCCATTGCGTCACCGTCGCGGAACTGGTGTTCTCGCTCGGCGCGCTGGCATCCGCCGGCGCAGCGCCGGGCGACCGTATCGAACACGCCTCCATCGCGCCGCCCGACGTGCTGCCGCTGCTCGTCGCACAGGGGGTGACGGTGGTGACTCAGCCGAACTTCATTCTGGAACGCGGCGACGCCTATCGGCGCGATGTGGACGCCACCGACCAGCCCTGGCTGTATCGCCTGCGCGGCCTGAGCGACGTCGGCATCCCTGTCGCCGGCAGCACCGACGCGCCATTCGGCGACGTCGATCCCTGGCGGGCGATGCAGGCCGCCGTCGAGCGACGCAGCCGCGACGGTGCGACGCTCGGTGTGAACGAGGCATTGACCCCGGAGGCCGCGCTGGCGCTGTTCAGCGCACCGCTGCGCGCTCCCGGCGGCGCGCAGCGACGCGTCGAATGCGGCGCCGCCGCCGACCTCTGCCTGCTCGACCGGCCGTGGTCAGAAGCGCGTCGCAATCTCTCCGTCGTGCGCGTCACGGCGACGCTCAAGGCTGGCGTGGCGATCCATGCGGATGCGAACGACGATCAACAGGCAGCGCCGCCATCGACGACGACCACGCTGCCCGACGCATAGGCGTTGCCGAACAGATACAGATAAGCCGCGGCCACCTCGTCCGCCGAACCGAGACGGTCCAGCGGCAGGTTGGGCGCCAGCGTCCTGTAGTGCTGCGCGCGTTGCGGGTTCGACGGCTCGCTGTCGACAAAGCCGGGACTGACGACATTGACGCGGATCGGCGCCAGCTCGACGGCCAGCCCGCGCGCCAGCGCCTCGGTCGCCGCGTTCATCGCGCTGACCGCCGAGAGGCCCGGGTAACTGCGCACGGCGGCGATGCCAGAGGTGAACACGATGGAGCCGCGCGGGCGGATGAAGGGCGCGCCATGCCGCGCCAGCCGATACTGGCCCCAGAACTTGGCGTCGAAAGCGGCCTGGACGGCGCTCGTGTCGTTTTCGATAAAGCGCCCGGTGGGCAAGGCCGGTTTGATGCTCGCCACGAGATGATCGAACGGCCCGACACGCTGGAAGAAATCGGCGACGGACTGCTCGTCGGCCGCATCCACCGGCTCCACGCGCAGCGCACCCGGCGGTGCGTCGAGCCGACGCGCGGCGGCATCGAGCCCGTCACGCGAACGCGCCGCGATGACCACCTCGGCGCCGGCGCCAACGGCGAGGCGGGCAATGGCCAGGCCGATGCCGGAGCTGCCGCCGACGATGACGATCCTTTGTCCATGCAGCGATAGTGAAAGATCGGGGTGGCTCATGGCTTCAGCGCCCCAGCGCTTTCGCCACCGCCCTGTCGAGGCGGCTCATGAAAGCCTCGACTTCTGCGGTGTAGTTCGCATCGTCACCGAGACGCAGATTGATTTCGCGGTGCGAATAGTCCTTTTCCAGCACGGTCGTCGGCACGCCCAGCGCTGCCGCCTTGGTGGCGAAGCGATCGGCCTGCCGGCAGGAATCGGAGCGCCGGCTGGAGCAGACGGCGAGTATCGGACGGCTTTCCCGGGTTACCGAATGGAAGGGTGATGCGGCCTTCCAGTATTCATGATCCTTGCCGAAGGCGTCGTCGTAGAGCCGCGGGTGGCGATGCTCCATGAGGTCCACGACGTTGAATGCCGCGCTGTCGAGGGCGATGACGCCGAGCCAGGGCGAGGGTTTGCCGGCAACGCCGGCCGCCAAGGCCGGGGTCGTCGCCAGCAGCGCCACCAGATGCGCGCCGGCGGAATGCCCCATCAGGATGAACTTGCCGCGATCGCCGCCCCAGGAAGCCGCCTGGTCCTGGGCGGCCGCCAGGGCGCGCGCGACATCGCGCGCCTGCTCGATGGGATCGGCCTGCGGCAGGAGCCGGTAGTCCGTCGAGATGAACACGAAGCCCTTCGGCACCCAGCGCGCCACCTTGTTCTCGATGACGACCCGTTCCGATTTGCTGCCATACCGCCAGCCGCCGCCATGCACCATGAAGATCACCGGCGCATCGCGCTCCGGGCCCTGGGCATTGCTGTAGACATCGAAGCGCTGCTGCGGATCGCTGCCGTAAGGCACATCGCGAACCACGCGGATACCCGCGGGCAGTATGGCGACGGGGGCGGAGGCGGTTTCGTCGTCGAGCGCGTCTGAAACGTCCCGCTGCGCGATCGCCTGCCGCTCGGCCAGGCGATCGCGCAAGGGGCCGGCGCCGGCGCTCTGCCAGAGCAGGGGCAACAGCAGGGCGCCGATCCCCAGCGCCAGGCGCGCGGCGCGCTTCAGCTTGTCTCCTCTCATATGCGGTTCTCCCAACGTGGCCCGGTCGGCAACAAACATTGGATGATAATCGCTTGACTGCCTGCCGCGGCGCACAACCCGTTCGCGGGTAAGGAAAAAGCACAACGTGAATGCGGCCAAATGGGTAGAATCAAGCTCCGCATATCGTATCTGGATTGCGCCACATAGTACGCAAGAGCGCGGACGAACCTTCGAAGTCCGCGGCCCAGGATCGATCAGGAGA
>CAZCPD010000154.1:0-7602 GCA_964500425.1 uncultured Rhodocyclaceae bacterium
TTCCAGTAGAAACGTGCCTTGGCAGCTGTTGTGGTCTGAACTCATTATGATAAAGGGTTGTTGTGGTCACGCCGGTCGCAGACGGTTTACAACTTGAACTGGGCCGCCAGGCGACGGATTTCTTCGGCAACCTGACTCAGGGCGATGGCCTCGGCATCGAGACCGGCCAGGGAGTTGGCATTGGCTTCCGACAGACCGGCAATTTCGCTGATGCTCTGGGAGGTTGCCGAGGTGGAGGCGGTTTGTTCCCGCGTGGCCGTGGCGATGGAATCGATCAGGCCATGCATGCGGTCAACGGCCTGAACAATCTGCTCGAGGGTTCCGCGCGTGGCTCGGCTGTATTCGGTGCCATCGGAGACCTTGCTGGAAACTTGCAGCATGGTATCCACGGTATGGGCTGTTTTCTGGCGGATCTCCAGCACCATGGCGGAGATTTCGGTGGTCGACGAAGAGGTGCGTTCGGCAAGTTTGCGCACTTCATCGGCCACGACGGCGAATCCGCGCCCCTGTTCGCCGGCGCGCGCCGCTTCGATGGCAGCATTCAGGGCCAGCAGATTGGTTTGATCGGCGATGTCCTTGATCACCTGCGCGACATTGCTGATGCGCTCGGCCGCTGCGGAGAGTTCGTTGATTGCGGTTTGCGATTCGGCGACGGAGGTTTCGACCAGGGCGGCTACTTCGAGGTTGCGCGCCATCGCGTTGCCGCCTTGCTGGGCGACGCGCTCGGTTTCCCGCGAGGATTCAGCGGCCTCGGCGGCGCTGCCGGCGATGCTGGCGGCGGTTGCATTCATCTGTTCTATGGCGCTGGAGGTTTGCAGCAGATGATCGGCTTCCACCTTGGCGCGTCCCGTAGCGGAATTGGCAGCGCTGGTGATCCTGTCCGAGGCCGTGTTGAGTTGCTGCGCGGCATGCTGGATGGCGCCGATCAGCTGCTTGAGTTTCTCCCGCATTTCGTTGGCGGCATGACCCATTTCAACAAGCTCGCGGCTGCCGTTGACGACGATGCGCTCCGATAGATCGCCGCCGGCGATTCGTTGCAGGTCCTTCTTGATGCCATCGACGGAGCCTGTGATGACCCTGATCAGACGCAGGGAAAAGGCGCCCAGCAGGACGATGGCGAAAGCAAAACCGGCGATTTGCATCAGTCGCGAGCGCGATTCCTGGGCGGCTGCACTTTCGCGCGCCTTGCCGGCTTCGGCGCGCTGCATCGGAATCAGCTGCGCCAGAGGTTTCATGAGCTCGGCCTGGAGCGTGGGCCACTCGTCTTCAAGGATGGAGCCGATCTGCTTCTTGTCATCGGCCTTGTAGGCTTCATTGAGCTTGCTGGTGATGGCGTCGAGTTTTCCCAGGCTCTTGTCGATCCTGGCGATCAGTTTCTGGGCCTCGCCGTCGGTCATCTCGTTGGCCTGCTTGAACTCCTGCCAAGACTTCGGAATGTTGCTCTGGGCGTCTTTGAGCGCATTGCGCGAGCCGACGGCCGGCATCTGATCGAGCATGACCGCTGCCATGCGGAAGCGGATGTCCTTGAGTTCATCGTCGATGGCACGCAGCGCATACAGCGGCTGGATGTTGTGATCGTAGACTTGCGACAGGGCATCGATTGCCTGGTGCGTCGCGTACATACCTTGCCCGACGATCAGGCTCAGGAAAATGAATACGGCGGCCACCATGGAGAACAGCAACGATTTGATCGACATAGGTCACCCGGAGCAATGAAAACAAAAAAAGGCTGCCGGCACAGGCTGGCAGCCCGTCGCTTCAGAGGAGGATTACTCGATCGGGAAACCCTTGGCCTTCCATTCGGGGAGGCCGCCGCGGAACCAGTACACGTGCTTGTAGCCGTCGCTCAGCGCCACCTTGGCGCCTTTGTAGGATTTCCAGCATTCCTGCCCGTTGCACTGGACAATTACATTGTCATCCTTCTTGGCGACGCTGCCGAGTTTCGCCAGGAAGCCGGAGGCATCGTCCTGCTTGACATCGAAATCGGCAGCCTTGGCTGACTTCTCCTTGTAGGGTGCCGAGACAGCACCCTTGATGTGGGCCTCGGCATATTCCGCCGCGACACGCGCGTCGATCATTTTTGCGCCACCCTCCATGAGGGATTTTGCCTTGCTTGCGTCTACCAGCGTCGCACCGGCCAGACTGGCAGGCGTATCGTTGGCGATTGCCGCCGTGCAGGTTGCGGCGAGCAAAACTGCGGTCATGAGTTTTTTCATCGGAATCCATCTCCAGAATGTTGAGGCGGCGTGAGGTGGCGTGAGGCGGTGTATTGGCGCCCGCCCTTGCCATGATGATGTTTTTCCCGGATGGCAGGCGGAATCAGTGATTATGCGTAATGGAATATGGCGGACTGGCCGGCTGGCCCGCAAGCATTACGGCGCGGTCCTGACGCGCGGGAAAAATGAGGGCAGCCGAATTTCAGCGGCAAGGAGCGACTGTCCGCAAGGGCTGGCGGCGTACAGCCGGCAGACGGTGTATGCAAAATGCAAAGGCTGACCGGGGTCCGGCCAGCCTTTGTGCTTGATGCAGGCAGATGGCGCTGTGGCGGGCGCCGCCTTATGCCCAGACGTCCTTGTGATAGCGACCGGCGTGGGTCACGGCGTCGAGGTAGGCGCGCGCTTCCTCGGCGCTCTTGCCGCCTTGCGTGGCGATGATGTCGAGCAGGGCGTGTTCGACGTCGCCGGCCATGTGCGTGGCGTCGCCGCAGATGAAGAATTGCGCGCCGCGTTCGAGGCGGTTCCAGATCAGTACGGCTTCGTCGCGCAGACGGTGCTGGACGTAGACCTTTTCAGCCTGGGCGCGCGAGAAGGCGGTGAACAGTTGCAGGTTGCCGGCGTCGACGTGCGCCTGCCATTCGTCGCGGTACAGGAAGTCGCGCTCGGGGTGACGGCAGCCGAAGAACAGCAGCGGCGCATCGCCGTTGGGCCAGACTTCGGCGAGTTTCTTGCTGGCCGTTTCGGCCTGCTTGGCCATGTGCTGGACGAAGCCGCGGAACGGCGCGACGCCGGTGCCGGGGCCGATCATCACGCAGCCCACCGGTGCGTCGAGTGCGACCGGGCGGAAGGCCTTGTTAGCCTGCAGGAACACGTCGCACTCGGCGCCGATGTCGAGTTGCGTGCCGAGGTAGTTGGAGGCCAGGCCTTCGCGCGGCTTGCCGTGTGTTTCGTAACGCACCAGCGAGACGCACAGCGTGATCTGGTCGGCTTCGACGAGCGGCGAGGAGGCGATCGAATAGAAGCGCGGCTGAATCGGGCCGAGTAGCTTGACCCAGTCTTCGACGCCGAGTTGGTAGGCGGTCTGCGGGAAGTCTTCGAGCAGGTCGGCGAGGTCGCGGCCTTCGGCATATTCGCGCGCGGCCACGGCAGCGTCACCGCCCTGCGCGGCGACGCGCTGCTGCCATTGCGCGAGTTCTTCATCGTCGTTGATTTGCGCGACGAATTTTTCGACGCGGGCGCGGTTGAGTTGTTTGATGTCGAGGCGCGTCAGCAGTGCATCTTCGAAGCGCAGGTTGTCGGCGCCGATGTCGATGCGGGTATCGCCGTCGATGTCCATCAGCGTCAGGATGTGGGCGACGAGGGGCGGCGCATTGTGCGGCAGTACGCCGAGCGCGTCGCCGGGCTGCCAGTCCATGCGGCGCGGATCGGGGAAGTTGCGCACGTCGAGTTCGAGCGACACGGTTTGCTGCCCATCGTACGCCTCGTCCTGCGTGAGCAGCGTGCGGGCGACGATGCGCGCCCGGCAGGGGTGCTTGCGCGAAATCTGCGCGTTGCTGTCCTGGCCGGCGTAATGCACCTGCGCTGCGGCGGTCAGGTAGTCGCCGGCAGCATCGAGCGTGGCGAGTTTGGGGGACTTTGCGAGATAGGCGTGCACGGCGTCGAACCAGGCGCCGAGCTGGTCTTCATCCTCCTGATCGACCTCGCCCACCTTGCGCAGCGCGCGTGCGCTGGCCTTGCTCAGCAGGGCGTGCAGGTTGTGGCCGGCACGGCAGAAGTTCGGATAGGAACTGTCGCCGCAGGCCAGCAGCGCGAATGACGTTTGCTTGAGTGCGTCGGCGCTTTCGCTTTCGAGCCATTCGACGAAGGGCTTGGCGTTTTCGGGAAACTCGCCGTCGCCGGCCGTGGCGCAGATGACGAACACCTGCGGTTCGCGCGTCCAGTCGATCAGGTGGTGCGCGGCGAGATCGAGCACGCGTGGCGAGAGCGGAGCGCCGTCGATCTGCAGCTCGGCGATTTCTTCGGCCAGACGCAGCGCGGCGCTGCGGCAGAAGCCGTATTCGGAGCCGTAGAGAATCAGCACGGGACGCGCGCCGGGCGCGTCGTTGGCGAACTGGAACAGTTCTTCGGCGGGATTGAGGCGGCTCTTCTGCGCCCAGGCTTCCTGCACCGCTTTGGCGGATACTTTTTGATCGCGCAGACAGACCGCGCTGAACGAACTCTTGCGCGCCGGGTTCTCCTCGGCGCGGCTACGATATGCCGCGTCGCCGGCGGCCTGACGCATGATCTTCTGCTTGAAGAACTGCTTGCTGACTTCCCAGCCGAGCGGCAGCGCGATGTCGGGGCGCGCGTAGGTCGATTTGGGTTTGACGCCGGTCATGATGGCGCCGAACTCGTTCATGAAGCTGTCGCCGGCGCGCTCGGCCAGCTTGGCGGCGGCGTCGAGGAAGTAGGGGTAGCGGTAGGACATCTTCGCCGAGAAGGCCGACGACTTGAACTCCTTGCCGAAGGCGTCCATCCAGCGCTGGTGGTACACGGCGGCTGCGCGGTCGTCGAAATTGTTGGCGGCGAACATTTCCAGCACGCGCCGGGCGGCGAGCCGGCCGCCCATCATCGCGGTGTGGATGCCTTCGCCGGTCAGCGGATCGGTCTGCCCCGCCGCATCGCCGACGGCCATGAACTGCTTCATGGTGCTGCGCGCTTCGCCGCCCATGCGCAGCGAGGCAGTGCGCACCGGTTCGAGGAATTCCGCGCGCGGCCCGAGCACGCGCTGGATGAAGGGGTCGTTGAGAATCTTGTCCTCGTAGATGCGCGCGGCATCCTCGACCCGGGCGGCGCCGCCGGGAATGATGTACGCGCCGAGGTCGATGTCGTCGTTGTAGTGGCGGAACAGCGCGACGTAGCCGGGCAGAACATATTCCGGAAACAGCAGCACGCCGCCGGCCTTGAAGTTGTGCGTGCCGCCCTTGACGTACTGGCGCGCGGCGGCGGCGGAGGGCGCGTCCTTGACCACGCCGAGCGCGCGCGCCAGCTTGCTCGTCGCACCGTCGGCGGCGATCAGCATCTTGCAGCGGAAATCGCGCCCGTCGGCAAGCCGCACGCGCCACAGGCCGTCCGCGCCGAATTCCGCGCCGGCGACATTGGCTTCCTCGATCAGCGCGGCGCCGACTTCGGCGGCGCGTCGTGCGATGCGTTCGTCGCAGATCATGCGCTTGATGGCGAAGGTGCGATTCTCCTTCGATACCGTCGCGTCGCCGCCCTCGCTGGTCATGTAGCTCTCGCCGCTCGGCGAGACGAAGCCGCCCGAGGTGGTGTCCTGATAGACGCCGTCGGCGATGATCTTCTGCAGCACACCCATGTCTTCGAGGATGTCGAGCGCCGGCGCGCACCAGGCGTCGCCGCAATACTTGTCGCGCGGAAAGCGCGCCTTGTCGAGCAGGCCGACGCGCAGCGGTTTGCCCTGTCGGACGCTTTCCTGCACCAGGTAGTAGGCGGCGGTCGCACCGCCGGGGCCGGCGCCGACGACAATGACGTCGAATTCGTTGGCGTTGATTGGCTGGTTCATTTCATTCCCCCGCTGTTCGGATCTTGATAGGTGTACATTGTACGCAATTCTGGCGGCGCGAGGCCACCCGGGGCATCGGCCGGAGAGCAAGGATCCACGCCGGTCTTGGCAGGTCCAGTGCGGAGAGCAAGCATTGGCGCGCCTCTCCGGGCAATCGCTTTCGAAATGCCGGCGACTGCGGCCTGGCGGACTAGTTCTTAAGTGCTAGTCGAGCCGCGTCGTCTAGTTCCTTCTACCGAAGTCGTACCCCTTCCAAATAGTTCCTCAGCCCCGACCAGCGGCGGATGGCGCGCCGACGGTCGTCTGCCTAGACTTCGGAAAAACGCGGAAACCGTAATAGAACGTCACCCGCGGCCGGTTTTTAACTTTGGTAAAAGGGTCCATCGTGGCATCGCATAAGACGAAGCAGTGGTCGGTCGTCGCCATGAGCACAATCGCATTCACCGTGTGCTTCATGGTGTGGATGATGTTCGCCGTCATCGGCATCCCGATCAAGAAGGCGCTCAGCCTCAACGAAACCCAGTTCGGCCTGCTGGTGGCCATGCCGGTGCTGACCGGCTCCCTGATCCGTCTGCCGCTGGGCATGCTGACCGACAAGTTCGGCGGCCGCATCATCTTCACCATCCTGATGGCCTCGACCATCATCCCGATCTACTTCATTTCCTACGGCACCGAGTTCTGGCATTTCCTGGTGACCGGCCTGTTCGTCGGCGTTGCCGGCGGTTCCTTCACCGTTGGCATCGCCTATTGTGCGCGCTGGTTCCCGAAGAACCAGCAGGGCCTGGCGATGGGCATCTTCGGCGCCGGCAACTCGGGCGCGGCGGTGACCAAGATCGTCGCGCCGACGCTGGTGCTGGCATATGGCTGGCAGTATGTGCCGCAGGTCTATGCCGCGGTGATGCTCGGCACGGTGATCCTGTTCTGGCTGTTCACCTTCGACGATCCGGCGCACAAGGCCGGCAAGAGCGTCAGCGTCGCCGAGCAGCTCAGCGCGCTGAAGGATCCCAAGGTCTGGAAGTACTGCCAGTACTACTCCATCGTGTTCGGCGGCTATGTCGCGCTATCGCTGTGGATGACCAAGTACTACGTCGCCGAATACGGCTTCGACATCAAGGACGCGGCCTTCCTCGCCGCCTGCTTCTCGCTGCCGGGCGGTGTGCTGCGCGCGCTGGGCGGCTACTTTTCCGACAAGTTCGGTGCGCATAAGGTGACCTGGTGGGTGTTGTGGTTCTCGTGGATCTGTCTGTTCGTGCTCTCCTACCCGCAAACCGACCTGGTGGTGCAGACCGTCACCGGCCCGCAGAGTTTCCACCTCGGCCTCAACGTCTGGGTGTTCACCGCGCTGATGTTCGGGATGGGCATCGCCTGGGCGATCGGCAAGGCCTCGGTCTTCAAATACATCTCCGACGACTATCCGCACAACATCGGCGTCATCTCCGGCATTGTCGGCCTGGCCGGCGGCATGGGCGGCTTTCTGCTGCCGATCATGTTTGGCGCCCTGGTCGACTGGACCGGCGTCCGTTCGAGCTGCTTCATGCTGATGTACGGCGTCGTCTGGGTTTCGCTGATCTGGATGTACTGGACCGAAGTCCGCAAGCTCGATTACATGAGCAGCACGCATCCAGCCGACATTCTCGAATAAATTCACCAGAGCAATCTCAATGAGCAATTCACCCAATGTGACATCGAGCCGCGACATTGTCGACTGGCGGCCGGAAGACAAAGCCTTCTGGGAATCCACCGGCAAGTCCATCGCCAACCGCAACCTGTGGATCTCGATTCCCAGCCTGCTCTGCGGCTTCGCCATCTGGCTGATGTGGGGCA
>CAZCPD010000155.1:0-7532 GCA_964500425.1 uncultured Rhodocyclaceae bacterium
CTAGGCGGCCTTCCTTCCCTCTTCCGGAATGCCGAAGAACTTGCTGTAGGGGCCGTAGTCGCGGCGGATCTGCTCCAGCGTCAGGCCGAAATCCCCGAGGCTGTAGCTGTGCACGCCGTGCTTGTTCTGCGGGTTGTTCGCACGCGTCGCCTCCATCGCCGCCAGGGCCGACGGCGTCAGTTCGATGCCGGCGAAGTCGTAGATGCGTCGCACCTGCGCCATCGGGTCCTTGATCACGTCGTAATACGAAACGTCGATGAAGGCTTCCGGATGCCGGGCGCGCACACGCATCGCCGCCTCGACCATGCCGACGTTCTTGCGGTGCCAGTGCGCCGCCACCGCATGCGCGTCCACCTGGTCGCTGAACACGCCATGGCCGTGGGCGATCATGCTTGAATACGAGGCCGCCGTGCGCGCCGGATCGCGGTGCGTCTGGATGATCCGCGCGTCCGGAAACACCTTCAGCAGCACGTCGAGGTGACCCAGATGAGCCGGCGTCTTCAGCACCCAGCGTTGCAATGGGCGTTGCGGTTGCTGCCACTGCATGAGTTGCAGCAGCGACTTCATGTATTCGTAGGCCGGCGTGACATCCTGCTGCTCCAGCCAGGCCGCGTAGCCCGGCACGTCGGCGAGCGACTCGGCGACGTCGCTGAGGAAGGCGTAGTCCATCAGCAGGATTTCCTCCTCGGGCGCATCGGCATCGACCGGATGGATGGCGAAAAATTCCGGCGCCATATACTTGAGCGCCTTCTCCGCCAGGCGCGTGGCCTTCAGGCGCGGGTCGATGCTGCCGGCCGGGTGCGGCTCACTGATCGGATTCATCGCCTCGTACGAGCGCATGGCGCGCATGCGCGGATCGGCGGCCAGCAGCCGGTGCAGCATGGTCGTGCCGGTGCGCTGCAAGCCGGCGATGACCAGCGGCGCTTCGACCGGCTGCTGGCGGATTTCCGGATGACGCGCGAACAGCGCCTGCGCCTTGAGGCGCACGGCGAGCAGGCCGGTGAGCCGCTGGCGCATGATCAGCCGGCCGACTGGATGCAGGTGCGCCTCGCGGTCGAGCGAACGGGTGAGCATTTCCAGGCCGCTGCGGAAGGAGTCGTCGCCGAAGTCCTGCAAGCCGGTCTTGCGCCGCGCGGCGGCGATCAGCGAATCGGCGTCCAGGCTGGCGCGCAGGCCAGCGGCTTCGAGCAGACGGCCTGCCCCGTTGAGCGAGGCGATCAGGCGCGGTCGATAGGGGCGAAATGCGTTGCGGTTGGCACTCATGGCAGGGTTTTGACCTCGGCAAGTTTGACGACGCGGGCCTGCGGCGTCGGATGGGCCTTGGCGCGGATCCAGCGCCAGGTCATCACGCCGCAGTCGTGGCCCACGGTGTTGATCCAGTTACAGTTGTCCAAACCCGGACACGGATCGCGATGCGCCACCACCACGCGCACCGAACCGTCGCCGCGGCGCTTCGCCGTGTGCTGATTCACATGGATCTGGTAATAGCGATAGTCGAGCGACTCCAGCCAGTGGTTGTCGAGCTGGAAGTTCCATGCGTCGCACTCGGGCGGCGTGACGTCGATGACCAGCGCCTCGTCGGGCGCCAGACGCCAGTAGTTGTGGTAGTACCGGATATTCGGATCGCCGCCGGCCGCCGTCGCCGCCGCCGGATCGAACAGCGTCAGCATGTTCTCTTCTTTCTGGAAGTCGCGCCCCCATTTGGCGAACAGGAACGACGCGCCGGCGACGAAGGTGCTGGCGGTGTTGAGGCCCTTCTCGATGGCCTCGGCGGTGACGGGACTCGGCAGGCCGTCGCCGCCGATGCGCTCGATCCTCAGCTCGGCGATGCGTTCGTTGACACGGTCGCCGAAGGTCTGGCGCACGATGACCGCCGACGACTCGGCTTCCAGCGGCAGCCAGTTTCGGTTGCCCGCGGGCTGCGTGCGGCTGAGGATCAGTTCGAACGAACCGTCCGGCCCGATATGCAGCGTCGACGCATCGACGTAGCCGGTCGTCTGCATGCCGCCGGCCTGGCCGTACTGGCCCTTCTGCACGCCGAAGCCGAGGTAATGCACCGTACCGCGCGTGCCAACGATGCGATATTCATACTCTCCGCTGATCACGGCGTTCTGGTAGTAGTTGTCCGGATTGTCGGAACCGAGCTTGACCGTCTCGTTGCACAGCCGCAGCAGCACCGGCGCGCGCGGATCGGCGCTCTCGATGAAGGCTTCGAGGCCGGCGCGCACCAGGCGCGTCAGGTAGCGGTAACCCTCGGCCTGGTTGAAGGCATCGCGCGGCGCGCCGGGAAACATCAGCACGCCGCCGGCGGCCTTCAGCGTATCGCAGAACTCGTTCCACGCCGCGCCGCTGACGATGCGCTCCTCGGCGACGTTCTGCGGCGTCTTGCCGCGCAGCTTGAGCATGAACAGCGCCGCATTGCGGTAGGCTGCCAGCAGTTTGACCAACAAGGCTTTCATCGCGGTTATCCCCTCCCTCTCGTTATTCGCCGCCGCCGGCGATTCTGCCGCCCGCTTCCTGCCAGCCCAGCATGCGCAAACCCGCATCCCAGACCTTGTGCCGAAGCGTCGCGTCGCTGGTCGGCTCCGCCGGCTCCTTCTGGCTCATCAGGTGCAGGTAGATGTCCGTACGCCCCTCGATGGCCTGCGCCGCAGTGAGATAAACGACGGGCTGGGCGGCTTTTTCCGGCGAGGCGAACAACATGCGCTTGACGACGTTCAGCACCGGCTTGAAGATCGCCGGCGTGCCGCGGGCGATGTTGGAGTCGACCGGGCCGGGGCACAGATAATGCACCGCTACCTGCACATCGCCGCCCGGCTGCAGGCGCTGCATCAGCTCGCGGGCGAACATCATCATTGCCAGCTTGCTGTGGCCGTACTGCTTCATGCTGCCCATGGTGTCGTATTCGACGAACTGGCCCAGCGTCGCCATGTCGATCGGCGCACCGGAACGATGAATTTCCGAAGCGACGCAGACGATGCGCGGAATCCGTTCGCTGACGCGATCATCGCCAAACACCCCATTCGGGATCGTGCCGTCGCGCAGCAGCCCGAGCACGAAACGCATGTTGCCGAGGAAATGCACGCCGAACATCATCTCGTAACCCTGTGCGGTGCGCACGGACTTCGGTGGGACCACGCCGGCATTCAGGATCACGCGATCGAGCTTGACGCTCTTCTCGCGCAGCTCCGCGCAGCAGCGGTCGATGGCGGCGAAGTCGGAAAGATCCAGGCGCACCATCTCGATGTTGGGATTCCCCGTCTCGCGCTTCAACAACTCGGCCGTCTCCGGAATGCCGCTGCGGCAAGCCAGGATCAGCCGCGCGCCGAGCCCCGCCAGGATGCGGGCAGTGCCCAGCCCCAGCCCGGAATTCGCGCCAGTGATCAGGCAGGTCATGCCATCGAGCCGGTCCTGCGGTGCAAGTTGGCCGATGGGCGTGCGCTCACGGAACAAGTCGCGAAGTCCGGCGAGCGTCGCCGTCAGGGGGTTGCTGGATTGGGTCGAGGTCATGGTCTGTTGGGCGCGGGTATGCGAACTGGACGATGGCCGCATGATAGGCGGCGCTGCGCCGCGCATCTTGGCAGGAACAGCCATTCGATTGTCTAAATGCGCCACCCCCTGTTGTCCGGCCGTGACGTGAATCCTTGCTTGACAATACGTACGCATACGCGTACCGTCCGTTCGTTCCTTGAAGGAGAATGAAATGCATACCCTGACCGCCAGTGAAGCTCGCGCGAATCTGTACCGGCTGATCGATCAGGCGGCGGAGTCGCACGAGCCCATCGTCATTTCCGGAAAACGCAGCAGCGCCGTGCTGCTATCGGCCGAAGACTGGAGCGCAATCCAGGAAACCTTGTACCTATTGGCCGTGCCTGGCATGCGCGAGTCCATCAAGACAGGAATGGCCGAACCTCTCGCCAAGAGCGCAAAGGCGCTCAAGTGGTGAGTTGGTCGCTTGTTTATGCAAAACAAGCGTTGAAGGACGCCAAGAAGCTTGCCGCAAGCGGACTCAAGCCGAAAGCCCAAGCGTTACTCGAAATTCTCGCCGACGATCCGTTCCAGAACCCGCCGCCATTCGAAAAACTGGTCGGCGATCTTGCTGGCGCATTTTCTCGCCGCATCAACATCCAGCACCGCATCGTGTACGAAGTTTTTCTCAAAGAGAAAACCGTTCGGGTCCTGCGCATGTGGACCCACTATGAGTGAGCAGGAACCCGCCTCCCTGCACCCCATGAAGCCGAAGAATCTCGCGCCGAACAGCGTTACCCCCGATCCCCTCGGGATGGTGCCCAGCGCCTTCGCGCGTCTGCTGGTCGATTACCTGCAATCACGCAGCGCCGCCCTGCCCGAGTTGGCCGAGCTGATGGCCGAGGTGCCGCGCGGGCCGACGGCGCGCACGCGCTGGTTCAATCTGCTGAGCGAAATCGCCGAGCGGCTGAACGAACCCGATCTGCCGCTCAAGATCGGCGCGGCGCTGCAAGTACGCCACCTGGGGATCGCCGGCCAGGTACTGCTGTCCTGCGACACACTGGGCGAGGCGGCCGAGCATTTCTGCCGCTATTGCCGCCTCGTCGACGACACCGGCTACACACGCATCCACCGGCGCGCCAGGACCGGCGAAGCGACCTTCCATTGGGGCGCTGGGGGTACGGAAGCCTCCGTCCCGCCGCCGGCGATGGAGCAGATCTGGGCCGGCGCGATGCTGGGCCTCAGCCAGTGGCTGACGGGCCGCGCGGACATCGCCGGCGAGTTCCATTTCCATCACCCGCGCCCCGACGACATCGCGGGCTACGAGCGCATGCTCGGCCCGCGCCTGCATTTCAGCCGCCAGGAGACGCGCGCCGTCTTCCCGTCCTGGACCATGGAACTGCCCGTCGCCACACACGTGCCCGAGATGCGGCCCATCGTCGAGGCGCAAGCCGAGGCGTCCTTGCGCGCACTGGAGCGGGAGACGGATCGGACGCACGATCTGGCATGCCGCGTGAGCGAACTCATCGCCCATGAACTCGCCCGGGGGATGGCCAGCGTCGAATCGATCGCGCCGCAACTGGCCCTGTCGTCGCGCACCTTGAACCGTCGCCTCGCCGACGCCGGGACGAGCTTCCGCGCGCTGTGCGAATCGGTGCGCCGCACGCGCGCCGAAAACCTGCTGTGCGACGATACCGTCTCGCTCGCCGAGATCAGCTTCATGCTCGGCTACCAGGAGCAGAGCACCTTCCAGCGTGCATTCAAACGCTGGACGGGCATGACGCCGGGCGAATTCCGCGCGGCGCACCCGCGGGCGTGAAGGCTCAGGCGTGCAAACGATCGAGGAATGCCAGGGTCTGGTGATAGATGCCGGGCCGCTTGCTCTCGCGCGGTCCGGCGACGTTGAGGACGGCGACACGGCCGGCCGCCAGCCAGGCGCGCACGCGGTCGACTTCGGCTTCGTCGGCTTGCGCGGCGGCGTCGAGTTGCACGAGCAGGCAGGGTTTCCCCAAGTCCTCGGCGAAGCGCTGCGTCGCCCGTGAACCGCCGTTCAACTCGCCGAGGTTCAGGATCAGCGTGGCGTCGCTGTCGATGACGTTCTGCCGGGTGCGATCGAGGTAATCCGTCGTCCGCGTTTCCTGCAGGGCGTAGCGGCGATCGATCGCCCCGTCCTCGGCCAGCCGACCCTTCGGGCACCAGCCGCCATGCGGCAGGCCGTGCCCGATCGCCCAGTCGAGCGCCGCGCGATCGGCGCCGGTCTGACCACCGGAGACGATGCGGAAGACGCTGCAGGCAAACGAAGGACGTGGAGATTCGACTTCCGGCCAGAGTACGGACATATTCATCCGGCTCCGCGCGCTGTGCGAGCGGAGCCCCTTCAACGCCTGAAGCCTGTCGTGGTTGGTGCCCGGAGCCGGAATCGAACCGGCACGCCTTGCGGCAACGGTGTTTGAGACCGTCGCGTCTACCTATTCCGCCACCCGGGCAGGGTGATGCCGGTATTTTTGAAGCACCGGCGTCTTGAAATGCCGCGGGTCGCATAAAATGGCGGCCGCGCAACTTCGCATCGCTGCAAAGAGGGCGCATTATCCGCGATTCCTCGCAGCGCTTCAACTCCCATGTTACCAACCGACACTTCGACAGATGCATCGACGGCGTCGCTGGCCGCCCTGGCCGGCTCACTGGCGCAACTGAGTCTCGGCGATTTCGACTACGTCCTGCCGCCCGAACTGATCGCCCAGCAGCCGCTCGCCGAGCGCAGCGCCAGCCGCCTGCTGGCCGTCGCGGAAGGGCGCCTCGAAGATCGCTCCATCGTCGATCTCGCCCGGTTGCTGCGCCCCGGCGACCTGCTGGTGATGAACGACACGCGCGTCCTGCACGCGCGCCTGTACGGCGTCAAGGATAGCGGTGGCAAGATCGAGGTGCTGGTCGAACGCGTCACCGACGCGCACGAGGTGCTGGCGCAGATCCGCGCCAGCAAGCCGCCGAAGCCGGGCAGCCTGCTGCATCTCGAAGGCGCGCTCGAAGCGGAAGTGCTGGCGCGCGAGGGCGAGTTTTACCACCTGCGCTTCCCCCAGGATGGCAACGTCATCGACCTGCTCGAACGCCACGGCCGCCTGCCGCTGCCGCCCTACATCGACCGCAGCGCCGCCGAAGCCGACGAATCCCGCTACCAGACGGTGTTCGCGCGCGAACACGGCTCGGTGGCGGCGCCGACCGCCGGCCTGCATTTCGACGACGCGCTGCTCGCAGCCTTGCAGGCGCGTGGCTGTCGCATCGCCTATGTAACGCTGCACGTCGGCGCCGGCACCTTCCAGCCGGTACGCACGGAAAACCTTGCCGAGCACCAGATGCACCGCGAGCGCTACATCCTGCCCGAAGCCACCATCGCCGCGATCGAGGAAACGCGGCGCACCGGCGGCCGCATCGTCGCCGTCGGCACCACCACGTTGCGCACGCTGGAATCGGCGGTGCTGAACGACACAGGCGCCTTGCAAGCCGGCGCCGGCGAGACCGAACTGTTCATCCTGCCGGGCTTCCGCTTCCGCGTCGTCGATGTACTGCTGACCAATTTCCACCTGCCCAAGTCGACGCTGCTGATGCTGGTCTCGGCCTTCGCCGGCATCGACCGCATCCGTGACGCCTATGCGCACGCGATCAACCAGCGCTACCGCTTCTTCAGCTATGGCGATGCCATGCTGCTGAATCGGGCCGACCAACCTCCCCGCGACGCATCATGAACTTCGAACTCCTCACCCGCGACGGCCCTGCCCGCCGCGGCCGCCTGACGCTGGCCCACGGCACGGTCGATACGCCGGCCTTCATGCCGGTCGGCACCTACGGCACGGTCAAGGCGATGGCGCCCGACGAGATCCGCGAGATCGGCGCGCAGATCGTGCTCGGCAACACCTTCCACCTCTGGCTGCGGCCGGGCACCGGGATCATTGCCGCGCATGACGGCCTGCACCGCTTCATGGGCTGGGACGGCCCCATCCTCACCGATTCGGGCGGCTTTCAGGTGTTCTCGCTCGGCGCGCTGCGCAAGATTTCCGAGGAAGGCGTCA
>CAZCPD010000156.1:0-7525 GCA_964500425.1 uncultured Rhodocyclaceae bacterium
GAAGGTTCATGTAGGTTGGGTTAGCGGCTTTGCCGCGTAACCCAACATGTCTGACTGATTTTCCGCGCGCTTCACTGCTGGCAACGTTGGGTTACGGCGCAAGAAGCCGCGCCTAACCCAACCTACGTGTCGGGGAAACACGCCCTAGAAGCCGTCCTTCCACTCGCGGATCGCCGCGAAGACCTCGACCGGCTCGGCCAGGTCACGCAGCGGCCGGCCGCGGAAGCGGCTGGCGGCCTCCTGAACGGCGGGCGCGTCCCAGCGCAGGAAGGGGTTGATCGCCAGCTCCTGCGCCAGCGTCGATGGCAGGCTGGGCTGGCCCGCGGCGCGCAGTCGGGCGACGTGCGCGCTGTATTCGGCGAGCGCGGCGTTGTCGGGTTCGACGGCGCGGGCGAAGCGCAGGTTGGCTTCGGTGTATTCATGGGCGCAGTAGATGCGCGTTTGCGGCGGCAGGGCTTTCAGGCGCGCCAGCGAGTGCTGCATCTGCCGCGCCGAGCCTTCGAAAAGACGGCCGCAACCGGCCGAGAACAGCGTGTCGCCGCAGAACAGGGCGCCACAGCCCAGGTGGTTTCGATCATAATAGGCGAGGTGGCCGCGCGTATGGCCGGGCACCGCGAGGATTTCGAAGCGTGCGAAACACGCGTCGAACGGCGGCAGTTCGAGCCGGTCGACGTCGCCGAGCCGCACGGTCAGGGTGTCGATGGCTTCGTCGGCCGGACCGTAGACCGGGATGTCGGGGAAGCGGGCGCGCAGCGCCGTGATGCCGCCGACATGGTCGCCGTGATGGTGGGTGGCGAGGATGGCGGACAGTCTCAGCCCCTCCCGCGCGAGGTATTCGAGGACGGGCGCGGCATCGCCCGGATCGACAACGATGGCGTCAGTCCGGTCGCCCTGGCGCAGCAGCCAGATGTAGTTGTCGCGAAACGCGGCGATGGGGACGATCCGGTATGGCTCGTGGTCAGTGGCGGTTTGGTTATTCATGGCGGCAGTTCCCGCGCGTTCTCGGTTTTCGATTTTCCATTTTCGATTTTCCATTCTCATTCGGCGGCGGACGATGTCTATCCAGGGATTCGATGACTGGCTCGCCTCTCCCCAGGGGCAGTATGTGCTGCAATGGGAGCAGGCCAAGTACGATCTGCTGGTCGCCGACATCTTCGGTTTCAACGCCGTGCAGCTGGGCCTGCCGCAGTGCGATTTCCTGCGCGCCAACCGCATGCCGTTCCGCCTGCGTTGCGACGACAACCATGCCGGCAAGGAGGCCGGCAGCGTGCAGCGCAGCGCCGGGATGCTGGCCAATCCGCATTATCTTCCTTTCGCCAACGCCAGCATGGATCTTGTGATCCTTCCGCATCTGCTCGAGTTCCATGAATCGCCGCACCAGATCCTGCGCGAGGTCGAACGCGTGCTGGTGCCGGAAGGCAGCGTCATCGTCACAGGTTTCAATCCCTTCAGCCTGTGGGGCCTGCGCCGCCGCTTCACGCGCGCCGCCGATGCCGCGCCGCCCTGGCGCGGCCAGTACCTGAGCGTACGGCGCCTCAAGGACTGGTTCGCGCTGCTCGGTTTCGAGGCGCACAGCGGCAGCTTCGGCTGCTATGCGCCGCCTTTCAGCCAGGAGAACCGCCTGCAGCGCTGGCATTTCATCGAACTGGCCGGCAACCGCTGGTGGCCGTACGGCGGGGCGACCTACATCATCCAGGCGATCAAGCGCGTGCATGGCATGCGCCCGATCATGCCGACCTGGCGCGAGCGCATGGCGCGGGCCAAGGCGCTGGCGGCGGTGGCGCCCAGCCAGCCACGGCCGCGACCCAGCTCGCGCATCCACATCAACCGCATCACGAGCACCGATATCGAGAAACCATGAGCGAGAATCCTCCATCCCACAGCGCAGCAGCGGATATCGTCGACATCTATACCGATGGCGCCTGCAGCGGCAATCCCGGGCCGGGCGGCTGGGGCGCCATCCTGCGCGCCGGCGCGGCGCAGGGCGGCGTCGAGAAGGAAATCTTCGGCGGCGAGCTGGCGACCACCAACAACCGCATGGAACTGATGGCGGTGATCGAGGCGCTGAAGACGCTCAAGCGACCGGTGCAGGCGCGCGTGCACACCGACTCGCAGTATGTGCAGAAGGGCATCAGCGAATGGATCCACGGCTGGAAGAAGCGCGGCTGGCGCACGGCCGACAAGCAGCCGGTGAAGAACGCCGACCTCTGGCGCATCCTCGACGAGGAGGCGGCGCGCCATCGCGTCGAATGGCTGTGGGTGCGCGGCCACAATGGCCATGTCGAGAACGAGCGCGCCGACGCGCTGGCGCGGCGCGGCATCGACAGCATCCGCAGCGGCAGGAACGGGGGAGCCTGAGCATGCGCCAGATCGTTCTCGATACGGAAACGTCGGGCCTCGACTACAAGAAGGGGCACCGCATCATCGAAATCGGCTGCATCGAACTGATCGACCGCAAGCCGACGCAGCGCCGCTACCATGTCTATCTGAATCCCGAATTCCAGATCGACGCCGCGGCCCAGGCGGTACATGGCCTCAGCAACGAGGATCTCGCCGACAAGCCGAAGTTCGCCGAGATCGCCAGCGAGTTCATCGAGTTCATCCAGGGCGCCGAGCTGCTGATCCACAACGCCGAATTCGACCGCGGCTTCCTCGACAACGAATTTGCCTTGCTCGGCAAGCCACCGCTCGCCGAAGTGGCGGCGAGCATCGTCGATACCCTCAAGCTGGCGCGCGACATGCGGCCGGGGCGGCGGAACTCGCTGGACGTGCTGTGCAAGGAGTTCGACGTCGACAATTCCGGGCGTCAGCTGCACGGCGCGCTGCTCGACGCGGAACTGCTCGCCGAAGTCTATCTGGCGATGACGCGCGGCCAGGACACGCTGTTGATGGATCTCGACGATGCACCGGCGACCGACGCGGCGCTGCTGGCCGGCGGCGCCAAGGCGCCGCTGATCGTCCTGCGCGCCAGCGACGAGGAACTGGCCGAGCACGAACGCGTGCTCGCCGAGGTCGCCAAGGAGAGCAAGGGCAAGTGCCTGTGGCTGGCCGAGCCGCCTCCGCCGCCGGCGCCGGTGGCGGTGGCGGGATAGGTCGATCCTCGGAGAATAAGCATCCATGCGGTTCTCCACGCATCGTTGCGCGGAGATCGAGTATCCATGCGCCTCTCGGCGCACTTCACTTGTGGGAGCGGCCTCCTGGCCGCGATTCGTTCCGCGCGCACTGCCTTCGCGGCCGGGAGTCCGTGATCGAAGGAAACGCCCCGAAGGAAGTGGCCTTGGGCCAACCCTTGAGGGGCTCCCACGGGCAGCCTCAGCCGCCGAAGCGCCCGGCCCGGTAATCGGCGAACGCCGCGCGTATTTCTTCCTCGCTGTTCATCACGAACGGACCATGCTGGACGATGGGTTCGCCCAGCGGGCGGCCGGCGATCAGCAGCAGGCGGCTGTCCCGCGTGGCTTCGACGACGATGCCGTCGGCGTCTTCACGGTTGGCGAGGATGGCCAGTTGTCGCTCGCCGACGGTCTTGTCGCAAACGCTCGCCGCGCCGCGATAGACGTGGAGGAAGGCGTTGTGCGTCGCCGGCAGGGTCTGCGCGAAGCGGGCGCCGGCGGGCAGGTGCACGTCGAGGTAGAGCGGCGCGGTGGCTTCGCGCTGCATCGCGCCCTGGACGCCGTGGCTGGCGCCGGCGATGACCTTCACCGTCGCGCCGGCCACCGTCCGGAAAACGGGAATTTCCGCGGCCGGGATGTCGCGATACCAGGGCGTCGCCAGCTTGTCGCGCGCCGGCAGGTTGAGCCAGAGCTGGAAACCTTCCATGACGCCGTCCTGCTGTTCGGGCATCTCCGAGTGGATCACGCCGCGCCCCGCTGTCATCCATTGCACGCCGCCGTTCTGCAGCAGGCCTTCGTGGCCGGCGCTGTCGCGGTGGCGCATGCGTCCGGCGATCATGTAGGTGATGGTCTCGAAGCCGCGGTGCGGGTGATCTGGAAAGCCGGCGATGTAGTCGTTCGGATCGTCGCTGCGGAATGCATCGAGCATCAGCCAGGGGTCGAGGCGGCGCTGCAAGGCCTGGGTGACAATGCGGTTGATGCGCACGCCGGCGCCATCCATGACTTCCTGCCCGGTGAGAGTCCGTTCGAGTGAGCGCGTGCGAAGCACGGTTTCGCTGGCGCGGATGAGTTCGGGGGCGTTCATGCTGTGCTCCTTGCCTAAGTTTTGAGCAATGCTCGGAGAGTCCCCCAAGGGGCTGGCCCAAGGCCACTTCCTTCGGGGCGTTTCTTTCGGGGCGCCAATATCCATGCGGCTCTCCGGCCGATCGAGGTCATTGTGGGAGTGGCCTCCTGGCCACGAATATTCTCCACCGGAAGATAATCGCGGCCGGGAGGCCGCTCCCACTGGATGTTCGTTGAGAGGCTCCCTCAAGTCCTGCATCATGCCAGCGCGGCTTCGATGTCCTCATGCGCCTGGCGCTGCGCCTTTTCGACGGCCTCGGCGCCCATGGCCAGTCCTTCAGCATAGAAGAAGCTGACGTCGGTCATGCCGAGGAAGCCGAGGATGGTCTTCAGGTAAGGCACCTGGGTGTCCTCCGGGCTGTCGCGATGCACGCCGCCGCGCGCCAGGGCGACGTAAACCCGCTTGCCCTTGAGCAGCCCCTCGGGACCGTTTTCCGTGTAGCGGAAGGTCACGCGGGCGCGGGCGATGGCGTCGAGCCAGTTCTTCAGTTGCGCCGGGATGCCGAAGTTGTACATCGGCACGCCTAGCACCAGCACGTCGGCGGCCTGGATTTCGGCGATCAGCGCGTCGTCGAGGGCGACGCGCGCCGCCTGTCCCGGCGTGCGCTGCTCCGCCGGCGTGCCGAGCGCCTGCAGCGCGGCCTCGTCGAGCACGGGATGCGGCGTCTGCGCCAGGTCGCGCACGACGATGCTTGCGATGCTTGCGCTGCTCGCCGACTTGCCGCCGGCCGCCGCCTGCAAGGCGACAAGACGCGTCACGATGGCGTTGGCGAGGCGTGTCGATTGGGAGTTCTGGCGCTGGGCGCTGGAGTTGATTTGCAGGATGTTCATGACGGGCTCCTTGTTCAGTGGTCAGTGTGCAGTGGTCGGGATGTGTGGCGCTGTGACTGAACTATAGGGTTGGCTAAAACGGAACAGAAGATCGCTTAATGCACAACATTGTTCCTATAATGGAACAATCGCGGATTGCCTCCGGACCCGACTCATGAACATCGAAGCCAACGACCTGCTGCTGTTCGCCCGCATCGTCGATGCCGGCAGCTTCAGCCGCGCCGCCGAGCGTGTCGGCCTGCCCAAGTCGACCGTCTCGCGGCGCATGACGCATCTCGAAGCGCGCCTCGGCGAGCGCCTGATGCAACGAACCACGCGCAGGCTGGTGTTGACGGAGTTCGGCGCCAGCCTGCTCGATCATGCGCGTCAGGTGGCGGCGGAGGTGGAGGCCGCCGCCGCCTTCGTCGAGCACCGCCAGGCCGAGCCGAGCGGCCGGTTGCGCGTCTCGATGCCCGGCGACTTCGCCACATTCTCGCTTGGCGAAATGCTGCCGGCATTCGTCGCGCGCTATCCGCGGATCGTCCTCGAACTCGATCTCTCGCCGCGCCGCGTTGACGTGCTGGCCGAGAATTTCGATCTGGCGATCCGCATGGGGGATCTGCCCGATGACGCCAGCCTGACGGCCCGGCGCATCGCGCAACTGGAAGTCGGCCTCTACGCGTCGCCGCGGTACACGGCGCAACGCGGCCTGCCCGACGCCCCGTCCGCTCTCATGCAGCACGATGCGCTGTGCCTGCTCAGCCGCAGCGGCGGCGCCGTGCCGTGGCAGCTGATGCGCGGCAAGACGCGCTGGGAAGGTTTGCCGCCGGCACGCAGCATCGCCAATTCGCCGGAACTACTGGTGCGCCTGGCCGCTGCCGGCTGCGGCATCGTCGCCGTCGCCGATCAATTCGCTGCGCCGTCCGTCAAGAGCGGCGCGCTGGTGCGCGTACTGCCCGAGTGGTGTTGCCCGGCAGTCACGGCCTGGGCGGTGTTCCCCGGCCGCCGGCTGATGCCGGCGAAGACGCGGGTGTTCCTGGAGATGCTGGATGAGACTTCGGTTCGTCTGTCCGGGAAGCATCGCCAGCCATGAAGTGACGCCGAACCCGGACGGAGCCTGCCGCTGGCTGCGGTGTATGGAGCGGGGGCGGTTGCGCCCCACAAATCACTCGCTCGCTTGACCCGACAGCGAATCGCCGTTGTGCGCCAAATGAAATTGATTCCCATCTGGAATCCAGTCGTGTAACATCCGCGGCCATGCGTCGCCTTGTGCTGATTCTGTTGATGCTGCTTGTTCCGACTCAGGCGAGTTGGTCGGCGAGTCACGCCATCCGTGGCTACGTCGAGAGTATGGCGGTCTCGGATCATTTTCATGCACATGGCCATGATCATCGTCATGACGGCGAAGTCAGCCAGGAGACTCCATCGTCGTGTTCCGTGGCTGGCATGTTGCCGGATGGCGACATGACGAAGCACGGCGACGAAGGCCAGCACGGTTGTCATTTCCATCCGGCGTTCACCCTGATGCTGCCGACGCACCCGACGGGCTTGCCAATCGCTGGCGCGGCCTTGCCGCCATCAACGCCGTCGACGTCCTTTACGTCGCATATCCCCCCGCTGTCCGATCGTCCTCCCGCTGCTCGCATCTGAGCGGCGAGACTTCGTTTCCATGCACTGCGTGACGCAGTGTGACGGCTTTACGGCTGTGTCTGTGTCCGCCGCTCGGCATTTCCTCTTTTCAATTTCATTTCGAGGATTCCGATGCGACGCTTTATTCTCCTTTTGTATTTCGCGCTGCCGCTGACGGCCAGCGCACAGGCCCTGACCGAGGCCGAGGCGCTGCGCCTGGGCTTGGCGCGCAGCGAACTCGCCGCGTTTGAACGCAGTACCCGCGCCGTTGCCGAAGCCGATGCCGCCATGGCCGGCCTGTGGCCCAACCCCACACTAAGCTACGACCGCGAGCGCATGCGCGGCGCACCCGGTTCGGTCGATGAAACCTGGCAAATCGCGCAAACCTTCGACCTGTCCGGGCGCCGAGGACTGCGCCTGGAAGCCGCCGAACGGCGCGTCGACGCGGCCGTGGCAGGCAGTACCGTGCGGCGTGCCGACCTGGTCGCCGAGATTCGCCGCCGCTTTTACGAAGTCTTGCGGGAACAGCAAACCGTTCTCGCCATGGAGGTCTGGGCGCAACGCTTCACGCGCGTCGAGACCATCGTCGGCAAACTGGCCCGCGCCGGAGAGGCGTCCGGTTATGACCGGCGTCGTCTGGTCCGCGACCGGCAGGCGGCACAAGCCCGACTGAGTACCGAACGAGCCACCCTGGAGCGCAACCGCGAACGCTTGGCGGCACTGCTCGGCAAAGCCGGAAGGCCGGACGGAAACCTGGTCGGTCACTTGTTGCCGGCGCCGCTGCCGACCCTTGAGACCGCGCTGGCGACGCTGGATCGCCGCCCCGATCTGCTGATACTGGCTCACCGCGCCGA
>CAZCPD010000157.1:0-7397 GCA_964500425.1 uncultured Rhodocyclaceae bacterium
GCCGCCGAGCGGGCCTGCTGCGTGCTGCAATACGACAACTCTCAAGGTTTGCTAGCGAGCTAGCTCTGCGCGGACTGTTGTTTCGTTCGATACCGCGTTCCCGTTGCTACCTGGCAACCCCGCCGCTTTTCGAAGAGGCGGGGTTGTTTTTTGAAGGGTCGGGTTCGTTCATGTTGCGGCCCGAACGGGCGATTGACAAGGTTCTGCATGAGCGGTATAAAACGACCGTGACGTCCGTCACTTCTTTTTGAATTCAAACTGTTGAAGGGGGTAAACATGCAGAAGTTCTTCAATACGGTGTTCCTGGTCGCCACCACGCTGATGGTGACGGCTTGCGCTTATCACGGCACCTGGAGCTTCAGCGCCGTCAAGGGCTGATCCACCGAGTCGTTGATTCGAGCCCGTCCGGCCTTGCCGGGCGGGCTTTTTGTTTTGGTGCGCCCGGCAGGGCGCCCGAGCGGGGCGCACTCACGTTCAGGTCCCGCATGTCATTCATTTCCCTGCGGGCGCCGCTGACGGGCCTGCTGACTTACTGGCCTATCGCGCCGAAAACCTTCTTGAGCAGCGCGCTGCCGCTGCCGAGCGGATCCTGGCGGATCTGTTGTTCCTGTTCGGCGATCATCAGGAACAACCCGTCCATCGTTTTCTGTGTCACATAGCCGTCGAGGTTCGCATCCTGTTCCTCTATCAGCTTGAATTTGGCGGCCTTGCCGGCGAAGGCGTTGTACTTGTCGGCGAGACCGACCCTGGCGGTGGCTTTCCGGACGATGGGCAGGAACTTCTGGTTCAACTGCGCCGAGGTGGTCTTCCGGAAGTACTGCGTGGCGGCGTCGGGCGGGCCGGCCAGGATGTCCTTGGCGTCCTTGACCGACAGATTCTTCACGGCGTTTACCAGCAAGGGCCGGGCTTCAACGACGGCGGATTCGGCGGCGCGGTTCATGGTGTCGACGAGTTCGTCGGCCTGCCTGGCGAGGCCGAGCTTGCGGCCCAGGCTTTCGACTTTCTGCAACGATTCGGGCAGCGTGATCTTCACTTGCGGGTTGCCGAGAAAGCCATCCGGCTTGCCGAGTTGCGCAACGGCGAATTCGGCGCCGCGTACGAGCGCTTCCTTGAGTCCGGCGCCGGCTTCCTTGCTGCCGAGGCTGGTCAGGTCGGCCTGCGCGGTGGCCGGCAGGGCCAGGGCGAGCACCGCGCCGAACAGGACTGAGCGAAGCTTGCGGATTGGATGCGATGCGGCATGCGGCATGTTGAACATGGCGGTCTCCATGGTTGGAAAACCGCTCATGTTACGCCCATCCCCGGCGGGGAGATCGCCTCGCCGGGCTGTCAGGTTCAACCGCGCAGTTTGGCCAGATACTGCTCGAATTCGTTGGCGGGCACCGGCCTGGAGAACAGGTAGCCCTGTGCGTAGTCGCAGCCGGCCGCAGCGAGAAATTGACGCTGGCCTTCCGTTTCGACGCCTTCGGCGATCACCTGAAGACCGAGCTTGTGGGCCACGGCGATGATGGCTTCGCAGAGCGCCTTGTCGTTGGGGTCGACTTCGAGATCGCGGACGAAGGTCTGGTCGATCTTGAGATAGTCGATGTCGAATTTCTTGAGATAGGACAGCGAGGAATAGCCGGTGCCGAAGTCGTCGAGCGAGACCTGGATGCCGGCCCGGTTGAATTCGATCAGGCGGTCGGCGACCTTGGCGGCCGAGGCCAGCAGCAGGCCTTCGGTGATTTCGATGGAGATGCTGGCGCCGGGCAGATCCAGATCGGCCAGATGGTCGAACCAGCCCTTGTAGAGGATGTCGTCGTTGTTGAACTGCACCGGCGACTTGTTGACGCTGATCTGGAACTCCGGGTGATGCGTGGCGCGCAGCCGTTTCGCCTGCCGCGCCGCCTCCTTGAATACCCAGTCGCCGATTTCGATGATCATGCGCATGTCTTCGGCGAGCGGGATGAAGGTCGCCGGACTGACCATGCCCAGCTCGGGATGCTGCCAGCGGATCAGTGCCTCGGCCTTGTGCACGCTGCCAGTCGCCAGCTCGATGATGGGTTGGTAATAAACGCGGAACTGGTTGCCTTCGAGGGCGCCGCGCAGGTCGTTGGAGAGGCGCATGCGCGCTTCGGCGGCCTGCTGCAGGGTATTGGTGAAGTAGCTCGAACAGTTGCGCCCGGCGCTCTTGGCGGCGTAGAGCGCCTGGTCGGCGTGCTTGAGCAGGTCGTCGATCCGCGTGGCGTCGTTCGGATACACCGTGATGCCGATGCTGGTCGAAAGATAGACCTTTTCGTTGCCGATCTGGAAGGGGGCGATCAGGGTGTGCAGGATGCTTTCGACGATGCGGTCGACGCTCGAAGGGTCGGCCATCTCCGAGAGGATGACGGCGAATTCGTCGCCGCCGAGGCGTGCCGCGGTGTCGGATTCGCGCACGCTGGCGGCGATGCGTCGGGCCGCTTCGACCAGCAGCTGGTCGCCGAGCTTGTGGCCGAGTGTGTCGTTGACCTCCTTGAAACGGTCGAGGTCGATGAACAGCAGGGCCAGCATCAGGCCTTCGCGATGGACTTTCTTGACCTCGTGTTTCAGCCGGTCGAGGAACAGGCGGCGGTTGGGCAGTTCGGTGAGCGGGTCGTAGTTGGTCTGGCGCAGCAGCGTTTCTTCGGAGAGTTTCTGGTCGGCGATGTCCGAAAACAGGATGACGCGATGCAGAACCTCGCCCTGTTCGTCGGCGACGTTGTAGATTTCCATCCACTCGAGGTGTTCTTCGCCGGTCTTGCGGCGATTCCAGACCTCGCCGCGCCAGAATCCGCGCTCCAGCACCGTCTTGCCAATTTTCGAATAGGAGTGGCGATCCTGCTGGTTTGCCGCCAGCAGCATGATGTCCTTGCCGATGACTTCGTCTGCCGGGTAGCCGGTGATCTGCGTGAAGGCGGGATTCACGGCGAGGACGATGTTGGCGAGGTCGACGATGATGATCGCGTCGCCGATCGCGTGCTGCACGGAGGCCGCCATTTCCAGCGCTTCCACGGCGCGCTTGCGCTGGGTGATGTCGCGGAAATACCATGCGCGACCGAGATGCTGCTTGCGTTTAGCACCCGTTTTCTGAAACAGCGGCGCGGAATGGCATTCGACGATGCGGCCGTCCTTGAGCAGCATTTCGTCGCCGCGCACCTCGGCCTGGTCCTCGTAGATCCGCCTGACCCAGGCGCCATAGGCGAGGGGGTCGCTTTGCTGGCTGGCGAGCAGTTCCTGCACGGCTTCGTCCTGCCCGGCTTTCAGCAGTCTGGCAGGGACTTTCCAGAGATCGACGAACTGGCGATTGCAGGAAAGGATGCGGCGTTGGACGTCGACCAGAAGTATCGCGTCAGGTGAGGTTTCCAGCTGGTTCGAAAGAACGGCGTGCTGCTGCTCCAGTTCCTTCAATGCATTCTTCCGGTCAATGGCATCGGTCATCTGGGACACTCTGGTTGGCTGGCAAGTGGCTGACGATATTCAACGCGGCTTTAGTCCGTTCGCCGGAAGCCAGGATCGGACAGGGCGCGGCGGACGGCATGTCCGGGAACGGCCATTGTAGGCACTATGGCCATGAGGCTCAACCTGTCGGGTTGTCGTCTCCGGCGGATTCCGTGTGTGGGTCGAGTATATCCAAAGTGATAGAAATGAGGCTGCGTCATTTGTTGAGCTGCCGCATCGCCTGTTCGAGTCCGTCCAGCGTCAGCGGAAACATGCGGCCGCCGACGATGTTGTGGATGATCTGGATCGAGTGGCGATAGTCCCAGAGGCGCTGCGGTTCCGGGTTCAGCCAGACGGCATGCGGGTATTTGTCGAGCAGGCGGCCCAGCCAGACCGCGCCGGATTCCTCGTTCATGTATTCGATGTTGCCGCCGGGCTGGACGATTTCGTAGGGGCTCATGGTCGCATCGCCGACGAGGATCAGCTTGTAGTCGTCGCCGTACTTGTGCAGGACGTCGACGAGCGCGTAGCGTTCCGTCTTGCGGCGATGGTTGTCCTTCCAGACGTAGTCGTAGATGCAGTTGTGGAAGTAGAAGTATTCGAGATGCTTGAATTCGCTGCGCGCCGCGGAGAACAGCTCTTCGCAGAGTTTGATGTGGTCATCCATCGAGCCGCCTACATCAAGGAACAGCAACACCTTGACCTTGTTGTGGCGCTCCGGGCGCATCTTCAAGTCGAGCCAGCCGGCATTTTCCGCCGTGCCGCGGATGGTGCCGTCGAGATCGAGCTCTTCGGCCGCGCCTTCGCGCGCGAAGCGGCGCAGGCGGCGCAGGGCGACCGTGATGTTGCGCGTGCCGAGTTCGATCGAGTCGTCGAGGTTGCGATAGTCGCGCTGTTCCCAGACCTTGACGGCGGTTCGGTTGCCGGCCGAGGGGCCGCCGACACGGATGCCTTCGGGATGGTAGCCGCCGTGGCCGAACGGCGAGCTGCCGCCGGTGCCGATCCACTTGTTGCCGCCTTCGTGGCGCTCCTTCTGTTCGGCGAGGCGTTCCTTGAACTGCTCCATCAGCTTGTCCCAGCCGAGCTTTTCAAGCTTGGCCTTTTCCTCGGCCGTCAGGTGTTTCTGCATCATCAGGCGCAGCCAGTCCTCGGGGATTTCCGCATCGAGGCCGGGCAGTTCGGTGATGCCTCTGAAATAGACGCCGAAGGCGCGGTCGAACTTGTCGTAGTGCGACTCGTCCTTGATCAGGCAGGTGCGCGCCAGAAAGTAGAAGTCGTCGAGGCTGTGCCCGGCCAGCCGTTGCTGCAGGGCCTCCAGCAGCGTCAGGAACTCGCGCGTCGACACCGGCAGCCGGGCGGCCTTGAGGTGCAGGAAGAAGTCGATCAGCATGTTCCTGGCAATCCGTGGCCGGCGCCGGCTCAGCCGTGCGGCTTGGCCGGGGTGTCCGGAGAATACACGATGGCGCGGTTACGTCCCTCGCTCTTGGCGACGTATAGCGCCTGGTCGGCATTGTTGGTGAGTTCGTCGGAGGCCTGGCCGTGATCGGGGAATATCGAAATGCCGATCGACAGCGTGGTGCTGATCTGCGCCTCGCCGAAGGGGATTTTGGTGGCGGCGAATTTTTCGCGCAGCAGGTTGGCGCGATCGACAGCAGCATTGACCGGCATCTTCGGCAGCATCAGCATGAACTCCTCGCCGCCGTAGCGGCAGGCAATATCGCTCTGGCGCGCGTGGTCGTGCAGCAGGCGGGCGAAGGTCTTCAGTACTTCGTCGCCGGCCAGGTGGCCGTAGGTGTCGTTGACCTTCTTGAAGAAGTCGAGGTCGATCAGGATCACGCAGAGCGGGTAGTTGTCGCGCTTGGCGCGCGACAGTTCGCGTTCCAGGGTTTCGTCGAGATAGCGCCGGTTGTACAGGCCGGTGAGCGGGTCGCGGATGGCCTGCTCGCGCAGCTTCTCCTGCAGCTTGGAGATTTCCTCATACTTTTCGCGCAATTCGGTGTTGGCCTTGGTGAGCGCGATTTCCATCTGCTTGCGTTCGGTGATTTCCTGGGTGACGACGGCGAACTTGCCGGGCGCCGGGCTGTAGGAATCGGCGGCGAACCAGCGGCAGGTCTGCTGCGAGAAGGTCTCGACATGCTTGGGCTGGCCGTTCAGGGCGACCTCGCCGAACTGCTCCAGCCAGTCGTTCTCGTTGCTCTGGAAGACCTCCTTGGCGCGCTTGCCGATCAGTTTGTCGCGCGGCAGGCCGGAGACCCGCTCGAAGGCCGGATTGACCTCGACAAAGCGGAAGTCGATCGGTTTGCCGTCGCTGTCGGCGATGAGTTCGTTGAGCGCGAAGCCGTTGTCCATCGAGGTGAACAGGCCGCGATAGCGTTCCTCATTGACCCTGATCTGCTCCTGCAGGGCGGTCTGACGCTGTTTTTCGATGCGCAGGTCGTAGGAGGCGCGCGCCAGTCGGGCTGAAACCAGGATGAACAGACCCAGCAGCAGCGCGCCGCCGCCGATCATTCCCCACAGCGTGTAGTCGCGGGTTTCCTTCTTGGGTGGCGGCGTCGGGTCGAAGATGAAGCCGGCCAGGGACGTTTCCTTGGCCATCATTCCATGCTTGACATAGGTTTCGGCAATCTTCTGCCAGCGCTCGGCGCTCATGTGGCCGATCGCGATCTTGTCGGTTTCCATCAGGGCCTGCATCTGCTTGCCCTGGAAGATCAGGTAATCGCGCTCGGGGCGCTGCGAATACTTGCTGCGGATCAGGTCGGCGATTTCCGCCTGGTGCGTCATCGCGTATTGCCAGCCGCGCAGGCTGGCTTCGCGGAAGGCGCGCACCTTGTCGCCCTGGTCGCGGACCATCAGTTCCGAAGTGAACAGGTTGTCGCCGTAGAAGTCGATATCGGCGTCGCGTGGGCTGTATGCCTGATAGGCGAACTTGGCGCGTTCGAGGAAGTAGGCTTCGTTGAGCAGCGAGCCGGACATGAAGTCGACCTTGCCCTTGACGAGATCCTGCGGGTCGTAGCTATGGTCGACCTGGGTGAGGCGGCTGAGCGGAAAACCCGCTTTCTTCAGGTAAACCTGGAGTTCATCGGACTGCGGATCGAGCATGACGCGCTTGCCGGCGAGATCCGGCTGATGCTGCGCCTGATTCTGTGTCTTGTCGCGCTGGTGGCCGAGCAGAACGGTGGGCGAGTGCTGGAGGATCGTCGCGAGCGCCACCACCGGCTTGCCGGCGGCGCGCGCCAGCAGGAGGTTGTTGCCGCCGATGCCGAACTCGGTCTTGCCGGCGACGACGTTGACGATGGGGTCAACGTCCGGCGATGCTTCGACGATGGCGACGTCGAGGCCGGCCTGGCGGTAGTAGCCCTGCTCCTGGGCCGCGTAATAGCCGGCGAACTGGAACTGGTGGTACCAGTTCAGTTGCAGCGTCACCTTGTCCAGCGCGCTGGCCGGGAAGGATGCCAGAGTGCCGAGCAGCAGCAGAACTTTCGTCAACGAACGTGCCTTCATCATCGGTTGTTCCTCGCCATGAATACCAGACGTTCGAACAGATGCACATCCTGTTCGTTCTTGAGCAAGGCGCCGTGCAGCGGTGGCACGACGACCTTGCGATCCTTGGAGCGCAGCGCTTCGGGCGGGATGTCCTCGGCGAGCAGCAGTTTGAGCCAGTCGATCAGTTCGGACGTCGATGGCTTCTTCTTGAGTCCGGGAACTTCGCGCAGTTCGAAGAACACTTCGAGCGCCTCGCGCAGCAGGGCCTGCTTGATGCCGGGGAAGTGCACGTCGACGATGCTCTGCATCGTTTCCTTGTCGGGAAACTTGATGTAGTGGAAGAAGCAGCGGCGCAGGAAGGCGTCGGGCAGCTCCTTCTCGTTGTTGGAGGTGATGAACACCAGCGGCCGGTGGCGGGCGCGGATGAGTTCGCGTGTCTCGTACACATAGAACTCCATGCGGTCGATCTCGCGCAGCAG
>CAZCPD010000158.1:0-7302 GCA_964500425.1 uncultured Rhodocyclaceae bacterium
GCGTGCCCTGCCAGATTTCCGGGCCGGTGCTGCGATAGTGGGCGAGCGGATTGTCGGGGTTGGCGAACTGATCGAGGATGATACCGCGCCCTTCGTCGCGCAGTTTCTCGGCGAAGTCGCGCGCCGCCTCCATGCCGCCGGTCTTCGAGGTGAGGATCAGCTCGGCGCCAAAGGCATGCATGGTCTGCCGCCGCTCGACGCTCTGGTTCTCCGGCATCACCAGGATCATGCGGTAACCGCGCACGGCGGCGGCCATCGCCAGGGCGATGCCGGTGTTGCCGCTGGTCGCTTCGATCAGGGTGTCGCCCGGCTTGATTTCTCCGCGCGCCTCGGCGCCGAGGATCATCGACAGCGCGGGTCGGTCCTTGACCGAGCCAGCGGGATTGTTGCCCTCCAGCTTGGCGAGAATGACGTTGTTGCGGCGCTCGTTGTCACTGCCCGGAATGCGCTTGAGGCGCACCAGCGGCGTGTTGCCGACATAACTTTCCAGCGTATTGATGATCGACTCCCTTGATCCGCCACTGTTGTGCGCGGCAGCGGACGGATGATTATTTCGTGGCCGGCTTCCGCTCGTCGTTGCCCGGCCGGGCCGGCGCCTTCGCGGGCTTGGCGGCGTCGCCCGAGGACGTGACGCTGATTTCGCCCTTCAACCTGTCGAAGGTGACCTCGCCGATGCCCTTGACGCGCTTGATGTCCTCGATGTTCGTGTACAGCCCATGCTTCTTGCGATCCTCGATGATCGCCTGCGCCTTGACCGGGCCGACGCCAGTCAGCTTCTCCAGCTCCTCGCGCGTGGCTGTGTTGATGTTGACTGCCGCGAAGGCGCAATGCGTCGCGACCAGCCAGAAGAACAGGAAACGCAGCAAATTTTTCATCATGTCACTCGCCTCTCTCTCGTCAATTTTTCGATGGGTTGATGGGTCGATGGGTCGAACGTTTCAGCCCCGCAGCAACTGCGTCACGTACTTCGCGACGCCCTGCTCCACCGTGGCGAACTCGCCGCGATAGCCCGCCGTCCGCAACTGGCTCAGATCGGCCTCGGTGAAGCTCTGATACTTGCCGCGCAGCGCGTCGGGGAAGGGGATGTATTCGATGATGCCGCGCGCCTGCAATTCGGTCAGCGACAGCGCCGTCTCGCCTTGCGCGGCGCGGCAGGCGTTGACGGTGGCGACCGCGACGTCGTTGAAAGACTGGGCGCGGCCGGTGCCCAGATTGAAGATGCCGGAACGCTGTTCATCGAGGAAATGCAGATTCACCTTGACGACGTCCTCGACGAAGACGAAGTCGCGCAGCTGCTCGCCGTTGCCGCGACCGTCGCAGCCTTCGAAGAGGCGCACCTTGCCCTCGGCGCGGTACTGGTTGGTGAAGTGGAAAGCCACCGACGCCATGCGTCCCTTGTGCTGCTCGCGCGGGCCATACACGTTGAAGTAGCGGAAACCGACGACCGGCGAAGAGGCCTCGGGCAGGCGGCGCCGCACCAGCTGGTCGAACAGGAACTTCGAGTAGGCATAAACGTTCAGCGGCGCCTCGCACTCGCGCGACTCGCGGAAGACGCTGCCGCCGCCATACACCGACGCCGACGAGGCATACAGGAAGGGCACTTCCTGGTCGAGGCAGAAATCCAGCAACGATACTGAATAACGGTAGTTGTTCTCCATCATGTAGCGTCCGTCGGTCTCCATGGTGTCGGAGCAGGCGCCCTCGTGCAGAACGGCTTCGACGCAACCGTCGAAATGGCCTTCGGCGAGCATCTCGATGAACTCCTGCTTGTCGAGATAATCGGCGACTTCGCAATCGACCAGGTTGCGGAACTTGTCGGCGCGGGTCAGGTTGTCGACGGCGATGATGTTGTCGATGCCGCGCTCGTTGAGACCCTTGACGATGTTGGCGCCGATAAAGCCGGCCGCGCCGGTAACGATGGTGTATGGAGTCATGATATTTGAGTCCCCTGCAATCCCTTCAATTCATCAAGCGTCGCGACCGCCGTGCCAAGCTTGCCGACGACGATGCCGGCGGCGCGGTTGGCCAGAGGCATGGCCTGCGCGAGCGGCAGGCCGCTGCCCAGCATCACCGCCAGCGCGGCGATCACCGTGTCGCCGGCGCCGCTGACGTCGAACACCTCGCGCGCGATGGCCGGCTCGTGCTGCATTCCATCCGCATGGAACAGAGACATTCCCTCTTCCGAGCGCGTCACCAGCAGCGCTTCCAGGCCCAGCTCGGCGCGCAGGCGCTGCGCCTTCTCGGCGAGCCCGGCATCGTCGCTCCAGCGCCCGGTGACCTGGCGCAGCTCGCTGCGATTCGGCGTCAGCAGCGTGGCGCCGGCATAGCGCGAATAGTCGTCGCCCTTCGGATCGACCAGCACCGGCTTGCCGGCGGCGCGCGCCAGGCGAATCATTTCGGTGATGTGGGTCAGGCCGCCCTTGCCGTAGTCGGAAAGAATCACGACGTTGCAGTCGGCCAGACGCTGCTCGAACTCGGCGAGCTTGCTGCGCAGGACTTCATGGTTCGGCCAGGTCTCGAAATCGATGCGCAGCAGCTGCTGCTGACGGCCGATCACGCGCAGCTTGACGGTGGTCGACAACTGGGCGTCCTCGTGCAGACTGGTGCTGATGTCCTCGGCGGCGAGCAGCGCCTCCAGCGTGCGCCCTGCTTCGTCGGCGCCGACCACCGAAACCAGGCTGGCGCGCGCGCCGAGCGCCGCGGCATTGCGCGCCACGTTGGCGGCGCCGCCGAGACGCTCCTCGACGCGCTCGATCTTGACCACCGGCACCGGCGCCTCGGGCGAAATCCGGCTGACCTCGCCGAACCAGTAGCGGTCGAGCATCACGTCGCCGACGACGAGAACGCGCGCCTTCGAGGTATCGGGAATCACGGGAATCATGCTCTGCCTATCGCCTGGTATTCGAGACCGGCGGCGCGGACGTGCGCCGGATCGTAGAGATTGCGGCCATCGAAGATCACCGGAGACTTCAGCGCGGCCTTGATCATCGGGAAATCGGGACTGCGGAATTCCTTCCACTCCGTGACGATCGCCAGCGCCTCGGCGCCTTCCAGCGCCGCCATCGGCGTGGCGGCATAGGCGATGCGCGGATCGTCGCCGTAGATGCGCCGGGCTTCCGGCATGGCCACGGGGTCATAGGCGCAGACCGACGCACCGCGTTCGAGCAGGGCGTCGATCAGCACGCGGCTCGGCGCCTCGCGCATGTCGTCGGTGTTCGGCTTGAAGGCGAGCCCCCAGATGGCAAAGCGGCGCCCGGCGAGATCCTCGCCGAAGCGGCGAACGATCTTGTTCGGCAGCACATGCTTCTGCGCCTCGTTGGCGGCCTTGACGGCATTCAGCAATTGCAGCGGCTGGCCGGCGTCGGCGGCGGTGCGCACCAGCGCCTGCACGTCCTTCGGAAAACAGGAACCGCCATAACCGCAGCCGGCATAGAGGAAGTGGTAACCGATGCGCGGATCGGAGCCGATGCCCTGGCGCACCAGTTCGATGTCGGCGCCAAGTTTCTCGGCGAGGATCGCCAGTTCGTTCATGAAGGAAATGCGTGTCGCCAGCATGGCGTTCGCCGCATATTTGGTCAGCTCTGCCGAGCGCACATCCATGACGAACAGACGCTCGTGGTTGCGCTGGAACGGGGCATACAGCTGACGCATCAGTTCCGTGGCCTGGGGATCGCTGCTGCCGACGACGATGCGGTCCGGCTTCATGAAGTCCTCGATGGCCGCGCCTTCCTTGAGGAATTCCGGATTGGAGACAACGCTGTAGGGAATGGCGCAGCCACGCGCCGCCAGCTCGGCGCCGATGGCGGCGTTGACCTTGTCGGCTGTGCCGACCGGCACCGTGGACTTGTCGACGACCACCTTGTAATCGGTCATGTGCTGGCCGATGCTGCGCGCCGCCGCCAGCACGTATTGCAGATCGGCCGAGCCGTCCTCGTCCGGCGGCGTGCCGACGGCGATGAACACGATGTTGCCGTGAGCGACGGCCGCGGCGGCATCGGTGGTGAACTGCAACCGCCCGACTGCGCGGTTCCGCGCCACCATCGGTTCCAGCCCCGGCTCATGAATCGGAATGCCGCCTTCGTTGAGCAGCCGAACCTTCTCGGCATTGATGTCGAGACACAGCACATCGTTGCCGACTTCGGCAAGGCAGGCGCCGCTGACCAGCCCAACATATCCGGTGCCAATGACAGTGATTTTCATATTCGAAGTCGAAAGTGGTTAATCGGGCGTCGCAAACTGAAAATGAGGAATTCTAACGGTGGCGGACCTTGCATTGCGCATCGGAGCGCAGCGGAAAAGCAACATCGCCCCCCCCTTCTCGACTCGCCGCTCTCGACCGTCCAAGGAAATACTGATCCAGTCCGTTTTTCCTGAGCGTAGTCGAAGGGTTTTGCCCGAACGTTGGGTACTTGGCAGGTGTTTCCCTAACGGACATGATTTTGTAGAAGACACCCCGAATCATGAAAATCATGTCCTTTTCCCTCACCCCCAACTTCTCTCCCGCGAAGGGGCGTGGAGAGCTTTTAGAGTCGCTTACGCGACTTTCACGCTAAGGCGTCAAATCAAACTCTTCGGTGCGTTTCGGCGGGTAGGTCTCCCAGCCGCCGCAGGCCGGGCAACGCCAGTAGAACTGCCGCGCCTTGAAGCCGCAGGCGTCGCAACGATAGCGGGCAACGCGCCGGGTGTGGTTATGTATCAGGTTGCGGACGAGCTCGAGGTCACTGCGCTGTTCGAGCGGCGCCATGAGCGTCTGCGCCTCGTAGAGCTTGTCGAGGCCTAGCAGCGTCGGATTGCGGCGCAGTTCGTCACGCACCAGCTGGTAGGCGGCTTCCGGGCCGCCGGATTGCAGCTCCGACTGATAAACGGTGTCGAGCAGGTCGAGCGATGGGTGCTGCGCAAACCAGCCGCGCAGCAGCTGGATGCCGGCCTCTTCGCGTCCTTCCTTGCGGAAGGCGTCGAGCAGCTTGGGCGCCGCAAGGGAGAGATACACCGGGCTCTGCTGCTCGATGCGTTTCCAGGACTCGATGGCGGCCGGCGTGTTGCCCTCGGCGAGGGCGACTTCGCCCTGCAGCAACGTGGCGCGCACGCACTTGCGATTTGCGGCGAGCGCGGCGTCGAGCTGGCGGTGGGTGTCGGCGATATCGCCGTGCAGCAGAGACGACGCGGCGAGTTCGCAATAGAAGTTGGCGATCTCCTTCTGCCACAGGTGCCCGGAATGCTCCGGCAGGCTGCGGGCAATGTCGATGCAGCGCAGCCACTCCTTCTCCTGCTGGTAGATTTCCAGCAGGAAGCGCAGGGCCTCCTCGTCGCGCTGCGTGCCGCGCAGTTTGAGGAAGATGTCTTCGGCGCGGTCGAGCAGGCCGGCCTTGAGGTAATCCTGACCGAGCTCGGCCAGCGCATGCAGGCGCTGCTCGTCATTGAGCTGACGATGCCCCTGGGTGCTGTTGTCGCGCTCGATCAAGTTCTGATGAACGCGGATGGCGCGATCGGTTTCGCCGCGGCGGCGGAACAGGTTGCCAAGCGCGAAGTGCAATTCGATGGTTTCCGGATCGACCTTGGCGGCTTCGATGAAGGCTTCGATGGCCTTGTCCGGCTGCTCGTTGAGCAGGAAGTTGAGCCCCTTGAAATAGGAACGCGGCAAGGCGCGCGATTCCCGCACCAGGTGTTTGATGTCGATGCGCGCAGCGATCCAGCCGAGCACGAAGAACAGCGGCAGCACCAACAGCCACCAGAGCTGGATTTCGAGACCGCCGGTCATGTCAGTGGGTATTCAGGGGCACGGCGGCGGGATCGCTCACCGCTCCGCCGTTGCGGCGGGAATTGACCGAGGCATGGGAGGACGTCAAGGCCTGGACATGCAACTGATCCTGCAGGCGGCTGATCTCGCGACGCTGCCGTATCAGGGTGCTGAGCCCAGCCGTTGCGCCGACCGCAGCGCCGACGGCAAAGCAGCCGAGAATCACGAGCGACAGCGGCGCCTGCCAGATGCTGTTGAAATACAGACGCAAGTCGACCGGGCCGCTGTTCTTGATGGCCAGACCAAACAGTGCGACGAAAATAATTGCCCGCAGCAGCCAAATCAGAATACGCATCGGCACTCACGCAGAAAAAGGCGGCATCCGCACTCATGCCATCGGCAACAAGAGACGAATACCGCCCGGACTGATTCACGACACACATGCGCCTCGTCCACTCAACTTGGCGCTGAACAGACTGGCGACCGGCACTGCCAGTGCCGCGACGGGTTCGGTGAATCCGCCGCGACCGATTACTGACACTGAAACTGACACTGAAACTGAAACTGAAACTGAAACTGAAACTGAAACTGAAACTGAAACTGAAACTGAATAACTGACTACTGACTGCCACCAGCCTGATCGACGCGCTCGCGCAACTCCTTGCCAGCCTTGAAATGGGGCACGTGCTTTTCCGGCACGTGCACCTTCTCGCCCGACTTGGGATTTCGCCCGATACGCGGCGGCCGGTAGTTGAGCGCAAAACTGCCGAAGCCTCTGATTTCGATGCGATCACCGCGCGCGAGCGCCTCGGTCATCGCATCGAGGATCATCTTCACGGCAAGATCCGCGTCCTTGGTCACCAGCTGGGGAAAGCGCGCTGCCAACCGGTCGATCAACTCGGACTTTGTCATATCAAGCTCAATGCCTCAACGGAGGATGATTATTGAGGCGTCTTCAGTTTCGCCTTGAGCAGCGCGCCCAGGCTGGTGGTGCCGGTCGAGGCGGAACCGCTCTCGGCAGCCAGCTTCTGCATCGCGTCGTTCTGTTCGGCCTGGTCGCGCGCCTTGATCGAAAGGCTGATGCCGCGGGTCTTGCGATCGACGTTGATGATCATCGACTCGACGGTATCGCCTTCCTTGTAAATGGTGCGCAGATCTTCGATACGGTCGCGCGACGCCTCGGAAGCACGCAGATAGCCTTCGATGTCGCCGCCCAGATCGATCACCGCGCCGCGCGCATCGACCGTCTTCACGGTGCCCTTGACGATGCTGTTCTTGTCATGGGTGGCCACGAAGCTGGTGAACGGGTCGCCTTCCATCTGCTTGATGCCGAGGGAGATGCGCTCCTTCTCGACGTCGATCGACAGCACCACCAGTCCGGCATTTGCCAGGGACTCCGCTTCTTGCGCCGAGGCTGCTTTCCCTTCGCCCGCAGCCAGCAGCACCGCCGGCTTTCGGCCCGGCTTTCCGCCAGCGCGCATGGGTAGGTAGAGCAGCGCTGGAATCAGAGTGTCCGGCTCGGTCTGGTAGGTCAGTTTCTCAATCTGGAACCCAACTTCGGCCAG
>CAZCPD010000159.1:0-2538 GCA_964500425.1 uncultured Rhodocyclaceae bacterium
TTTTTCGTCATCGCGTGCGCGATGAGAAGAACGCCGTTGGGTTACCGCTTACGGTCCAGTGCTGTTCGAATTCGTCGCGGCTGACCAAGCGGGAGCGGCCGATGCGCGGGTCGGCGATCAGCAGTTGGTCTTCGTTCTGGAGGCGCAGGATGACGATAAAGCTGCCGTCGGCGAGCTCGGCGATGGGCGGCGACTTGAGTTTGTCGAGGCGCGACCAGTTGGACGTATAAGGCTTGGCGGTGAGACCGAGTTCCTTGGCGGCCAGGAGAATTTCGGTGGTGCCGATGGGGCTGTTGACCGACAGGCCCAAGGCGCGCAGCAGCTGCGCCGGTTCGGCGGAAATCTGATGCTGGCTGGCGACTATGCAGAGGGAGATCAGGCCCGTGGGCGGCTGGGCGCTAACAGACTGCGGAGCGGGCTCTGATGAAGCATCTGGTGAAACGGTATCAAGAGCCATGTCGTACGCTCATTTGACTCAATGACGGGTGCCACCGAATCGGCGGAGAGAGGACAACAGGGGAAAACGTGGCGAGAACACGGCAAGACACCTGAGAAGATTTGAAAACGACCGAGATCTTAAGAAAGACTGCTTGAAACGGCCTTGATGCCGATCAACTGTTAATCTCTTCGTATTATCCCATTTGTCTGACGAACAATCAATATGACTAACGATATAGAATGACCTCTGGCATCCATTAGCAGTTGTTTTAGGTCTAAACCAGACTGGTACACAATGTTTCATCGCGATGGAACTAGGGAAACGCTGAGAAAGTACCCACCGTTCAGGCTGAGCCTGTCGAAGCCCCTTCTAAATTATTGACTTGAATAGCAGGCCCTTCGACAGGCTCAGTGCGAACGGACCTAATCAGCATTTCCCTATGCAAACGATGGTTTGTTCTCTGCTATCACACTCGAGCCTTCCCTTGGAGACAGGCTCCAGAGTTCCGTTAAACAGACGACTTGGAAGGGGGATTGATCACGGGAGCTTCCTACGCGCTTCGCTTCGGAGCCAATGAACCCGGAGCGTTTCACAGTTGCCCATGGTTTGACATGGGTTTGAGCAAGCCCGTACCCCAGCGAACCAGAACCCTGCCAGAATCATCCAATTCCTACGAAACACGTTGTTACAGCGTATGATCGCTGGGCTGCAACGCTCACCCACGGCTTGAACTGCTTATCACCTCACCTTGCCTCATGGTCCATCATGCATGAAGTCTCGCTGGCCGAAGGCGTGCTGCAACTGATCGAGGAGGCGGCGCTGCGCGAGCGCTTCACACGGGTCAAGACCGTATGGGTCGAGATCGGCCAGCTGTCCTGCGTCGAGCCCGAGGCGCTCGCCTTCTGTTTCGACGCCGTGACACGCGGCAGCATCGCCGAGGGTGCGCATCTGGAGATCGTCGCCACTCCCGGCTCCGGCTGGTGCCTGGAGTGCGCAACGAGCGTCCCCATGAATGAACCCCTTGCCCTCTGCCCGCATTGCGGCAGCGGCGCCTTGCAGGTCAGCGGCGGCGCCGAGATGCGCGTCAGGGAACTCGAAGTCGAATAGGACCTTTGCTGCGCTTCAGCCCGCCGGCCTGCCGCGCTCGACCCATTCCAGCCAGGCCGCCATCCCCTCGCCGCTTCTCGCCGATAGCTGTATCACCTCGATGTCGGGGTTGACGCGGCGCGCATGGGCGATGCACTGCGCCACATCGAAATCGAGATGGGGAAGCAGATCGCATTTGTTGAGCAGCATCAGGCGCGCGGCGCGGAACATGTCCGGATACTTGAGCGGCTTGTCCTCGCCCTCGGTCACCGAGAGGATCACCACCTTGGCGGCTTCGCCGAGATCGAAGGCCGCCGGACAGACCAGGTTGCCGACGTTCTCGATCATCAGCAGACCGTTCTTCGGCAACTCGATTTTTTCGAGGGCGTGGCCGACCATGTGCGCATCGAGATGGCAGCCCTTGCCGGTGTTGATCTGCACGGCGGGCGCGCCGGCGGCGCGGATGCGCTCGGCATCCTGACTGGTCTGCTGATCGCCTTCGATCACGGCCAGCGGCAGACGCCCGCGCAGCATGGCGATGGTCTTGACCAGCAGCGTCGTCTTGCCCGAGCCGGGACTGGAAACGAGGTTCAGGGCATGAATGCCGTGCGTCGCGAACAAGCGCCGATTGCGCAGGGCATGCGCGTCGTTGCGGGCGAGGATGTCCTGCTCGATGCGCACCTTGCGCCCCGCTCCCTTCGGCGCATAGCGCGACGCGGCGCCATGCGCGTGGGTCGTGCCGTCGGCGTGGGTATGTTCGTGGGAATGATCATGAGCCAGGGGCTCGCCATCGACATGGAGTTGATCGCTGCCGCAACCGCAGGTGGTACACATCGTGTGTTTCCTTGTTCCGAAATGCCGCTGCAATGCCGTTCTGGCGCAGCAGAAAAACGATGACGATACCTGTCAGACCGGCAGCGCCCGCTCGACCAGGCGAACCCAGTAGGCGATGCCCAGGGATATGATTTCGTCGTTGAAATCGTAATGCGGGCTGTGCAGCATGCAACCGCCTG
>CAZCPD010000159.1:2638-4379 GCA_964500425.1 uncultured Rhodocyclaceae bacterium
CAGATGCGCCGCATGCCCGATTCCATCAGGCGCTGCTGCGCCTCGCTGAAAGTTCGCACGGTGCCGCCGAGACGAGCCTCCTCCGGCAGCACGTTATCGGCGTGACCGGCGTGGAAGCGCGTCACCGAGAGCACCGCCGGCTCCAGCGGATCGGTGTTGCGGCCGACCAGCATCTGCAGGGCCTGCACCAGCGCCGCGCCGGCGAGCACCGTGTCGGTCGCCTGATGGGGCATCGCGGCATGTCCGCCGCGTCCCGTGACGACGATCTCGAAACGGTCGGCGCCGGCCATCAGCGCGCCGGGTAGCACGGCCATTTCGCCGACCGGCAGCCCCGGCCAGTTGTGCAGGCCATACACCGCCTGCATCGGGAATCTTTCGAAGAGCCCCTGCTCGATCATTTTCCGCGCGCCGCCTTCATGCTCCTCCGCCGGCTGGAAGATGAAATGCACCGTGCCGTCGAACCGCCCTTCATGACGCAGGGCAACCAGCGCCTCGGCCGCGCCGAGCAACATCGCCGTATGGCCGTCATGGCCGCAGGCATGCATCTGTCCGGGATGGGTCGAACGGTGCGCAAAGGCGTTGAGTTCATCGAGCGGCAACGCGTCCATGTCGGCGCGCAACCCGATGGCGCGGCTGCTCGCGCCGACCTGCAGCGTGCCGATGACGCCGGTGCCGGCGAGCCCGCGATGCACGACAAGGCCAAGTTCGTCGAGCTTTCTGGCCACCAGCTCGGCGGTGCGCCATTCGCCGAAAGCGAGCTCGGGATGCGCGTGAAGGTCGCGGCGGATCGCCGCGATGCGCTGCTGCAAATCAGGAAGCAGGTCTTCGAGCTTCATCGGCTCTCTCCATCGACTGCGTGGGAATGGCCATCCTACCCGAAGGGCGCGGCCTTGTCAGACGGGCGCGGTGACACAGGAATCCGGTCACACCTCCGCGGCAGCGGGTTTCCGCCGCGCGCCACCGGCCGCCGGCTTTTTCGCTGGCGACGCAGCCTCGGCGGCAGCCGGCGCCGCGAAGCCGATGCCGGGCGTATCGAAGCCGCGGTCGACCAGGGTGGCGAAAATCGACATGGCCTCGGTCAGGCTGCTTGAATGCATGCCGTAATGAAACAGCGAAACCCCGAGCGCGCCACCGAAGAAGGCGGAGACCAGATTCTCGGTGCTCAGGGCCGGATTCAGCTCGCCATTACGCTTGGCGTCCTCGAACATGTCGATCAGCGCCTGGTACACGCCGTTCTTGTCCTGCCGTAGCACTTCGGCGAGCAGATCGGGATGACGACGAACCTCCATCGGCACCGCCGCGAGAAAACCCGTGACCGTGGCGTCGCGATCGGCAGCGGCGGCCGAGGCCATCAGAATGCGCTGGAAGCGCTCACGCAACGTCTTGCCCTCCTCGATGGCGCGCAGGTATTCGGGCAGCAGGATGCCCTGGGTATCGACCAGCGTTGCGACGTAAAGCTCGATCTTCGAGGCAAAGTAGGAGTACAACGCCGCATGCGTCATGCCGGCTTCGCGGCCGACGTCCTTGAAGGTGGTCTGCGAGTAGCCCTTTTCGGCGAATTGCCGCCGCGCCACGGTCAGGATATGCGCCAGCTTGGCTTCCTTGTTGCTGCCGCGCGGCCGCCCGACGCGGGCAGGCTTCTTGGCAACGGCATCCCGGCTGGCCAGCTTGGCCGTCATGTGTTGGATTCCATGGGAAACATGGACCGATTATACCGGGTGAGATGAAACGAGGAACAAGG
>CAZCPD010000159.1:4479-7249 GCA_964500425.1 uncultured Rhodocyclaceae bacterium
CCAGCAGCAGGCGATTTTCCAGCAGGGGAAAACGCCAGAACGGCAGGCTCGGGTGGCGGCAGACGAAGACATTGACCATCTGCGCCAGCACGATCGCGACCAGACAGGCGGTGGTCGCCTGCAGGTAGAGCGGATCGAGCGGAGCGAGCGCCGCCCCATACCGCCAACCGGCCGCGTGCAGGACGAAGAAGAAGCAAGCCAGCGCACCGAGTGCTTCGAGCGGACCGAGAAACAGATAGGCACGCGCCAACAGTGCCGGCGACAACAGCCGCTCGCTGCGCGGACGCGGCGGCCGATTCATGACCTCGGGATGGGGCCGCTCGGCGCCCAGCGCCAATGCCGGAAGCATGTCTGTGCCGAGGTCGACGGCAAGGATCTGGATCACCGTCAGCGGCAGGGGAATGCGCAGCAGCACATAGGCCAGGTAAGGAATCAGCTCGGGGATGTTCGAAGTCAGAATGTAGGTGAGGAACTTGCGGATGTTGTCGAACACCGCGCGTCCTTCCTCGATGGCATTGACGATGGTGGCGAAATGGTCGTCAAGCAGGACGATGTCGGCCGCCTCGCGCGCCACATCGGTACCGGACAGGCCCATGGCAATGCCGATGTCGGCAATTTTCAGCGCCGGTGCGTCGTTCACCCCGTCACCAGTGACGGCGACGATCTCGCCCTTGCGTTGCAGCGCCTGGACGATCAGCATCTTCTGCTCGGCGGTGACGCGGGCAAACAACACCTCGGGCGCATCGAGCGCGAGCTGCAATTCCGCGGGACTCATCTGGCGCACCGACTCGCCGCTCAGCACCGTCGCATGCGCAGTGCGCACGACGTCGACTTCGCGCGCCAAGGCCAGCGCCGTATGCGGATGGTCGCCGGTCACCATGATGACGCGCAAGCCCGCTGCATGACAGCGATTGACCGCCTCATGCACATCGGGACGCGGCGGATCCTCAAGGCCGATCAAGCCACACAACTCCAACGCCTCCTCGCGCGCATCCGCGACGTCCGCGAGCGGCTTCCAGGCCAGCGCCAGCACACGCAGGCCACGGTCGGCCATGTCCTCGTGGGCGCGGTGGAACATCGCCCGGGCCGCGTCGTCGAGCGGCCGCGCCTGCTCGCCCTCGTTCCACGTTTGGCACAGCGGCAGGACGACTTCAGGTGCGCCCTTGCACCACAGAAAACCGCCGCCACCGACCGTACGCGTGATCACCGACATGCGCCGCCGCTCGGTGTCGAAGGCAATCTCGCCGACGCGCTCGCCGAGTTCGGGAATCTCCCCGGCAAACTGCCACAGCGCCACTTCCATCGGGTCACCGCTCGGCTGCCCACCGGGAAATTTCAGGTCGTGACAGAAGCACGCGACGGCGCGCAGCCGCAAGTCCAGGCCGCCCGGCCAGCGTTTCGCGGCAAGCCGGTGGCTGCCGGCAACGAACGCCTCGCGCACCGTCATGCGATTTTGCGTCAACGTGCCAGTCTTGTCCGTCAGGATCACCGTCGCGCTGCCCAGAGTCTCGACGGCAGTCAGATGCCGCACCAGCGCATTGCGCCGCGCCATGCGCTGCGTGGCCAAAGCCAGCGCCAGCGTCACCGTCGGCAGCAGACCTTCCGGCACGTTGGCGACGATGATGCCGATGGCGAACATGAAGCGCGCCCAGAACGGCAAACCAACGAAACCGCCGATGACGAAGAACAGTACGCCGAGCCCCACCGCCAGCACCGCCACCAGTCGCGAGACCCGGCGGATCTCCTGTTGCAGCGGCGACTCCGTTTCGCCGGCCGTCTGCGTCAGATGCGCGATGCGGCCAAACTCGGTGTGCATGCCCGTCGCATGGACGACGGCACTGCACTCGCCGGCGACAATAAGCGTGCCGGCCAGCAGCAGGCTGCGCGCGGCGAGCGGATCAATCGGCGCCGCCGTCTCGCTCTCGGCGCTGCGCGACTTGGGCAGCGACTCGCCAGTCAGCGTGGACAGATTGACGCGCAACCCCCAGCTTTCGAGGATGCGGCAATCCGCCGGCACCTTGGCCCCTTCGGCCAGCAACACGACATCGCCCGGCACCAGCCCGGCGGCATCGACCTCCTCGGTACGCCCGTTGCGGCGGACATTGACTTGCTGCGGCAAGAGCAACCGCAGCGCCGCCAGGGCCTGCTCGGCGCGGTAGGTCTGCCAGAAGGAAAAGCCGCCATTGACGAGGATGACGCAAATAATGGCCCAGCCGAGTTGCGCCATGCCCTGACCCGGCTGGAACTGTTCGGCCAGAAACGCCAAGCCGGCCGCCAACCAGAGCACGATGGCAAAGAAATGGATGAATTCGCGCAGTAGCGTCAGCCACCCCGATTCGCGCTTTACCGCCTCGACGCAATTCGGCCCGAACTCGGCCAGACGCCGCTGCACGACGGAATACGCAAGCCCCTCCCGGCCGCTGCCCAGGGCGACCAGCGCCTCATCCGGAGTCTGCCGGGCAATGGCCAAGTCAGGAACGGTCATGATGGCAGACTCCTACTGATGAAGCTTCCAGGATCCAGGAGCAGCCATAAGGCGCCGCACTCGTTCAAGCTGGATACACTCGGATTCTGGAGAGTCCGCACCGTCCACCCAATGCCGTTCTTGAAAAGGCTTGAAACTGGCGGGAAGCCGCGCAGCGCTAACGCCGACTTCTCCTCGCCAGCAAGCCATCGAGACAGTTCGCGAACGCCTGCCGGTCGGCCGCCGAAAATGCCGCCGGTCCGCCGGTGTCGACACCGCTGCTGCGCAGTCCTTCCATGAAATTGC
>CAZCPD010000160.1:0-7228 GCA_964500425.1 uncultured Rhodocyclaceae bacterium
CGAACAGATCCGCCGTGAGATCGGCGCCGACGCGCTGGTCTATCAGGATCTCGACGACCTCAAGGCTGCCCTGCGCGCCGTCAATCCAGCCATCACCAATTTCGAGGCCTCCTGCTTCGATGGCCACTACATCACCGGCGACATCAGCAGCGAGTATCTCTCGGGCCTCGAGTCATCTCGCGGCAACCCGGTCAAGCCGCGCGACGATGAACTCGAAACCGGCCAGCTCGATCTCAATCTCGGCAGCGGCGAATGATCCTGGCAGCAAGCAGACGACGAACATGACCAACGAATACGACTTCGAAACCCTGGCGGTGCGAGCCGGCCAGCAGCGCAGCCAGTTCAACGAACACTCCGAAGCGCTCTACCTGACTTCCAGCTACGTCTTCGCCAGCGCCGCGCAGGCGGCCGCGCGCTTTTCAGGCGAAGAGCCCGGCAACGTCTATTCGCGCTTCACCAACCCGACGGTGACCATGTTGCAGGATCGCCTCGCTGCGCTGGAAGGCGCCGAAGCCTGCATCGCCACCGCCTCGGGCATGGCCGCCATCCTCACCACGATCATGGCGCTGTTGAAGAGCGGCGACCACATCGTCGCCTCGCAGAGCATCTTCGGTGCGACGCAGCAGATGCTCGGCAACATCCTGCCGAAATTCGGCATCGAGACGACCTTCGTCGTCGATAGCGACCCGGCCGCCTTCCGCGCCGCGCTGAAGCCGAACACCAGACTGGTGTTCATCGAGACGCCGTCGAATCCGCTGATGGCGGTGTTCGACATTGCCGCCCTGGCCGAAGTCGCGCACACTGGCGGCGCCCTGCTGGCGGTCGACAACTGCTTCTGCACGCCGGCGCTGCAGAAGCCGCTGGCGCTCGGCGCGGACCTGGTGATCCACTCGGCCACCAAGTACCTCGACGGCCAGGGCCGCGTGCTGGGCGGCGCGGTGTGCGCCAACAAGACCTTGTCCGAGGAAATCTTCAAGTTCCTGCGCACCACAGGCGCCACGCTGTCGGCGTTCAATGCCTGGGTGATCCTGAAGGGACTCGAAACGCTCAGCATCCGCATGCAGGCGCAGTCGGCGAGTGCGCTGGAGCTCGCACGCTGGCTGGAAGCGCAGCCGCAGGTGGCGCGCGTCTTCTACCCCGGCCTGCCCTCGCATCCGCAACACGCGCTGGCGGCACGCCAGCAGACGGGCGCCGGAGCGATCCTTTCCTTCGAGGTCAAGGGCGAACGCACCGCCGCCTGGCGGGTCGTCGACCACTGCCGGCTGCTGTCGATCACCGCCAATCTCGGCGACACCAAGACCACCATCACCCATCCGGCCAGCACCACCCACGGTCGCATCAGCGCCGAAGCACGCGCCGCCTCGGGCATCACGGAAGGGCTGCTGCGCATCGCCGTCGGCCTCGAAGCCGTGGCCGACATCAAGGCCGATCTGGCGCGGGGATTGAGTCCCGGCTAGTTTTGCCCAACGGGTGCCTCGTCCAGCCGCGCCAATGCTTGCTGCTGGCGCGGCATGACCGGAGAGCCCATATCCACGCGGCTCTCCACCGCATGCTGGCAAGGCCCCGCCACCAGGAACCCCCATGGACATCCGCCCCTTCGATTTCACCGACCTGCGCCGCGCCCTGGCCGCCGGCTGGGCGCTCGCCAGCCGGACGCGCGTCACAAGCGCAGCCTACGCCTCGCTCTTCACGCTGATCGGCGCGGTCATCCTCGGCCTGCTGCTCGCTCACGGCTTGACGCCCTTCGTTATCGCCGCCGCAGGCGCTTTCATGCTGATCGGCCCGGCCATACTCGCCGGTTTCTTCGGCATCGCGCGCTCGCTCGAAGCGAACGAACCGGTCGGCATCCACAGCATCGCGGCCGGCTTCGCCGCCGCATCGAGCGCAATCTGGGTCATCGCACTGGTCTGTACGCTGCTGTTCATGATCTTCGTCACCGACGCCGCAATCCTTTACAGCTTCATGGTCGGCCGCACGCCGGTATGGCTCTCGGAGTTCACACCCGCGCTCCCTGGAGTGGCGGGCTTCCTGATCTGGGGGTCGCTGTCCGGCCTGGGCATCGCCTTCATGCTGTATTGCATCTCGGTCTTCTCGGTGCCGCTGCTCTGCGAACGCCGCGCCAGCCTGGTCAACGCGGTCGTCGCCAGCGTCCGTGCCGTATTCGGGAATTTCGTGCCGGCCATGGCCTGGGCCATCCTGCTGGCCGCACTGCTCATCGGCAGCATCCTGCTGCTGCCGCTTCTGCCGCTGACCTTGCCCTGGCTGGCACATGCCAGCCGCGCGCTGTACCGGCACGTGTTCCCCGGCGCGTGAGCCAACGACTCCCGCCGGTTTTCAGAACGGCGGCTTGATGACGTACTGACTGGTCGGCACGACATCGATCTTGTCGAGGTCGATGAAGCGCTGCACGCTTTCCATCATCGCCGCCAGATTGCGCTGGAATTTCTCGGGATTGCCGACGCCGTCGAAGAACACCTGCGGATCGCTCATCGCTTCGGCCGGAAAGCATTCCTCGACGACAGCGTCGTAGATCGGCGCGCCGTAGCTGAGCGGCCGAACGATGACGTTCTGCACGTACTGGAAGGTGCTCTGCGTGTCGATGGCGACCTGGGTGTGGCTGTTGTGCCAGATGTCCAGCCAGGCCTCTTCAGTCAGGCGCGGCGGCCGGCGCAGCACGGCGACCTGAGCGAAGCCGGCCGTGCGGCTCCCCGCCTGCGGCGGATGCCGGGTGTTGCGGATCGGCTGCGATTCGGTGACAAGATAGGCTGCCATGCGTGGCACGGCGGCGGCGAGGGCGATATCGAAGGGGCGGCGGAATTTCTCGATCGCGCTATCGAGCCAAAGCGAGAGCATGCCCTCGATCTGCGGCCGCGTATTGCTCTGGCGCAGCGCCTCACCGGGCGCGGATGCGGCGTCGGCGACGTTCAACTGCACACCGCGCGCGCCGAGCGCCAGCAGACGATCGGCCAGCTCACCACGCAAACGCTGGCCAAATTGCTCACCGCTTTCTCCGGCGTCGCGCCAGAGCAGATAGATCACTTTTTCCATGTTCGAACCTCAGAGCCCATTTTCGTTGAGCCTGTCGAAATGCCCGTGCCATCGATCGACGGGCTTGGACATCCGGCAGGGATTTCCTACGGTCAGTCTCAGCCCGACCGGGGGCGACCATTCCAGCGCGGCGTCAGATTGTGCTCGATGCCAAGCTGATCGAGCGCCTTGCCGATACCCTGGTGGACGATGTCCATGATGGTTTGCGGATGATCGTAGAAGGCCGGCATCGGCGGCAAGATCACCGCGCCATAATCGGCGGCGCGCGCCATCAGTTCGAGATGGCCCTTGTGCAGCGGCGATTCGCGCACCATCAGGACCAGCGGGCGACGCTCCTTGAGCATCACATCGGCGGCGCGCGAGATCAGGGTGTTCGAATAGGAATTGGCGATGGCCGAGAGCGTCTTGATGCTGCATGGCGCGACGATCATGCCGCGCGTCAGGAAGGAGCCGCTGGCGACCGCCGCGCCGATGTCCTTGTTCGGGTAGACGACGCTGGCGAGCGCGCGAACTTCGTCAAGGGAGTATTGCGTCTCGATGCCCAGCGTCATGACCGCCGCCTCGCTCATGACCAGATGGGTTTCCTGGCCGAGATCCTTGAGGGCGCGCAGCAGTTCGACTCCATAGATCGCCCCGGTGGCGCCGGTGATTGCGACCAGCAAGGGCTTGCCTGAGTTTGCGTTCATCGGCCGCACTAATCGTCAGGCCGAAGCGGACTTGCCCATCTTCGCCAACAGCTCGTCACGCAAGGCGCGACGCAGGATCTTGCCAACGTTGGTCTTCGGCAGCTCGCTGCGGAACTCGACGTGCCTGGGAATCTTGTAGCCGGTGAGATTTTCCCGACAATGCGCGATCAGGGATTCAACGGTCAGCCCTGGATCCTTCTTCACCACGAAGATCATCACCGCCTCGCCGGACTTCTCGTCGGGCACGCCGATCGCCGCCACTTCGAGCACGCCCGGGTGCATCGCGACGATGGCTTCGACCTCATTCGGATAAACGTTGAAACCGGAAACCAGGATCATGTCCTTCTTGCGATCGACGATGCGCACGAAGCCTTTCTCATCCATGACCGCGACATCGCCGGTGAGCAGGAAGCCATCCGACAGGAGCACTTTGGCGGTTTCCTCGGGCCGGTTCCAGTAGCCCTTCATCACCTGGGGACCGCGCACGCAGATTTCGCCCGCCTCGCCCGGCGGCAGATAACGGCCATCCTCGCCGCGAATGGCGACTTCGGTGGATGAGAGCGGCAGGCCGATCGAACCGTTGTATTCGGTCAGGTCGAGTGGGTTGATGGTCGCCGCCGGCGAGGTCTCGGTCAGACCGTAGGCTTCGATCAACGGCTGGCCTGTCACCTTCTTCCATTTCTCGGCCACAGCCTTCTGCACTGCCATGCCACCACCGAGCGTCACGTGCAAACTGCTGAAATCAAGAGCCGCAAAACCCGGGTCATGGAGCATCGCGTTGAACAGGGTGTTCACCCCCGTGAAGCAGGTGAACTTGTACTTCGCCAACTCCTTGACGAGCCCGGGAATGTCGCGCGGATTGGTGATCAGGAGGTTGGTGCCGCCGACCTTGATGAAGCTCAGACAGTTCGCGGTCAGAGCGAAGATGTGATACAGAGGCAAGGCGGTGACGACAATTTCCGCGCCATCCGGCCGCAGCACCGGCTGCAGCCAGGCATGCGCCTGCTGGACGTTGGCAATGATGTTGCGATGCGTCAGCATCGCGCCCTTCGACACGCCGGTGGTGCCACCGGTGTATTGCAGGAAGGCAATATCGTCGTGACCGACTTCGACGGGTTGCAGGGTGGCGGCGGCGCCGCGCGCCAGCACATCGCCGAAACGCACGGCGCCGGGCAATTGCCACGCCGGCACCATCTTCTTGATGTGGCGCACGGCAAAGTTGACGAGCAGGCTCTTCGGAAAGCCCAGCATGTCGCCCAGCCCGGTGACGATCACATGCTTGACTGAAGTATGGGCAACCACTTCCTGCAGCACATGGGCGAAATTCTCCACGATGACGATCGCATCTGCGCCGGAGTCCTTCAACTGATGTTCGAGCTCGCGCGGCGTATACAGCGGATTGCAGTTGACCACCACGTAGCCGGCGCGCAACGCGCCGAAAATACAGATCGGATACTGAAGGAGATTGGGCATCATCACCGCGATGCGCGCTCCCCTGGGCAGCTTCAGCACCGACTGGCAGTAAGCCGCGAAGTCGCGAGACTGCCGATCGAGCTCGGCGTAGCTGAGCGACTTGCCCATGTTGATGTAGGCCGTGCGAGAGGCAAACGACCGGACGCTCTTGTCGAACAGATCGCCGAGCGACTTGAATTCGTTGACGTCGATCTCTGCGGGAACGCCACGCATGTAGCTATTCAGCCAGACTTTTTCCACACCTACCTCCCCTCGCATGCCATTGTTGTCGGGCATGCCGGCATGTTGCGCAATGCTCCGTCGAAGTTTCAGCGCTCGAGCTTGTCGAACTTGCTTTCGATCTTGCTCCACTCTTCCGCATCGGGCAAGGCGTCCTTGCGTTCGATGATCGGCTTCCAGAGCTTGGACAACTCCGCGTTCAGGGCGGTAAAACGCTCCTGACCGGCAGGCACGTCGTCCTCGGCGAAAATCGCCTCGACCGGGCACTCGGCAACACATAGCGTGCAGTCGATGCACTCGTCAGGATCAATAACGAGAAAGTTTGCCCCCTCCCGAAAACAATCGACCGGACACACATCGACACAATCCGTATATTTGCATTTAATGCAAGGTTCGGTCACAACATAAGCCATAGCAGATCACCTTGGAACGTGACAGGATTGACGAAGAAATTATAAGGGAAGAGACTGGTCGACGGTTGCCGCGTGGCATTCACAAGGGCGTGGATTCGGGTAAGATGCGCAGCGATCGAGCCACGGGTGAAAGCACGTTGCGCTCCGAAAAAAGCGCTCCCCAGCAACACTTTTTTTTGCTAGCATATACACGGTAAGTGGCTTGCGCTCAAGAACATGCAGCATGACAGGCTGAAGGTTGCCGGACATTGCCGGCCTCCGCAAATCCCTGAATACACGCGACGCGCCAACCTCGCCACCCGCACAGCACCGTAACGCCAAGCCACCACGCCCCCGCATTCAGCCCAATCCACGCCAGGCATTCAAGATTACGCGCCTCTCGCCGCAAAGTGGCGACGAATTGGCCACCGATACTTTTATCATCTACGCACAACCGCACGAAAGAGGACCCCATGAGCGAACACATCCTTCACGTCACCGACGCCACCTTCAAGAGCGAAGTACTCGAATCCAGCCTTCCCGTCCTGCTCGACTACTGGGCTGAATGGTGCGGCCCCTGCAAGATGATCGCGCCGATTCTCGACGAAGTCGCTCAGGAATATGCCGGGAAGATCAAGGTTGCCAAGCTCAACATCGACGAGAACCAGAAGACCCCCGGCGAATTCGGCATTCGCGGCATTCCCACGCTGATGCTGTTCAAGGCCGGCAACGTCGAGGCCACCAAGGTCGGCGCCGTATCGAAGTCGCAATTGACCGCATTCATTGACAGCAACCTTTGATCCGGCTAAAGTCCGGCTCCAGTATTGCCTGGACGGCGGCGCCTCTCGGGATTCAAAGATAGTTCAGCAGCGAAATCCCTGCGCCGCCCACCAAGAACTCCTCCAGGAACTCCCTTAGTCTCGAATCCAAGAAGGCGCCAGGCCAGGAACCCATAGTGGTTTCAGCCGTCCGTGCACGAGTCATTCCGACTCAGGCAGCCAAAGACAATTTCCCCCTCCACCGTTTCACGTCCAGCAGGTTTTCCACATGCATCTATCGGAGCTCAAGGTTCTCCACGTCAGCCAGTTGCTCGAAATGGCCGTTGCCAACGAGATTGACGGCGCCAACCGCCTGCGCAAGCAGGAGCTGATTTTCGCCCTGCTCAAGAATCGCGCCAAGAAAGGCGAGATCATCTTCGGCGACGGCGCACTCGAAGTGCTGCCCGACGGCTTCGGCTTCCTGCGCACCCCGGACACCTCGTATCTGGCGAGCACCGACGACATCTACGTGTCACCGTCGCAAATCCGCCGCTTCAACCTGCACACCGGCGACACCATCGAAGGAGAAATCCGCACGCGTAAGGACGGCGAGGGCTTGTTCGCGCTGGTCAAGGTCGACTTGGTAAACGGC
>CAZCPD010000161.1:0-7186 GCA_964500425.1 uncultured Rhodocyclaceae bacterium
TTGTCGTTCTTGCCGCCGAGGCCCGAGTTCCAGCCAGCCATTGCCGGATTGCCGCGCAGTTGATGCATCCACATGAACGGGAAGGCAAGATCCCAGCCCGGGAAGATGACGTTGTAGCCGACTTCACCGTTGATGCCATAGGCGGCGGTGGTGCGGTCGTACATCAGGGAGGTGTCGGCGCCGTTGGCGCCGGGCGGCAAAAAGCCCTTGATCAGGCGGGGCCAGACGCCGGGGTTGCCGGTAAACGGCGGCGTGGCGTAGCTGATGACATGACTGGCGGCGATTTCGCCAGCGATCCGCACCTGGTCCGCCTTCAGCACATCCCAGAGGAATTCGTGACCCCAGATGCGGATGAACGACATCTGGGCGTTGAGCACCTTGCCGCGCGCCAGACCGTAGTGCTGGTCGGCCATCAGCAAAGGCGCGCCGTCGCGGTAGGCGACTTCGCCGGCGACGTTGAACTCGCCCAAGCGTGTGCTGAGGCTGGCGCCGGTCAGCTTGATGTCGTTCATGAAGCGGATGTGATATGACGAGGGCAGCAGGTTGGTCCAGGTCAGCACCTGTGCCAATGGGTCGTTGGCGGCGGCATAGCCCTTGCCGAGCTTCCAGTAGGGCGTGCCGAAGGCGAATTCGGGCAGCGGCGTCGGTTCGTTGTAACGCAGGTGATACAGGCCGATGCCGGTGTCCTCGAACAGCTGGTACTTGAGACCCAGGCCCCATTGACCGCCGGCATTGCGCCCGACGTCGCCGGTGCGCGGCGCGCCGTAGTCGCCAATCACCTGAGCGACCGCGCCGAGACCGAATTTCGTCAGCATCGGGTTGACGGCGCTCAGCGCGCTCAGATAGCTGGCGCCCGGACCGACCTGGTCGCTCGGGCTGAAGTAGGTGCCGACCGGGGCGACTTCGGTATCGCGGAAGCGCCACTTCTTGTAACCGATCAGCGTGAGGCGTTCGCTCAGTTCGAGCTTGCCGGAGAGTTGCTCGCTCGGCAGGAACAGCTCCTGCAGCGGAACGCCGGGGGTCAGGCCCTTGACCATGTCCATCGGGTTCATCGAACCGCCGATACCCATGAACAGCAAGCCTTCGCCCCAATTCAGCACCTGGCGACCGGCCTTGAGCGTAAGCGACTTGTCCTGGTTCTCGCCGAAGCGCCAGCGCCCCTGTACATAGGCGTCGAGCAGGCGGGTGCGCTGACCAAGCAGCTTTTCGGCATCTTCAGAATACTTGTTGCTGGGGCCGACGCCGTTGAACGTGCCTTGCGACGAATTCTGGTTTTCATTGAAGAACACCTGATCGCGGAAAGCGTTGCCGCGCAGGAAAACCCGGTAGTTGTCGCGGGTCAGGTTGGCTTCGAGCAGTCCGCTGACGCGGTTGCTGATGGTGCCGTGCTTGCCGATGCTGTTGTCGCCGTCGTCGGAATTGAGCCATGCGGTCTTCTTCATCAGCGACGGCAGATCCTTGACCGGCATGTCGTTGTAGACCGGGTCGACGCCATTCATTCGCTTCAGGTTCTGGTAGCTGACGTGCAGCGACAATTCGAGCGTGGTTCCGTCGTCGAACTTGATCTGTTCGAAGGCGAGGGCGGGCGCCCCGTGCAGCGTGCCGAGCAGCGCCAGCCAGGCGCCTTTCGGTCTGAATCTCGTTGTTGCCATGCTCTCCCCCTCCTTGTTCGTCGTCTTGTGCAACGCTTTTTGGGTGATGCCGATACAACGCTTGCCGGTGTTGCGAGTATCACGACCCGCGAATCAACAATTCAATGTCGCGGATCTGTAGGTTGACTCAGGCGCGGCTTTTTGCGCCATCACCCAACAGAGCAGGCATTGCCGAGCGCGGAAATCTGGTCGCTGCAAGAACCTGATTTGTTGGGTTCCACGGTCAGGCCGTTAACCCAGCCTACACAATCCAATATCCCTTCTTGGTGCTGCTAGGTTGTCGCTCCGGCGATGTGACGCGCGGCAATATAGCCGAATGTCATCGTGCTGCCGATCGTGCAGCCCGGGCCGGGATAGGTCGCGCCCATCACCGAGGCGGCGTTGTTGCCGACACAGTAGAGTCCCTCGATGATCTGCCCGTCCGGGCGCAGCACGCGCGCGAACTCGTCGGTCTTCAGGCCGCCCTTGGTGCCGAGGTCGCCCGGCCAGCAGGCGACGCCGTAGAACGGCGCCTTTTCGAGCGGCGCGAGGTTCGGATTCGGCTTGTTGGTCGGGTCGCCGTAATAGTGGTCGTAGGCACTCTCGCCGCGGCCGAAATCGCGGTCCTTGCCTTCGCGTGCGAAGGCGTTGAAGCGCTGCACCGTTGCGGCCAGAGCGGCCGGCGGAATTCCGAGCTGCTCGGCGAGGCCCACGATGGTGTCGGCTCTCTTCATGTAGCCGCTCTTGAAGAACTTGCCCGGCACCGGCTGCTTGGGAGCAAGTTGGCCGAACAGGTAGTTGTCGCGGTAACGCTGGTCGAAGATGAAGTAGCAGGGCACATGCGGGTCGTCGTCGCGATGCGCGCGATACATGTGTTGCACGACCTGGACGTAACTCGCCGACTCGTTGGTGAAGCGCTTGCCGTTCTTGCCGACCATGATGATGCCGGGATGGGCGCGCTCGCCGACATGGAAGGCCGGCGAACGGTCGGGCGGCAGGCTGGTCGGCCCCCACCAGGCCTCATTCATCAGGTCGATGTCGGCGCCGAGGCGCATGCCGGCCTGAATCGCGTCGCCGGTATTGCCTTCCGCGCCGACCGTCCACTCGGTGCCGATCGGATGCTGCTGGTACTGGAGGCGCATTTCAAGGTTGTGCTCGAAGCCGCCGGCGGCGAGGATCACGGCCTTGCGCGCGCGAAGTTCGATCGGCTGGCCGTTGCGCTCGGCGCGCACGCCGACGACGCGGCCGTCCTCGACGATGAGTTCCGTCAGGGGCGTGTTCAGTGACAGCGGCACCTTGCGTTCCTTGAGCGACAGGCGCATCGCGCCAATCAGCGATTGACCCATCATCAGCATTTTGCGGCCGCCGACGCGGTTCATCAGCACGCGCGCGCCGATACGCGCCGCGGTGGCCTTGCCGCGCCAAGTGCGCATGACCATGGCGAGTTTCTGGAACTCCCGGGCGCGGAAGGCGAGGCCGCCCGGCATCTCGATATAGGGCGCGCGCAGTTGGACGAGATCATCGCCGAGGCGCCGGCCGTCGAACAGGTCGGCTTCGATGGCGCGTCCTGCCGCCTTGCCGCCGGGGAGCTCCGGATAGTAGTCGGCGTAGCCTGGCATGTAGGTGAAGTCGACGGCGGTGTTGGCGCGCAGCCAGTCGATCATCGGTGCGGCGTTGCGCACGTAGGCATCGCGGCTGGCTTGCGGCGAGCGGTCACCGACGGTGGCCTGCAGGTAGGTGCGTGCTTCCTCCGGCGTGTCGGCGACGCCGGCCTCGCGCATCAGGTAGTTGCAGGGGATCCAGATGCCGCCGCCGGAGCGCGCCGTCGAGCCGCCGTAGGTGGCGGTCTTCTCGATGATCCGGGCGGAAAGCCCGAGGTCGTTGGCCACCAGGGCGGCCACCATGCCGCCGCCGCCCGAACCGACGATGACGACATCGACGGTTTCCACGAACTCAGTGGCGCTGCTGATATTGGTGGCATTGGTGGTGTTAGCCGATCCACGTTCCATGTTCCGCACGACCCCGACGAAATATTCACATACGTCAATTATGCACATAATTGACGCGTTTGCAAATTTATTTGCGATGCCGCGCGGTTGCGGCAAGGCGAGCGGACGATGGCCTGAGAGCCAGCATTGGTGCGGGTTGTGGCGATGCGTCGGGCGCCGGGCGGCGTCGCGAGAGGGGTTTGCGGGCGATCCCGCAGCCGGGTTTCGTCCGGCTCAGTCGGCGGTGTAGATGTTGCCTTCGATCATGTCGATGAACACCGACATGGCTTCGGTCAGCGATGTCACGTGGACGCCGTATTCGAAAAGGGCGACGCCGATGGTGCCGCCAAAAAAGGCCGATACCAGATTGATGGTGCTGGCGTTCGTCGCCAGTTCGCCGCTTTGCTTGGCATCATCGAACAGGGTGGCCATCATGGCGAACACGGCATCGTTCTGCTGCGCCAGCGCGGAGTTCAGCTCGGGATGGCGGCGCATTTCGATGGGTACGCCGGACAGGAAGCCAGTGATACTGTCGTCCTGGGCGTGAGCTGTCGCTGAAATCATCATCAGGCGGTGGAAGCGATCGCGCAGGGTTTCAGTTTCCTCCATGGCCTTGATGAAGTCCGGCAGGAACTGCTCCTGGGTGGCGATCAGCGTCGCCAGGTAGAGGTCGGCCTTGGACTCGTAGTACGAGTAGATCGCGGTGTGCGAGATGCCGGCATCCTGGGCGATGCCGATGTAGGTGGTCTGCGCGTACCCCTTTTCGGCAAAGTGACGTCGCGCGACCGTGAGGATGTTCGCCAGCATGGCGTCACGGTTTTGCCCCTTCGGGCGACCGACGCCGCGAGGTCTGGTTACCGTGGCGGTGGGGGGCTGGCTGTCGGCAGAGGATGCCGGGTCAAGAGCCGCTTTGGCCGGCGCAGTGCCCGGGGGGGCGTTGCGGGGACTTTTCGGGCGGCGAGCGCTGCGCATGGCGAGGGGTTCCTTTCCGGTGGATCCTGAGGTAACGGGTCGATTATATCGGCTGTTGTCGAAGCGCTAAAAATAATTTGCAACCGCGTCAATTTGATGCATAATTGACATATCTGAATATTAATTCAGCGGCAGGCCGGTGGCTGGAGCGCACAGAGTGCAATCTTCGCAAGCAATGCGCCAGGCAAGGCGCACCAGGTGCGAAAGTTGTTCAGGTAGTGCATGACGCCTCCCGAGCTTGCCAACCCGAGCCACTCTTACTTGCGAGGAAAGCACATGGGTCTCAAGGGAACCGCGGCGATTGTCGGTTGCGCCGAGTACAAACCGGAGAAGTACAACACCGCGCCGCGGGCGTTTCATCTTTCCCAGGTCGCCGATCTCGCCTGGCAGGCGCTTCAGGATGCCGGCATGGAAGCCAAGCAGATCGACGGCATCGTGCTGCCTGGCACGCGCTTCAACGAAGCCAAGGAATTCATCCCGGCGATGACCGGCGAATATCTCGGGCTGAAGCTGAACTACGGCGAGGTCGTCGATCTGGGCGGCGCCAACGGTATCGGCATGGCCTGGCGCGCCGCCGCGGCAATCGAGCTGGGCATCTGCGAGGCGGTGCTGTGCGTGATTCCGATGCGCATTCCGATCTTCGGCGCCGACGCCGATCCGACCATGATGGTCAAGGGCATGCGCTACGGCGGCCACAGCACCACGCTCGGCGCGCCCGAGGCCGAGTTTGACATTCCTTACGGCCACATCGCCCAGAATACCGGCTACGCCATGATCGCCCAGCGCTATGCCGCGAAGTACGGATACGATCCGCGCGCCATGGCGAAGATCGTCTGCGACCAGCGCGTCAATGCCTGCGCCAACCCCAACGCGATCTTCCACGGTCAGCCGCTCTCCATCGAGGACGTGCTCAACAGCCGCATGGTGGCCGATCCGCTGCACGTGCTGGAGATCGTCATGCCGATCGCCGGCGGCGCCGCCTTCATCGTCACGCGCAAGGACATGAAACGCAAGAACGGCAACCGCCCGGCGGTCATCAAGGGCTTCGGCGAGCACATCCAGAGCAAGTCGCCCAGCTATGCAGAAGACATGATCCAGACGCCGATCGGACCTGCCTCGCAGCGCGCCTTCGCCATGGCCGGCGTCAAGCCGGGCGACATGGACCTGGCGCAGATCTACGACTGCTACACCATCACCGTGCTGCTGACCCTGGAGGATGCCGGGTTCTGTCCGAAGGGCGAGGGCATGCGCTTCGTCATGGAGAACGATCTCACCTACAAGGGCAACTTCCCGATGAACACGCATGGCGGCCAGCTCGGCTTCGGCCAGGCCGGCATGGCCGGCGGCATGTCGCAGATCGTCGAGGGAGTGCGCCAGATCCAGGGGCGCTGCGGCGAGCGTCAGGTGAAGAAGAGCGATCTTGTCTATGTGTCGGGCACGGGCGGCGTCATGAGCGAGCAGACCGCGCTGATCCTTCAGGGGGAATAAGAAATGAACAACAAGCCGGTACCCATCGCCACCGAAGCCTCAGCGCCGTTCTGGAACGGCCTGCGCGAGCGCAAGGTGAAAATGCAGCAGTGCGACGACTGCGGCCACTGGGTGTTCTACCCGCGCGGCCATTGCTCGGCCTGCTTTTCGCCGCATCTCTCCTGGAAGGAGATCTCGGGCAAGGGCACGCTGCTGACCTACACCCTGACGCGCGTGCCGACGATGCCCGAATTCACCGACGAAATGCCGCAGAAGCTGGCGGTGGTTCAGTTCGACGAAGGCCCGCACGTCAACACGACGCTGATCGGCCTCGAACCCGAGGACATCAAGATCGGCATGCGTGTGAAGCCCGTGTTCGCCGACATTCCCGAGACCGAGCATACGCTGCTGCGCTTCACCGGCGAGAATGTGATGCTCGCCGATCTTGGCGCCAAGGCTGCGGCTGCCGTCGCCGCCGCGCCCAAGGCGGCCGAGGCGGCGCCCGACGTGAAGCAGCGGCTGATCCACTGGCGCGACCTGGCGGCGATGCAGTCGCTGGTCAGCGCGGAGTTCGGGCCGTGGAGCGACGAGCTCCAGATCACCCAGGAACTCATCGACGAGTTCGCCAAACTGTCGGGCGACGACTACTGGATCCACACCGATCCCGAGCGCTGCAAGAAGGAAAGCCCCTTCGGTCTGCCGATCGCCCAGGGCCAGCTCGTGCAGGTGCTGATCAGCAAGCTGCGCGTGCCGAACGACTATGAGGTGACTGGCTTCACCAACATGGTCAATTACGGTTCCGACAAGCTGCGCTTTCCCAGCCCGGTCCCCGTCGGCAGCAGGATCCGCGCGCGGTCGCGGGTCAAGGCGGTGACCGAAGTGAAGAGCGGCATCCAGATGACCACGGAAATCTGCACCCACATCGTCAATATGGATCGGCCGGCGGTCATCAACGAGCTGGTCATCCTGTTCATGTAACCCAAGCCCCCGCGGGGTGGCCATGGGGCCGGTCGTTCGCGACCGGCCCCATGGCCACAGCCGTTTTCCGGGGACACGAAGAGAGACACACCGCACCATGAGCGACAAAGAACACCTCGAACAATTCCGCCAGGAAGTCCGCGCCTGGCT
>CAZCPD010000162.1:0-2526 GCA_964500425.1 uncultured Rhodocyclaceae bacterium
ATGAGCCTGGGCGGCATCGCCATCGCCATCGGCGCGATGGTCGACGCCGCCATCGTCATGATCGAGAACGTTCACAAGCATCTCGAACGGCTGCCGGTACCCCATGCGGCCGAAGCGCGCCGCACCGCCATCGTCACAGCCTGCCAGGAAGTCGGCCCGGCGCTGTTCTTCTCGCTGTGCATCATCACCGTGTCCTTCCTGCCGGTGTTCGCGCTCGAAGCCCAGGAAGGCCGCCTGTTCGCGCCACTGGCATGGACCAAGACCTTCGCCATGGCTGGCGCCGCCCTGCTTTCGGTGACGCTGGTGCCGGCGCTGATGCTGCTGTTCGTGCGCGGCAAGATCGTCGGCGAGGAGAAGAACCCGCTCAACCGCCTGCTGGTCCGCCTCTACCGGCCACTGATCGACGGCGTGCTGCGCTGGAAAATACTCACCATCGCCGCCGCCCTCGTCGTGCTCGCCGCCACCCTGTACCCGGCGCAGCGCCTTGGCAGCGAGTTCATGCCGACGCTCGACGAAGGCACGCTGCTCTACATGCCAACCTCGCTGCCGGGAATGTCGCTGACCAAGGCCGCCGAACTCCTGCAGACGCAGAACCGCATCATCAAGGGCTTTCCCGAAGTGGCTTCGGTCTACGGCAAGGCCGGCCGCGCCAATACCGCCACGGACCCCGCACCGGTGGAGATGTTCGAAACGGTGATCAATCTCAAGCCGCACGGCGAATGGCGCTCCGGCATGACCACCGACAAGCTGATCGCCGAAATGGATCGCGCCCTGCAGATGCCCGGCATCGCCAACGCCTGGACGATGCCGATCAAGGCGCGCATCGACATGTTGTCGACGGGTATCCGCACGCCGCTCGGCATCAAGGTGTTCGGGCCGGACATCCAGCGGATCGAGCAACTCGCCCGGCAGATCGAGCAGGCCCTCCGCCGGGTCCCCGGCACCGCCAGCGCCTACGCCGAACGCATCGATGGCGGCTATTACCTGAACATCGAGCCCGATCGCATGGCGCTGGCACGGGTCGGCCTCGGCGTCGGCGAGCTGCAGGAAACCATCGCCACCGCCCTCGGCGGCGAAACGCTGACGAACGTGGTCGAGGGTCGCGAGCGCTATGGCGTGGCCGTGCGCTATCCGCGCGAGCTGCGTGGCGATCCGCAGCAGATCGCCAGCCAGGTACTGGTTGCGACCGCCGATGGCGCGATGCTGCCGCTTGGCCAGTTGGCGAATATCTCGCTCGACCGCGGCGCGCCGGCGATCCGTACCGAAAACGCGCAGCTCGCCGCCTATATCTATATCGACACGCGCGAGGACGATCTCGGCGGCTACGTCGCGCGCGCGCAACAGGCTGTGCGCGAGGAGGTACGCCTGCCGGCCGGACTCACCCTGGTCTGGAGCGGCCAGTTCGAGGGCATGCAGCGTTCTGCCGCGCGCATGCAACTGGTGATCCCGGCGACGCTGGCGCTGATTTTCGTCCTGCTCTACCTCAACTTCCGCCGCATCGAGGAAACGCTGATCGTCATGCTCTCGACGCCGTTCGCCCTGGTTGGCGGCATCTGGCTGACGTGGGCTCTCGACTACAATCTGTCGGTCGCCGTCGCCGTCGGATTCATCGCCCTCGCCGGCGTGGCGGCGGAAACCGGCGTGGTGATGCTGATCTATCTCGACCATGCCTGGGAAGCCCTGCAGGCGAAGCATCGCGCCGCGGGAAGCAAACCCGGACCGGGAGACCTCCATGCAGCGGTGATGGAAGGCGCGGTGGAGCGGGTGCGGCCGAAGATGATGACGGTCGTCGCCATCATGGCCGGCCTGCTGCCGATCATGTGGGGCACGGGCACCGGCGCCGAGGTGATGCGCCGCATCGCCGCGCCGATGATCGGAGGCATGCTCTCGTCGACCGTGCTGACGCTGCTGGTGATCCCGGCGCTGTATGCGCTCGTCAAAACCCGGCGGCTGTCATGCAAGCATAACCAACCGACGATTGACTGAAGCAGCAACGTCAGGTAGTTTGCCGGGCCTGATTCCCTACCCTATCTGGCCGACCGGTTCGGCCACGGACCTCTCCTCCAATTACATTCGGAGCAATTCATGAGCATCAATACAGTGGGCGTCATCGGCGCCGGCACCATGGGCAACGGCATTGCGCAGGCCTGCGCGGTCGCCGGCATCGACGTCGTCATGCTGGACATCAAGGACGAAGCGGTGCAACGCGGCCTGGCGACGATTTCCGGCAGCCTCGACCGCCTCATCAAGAAAGAGAAGATGACTCTGGCCGAGAAGGAAGCCGCCATGGCGCGCATCCGCGGCACTACCCAGCAGACAGATTTCGGAACCTGCGACCTGGTCATCGAGGCGGCGACCGAGAATCTCGAATTGAAGCTCAAGCTGCTCAAGGACGTCGAAACACACCTGAAGGCCGACGCGATTCTCGCCAGCAATACCTCGTCGATCTCGATCACCCGCCTGGCGGCGGCGATCAAGCGCAGCGACAGGTTCATCGGCATGCACTTCTTCAACCCGGTGCCGGTG
>CAZCPD010000162.1:2536-7158 GCA_964500425.1 uncultured Rhodocyclaceae bacterium
GGTGATGGCGCTGGTCGAGGTCATCCGCGGCCTGCAGAGCAGCGATGCGACGCATGATCTCGTCGTCGCATTGGCCAGACAGCTCGGCAAGACCCCGATCAGCGTCAGGAACAGTCCCGGTTTCGTGGTCAACCGCATCCTTTGTCCGATGATCAACGAGGCCATCTTCGCCCTTTCCGAAGGGCTGGCAACAGCCGAGGACATCGACAACGGCATGAAGCTGGGCTGCAACCACCCGATTGGCCCGCTGGCGCTGGCCGACATGGTTGGCCTCGACACGCTGCTGGCGGTGATGGAGGTGTTCTACACCCAGTTCAATGACTCGAAATACCGGCCGGCCCCGCTGCTCAGGGAAATGGTCGATGCCGGTTACCTCGGCCGCAAGTCGGGACGCGGCTTTTACAGCTACGCATGAGAAACTCGCGCCCGGCCGGCGATTCCAGCGCCGCCGGGACGCCCGAGCGGCTTTAACTAAAGTCATCGACATAGCATTGCCATATGCTCGCAACTCACGTAATCTTGCTCCGCACGGCGCCCTGAACATGCCGGAGTAAAATCAAGCTGGTTTCTCCGGGTTCCTGCCGGCAAACCCTTTCAAGAATTTCGCGAGCACATACGGTCATGCCTGTTTCAGTTCTTGTTGTCGACGATTCGCCGATGGCGCGCAAGATGCTCATCCGCTCCTTGCCGCCAAACTGGGATATCGAAATCTCCCAGGCCTGCAACGGCATCGAAGCGCTGGCCGCCTATCGCGCCGGCAAGGTCGACGTGATGTTCCTGGACCTGACAATGCCCGAGATGGACGGCTATCAGGTCCTCGAAACCTTGCGCAAGGAAGACCTCAACTGCCTGGTGATCGTCTGTTCCGCAGACATCCAGCCGCGCGCCCAGGAGCGCGTGCTGGGCATGGGCGCCATCGCCTTCATCAAGAAGCCGGTGGATGCGCAAAAGATTGAAACCGTCCTCAAAAAATACGGGATCGTGCTCTGATAATGCTCCTCACCAACGACCAGAAGGAAGCGCTCCAGGAAATTGCCAACATTGGCATGGGCCAGGCGGGCGCCTCGATTGCGCAGGTGCTCGATCATTTCGTGCGCCTCTCGATTCCACGCATCCTGTTCCTGCGTCACGACGACATTGCCGCATCGTTGCGCAGCGCCGTGGGCGAAGACCAGGTTTCCGCAGTCCGCCAGGCCTTTCACAGCAGCATGCGCGGTGAGGCGATCGTCGTCTTCGGCGAGCAACGCTGCAACGATCTGGCCGACCTGATGGGCTACGAGCAGGATCTCGATCGCATCGCCGAACTCGAACTGCTGCTCGACATCACCAATATTCTGGTCGGCGCCTGCATGGGCGGGATTGCCGAGCAGCTACGTGAAAAGATGAGCTTTTCGCCACCCTCGCTGATGGCCGATCGCGTGCCGATCGAAAAGTTGCTCTCCGGCGACGAGGTATCCTGGAACAACGCCCTGCTGGTCGAGGTCAACTTCAGTCTTGAGCAGCGCAATTTCGCCTGCCACCTGTTGATCCTCATGACCGAGGACGAAATCAAGGCTCTCGCCTCTGCCCTTGACCGATTTCTAGAGAACTACTGATGAGCAGTGACGATTCGGCAGCTCTCCTGCTGAGTTTTCTTGTCGATCGACTGGAAGTAGGCATACTGGTCGTCGACAGCGACATGCGCATTGTCCTGTGGAACCATTTCATGGCGGCCCACAGCGGGCGCAGCGCCGAAGAAGTGGTCGGCCAGAACGTGTTCGAATGCTTTCCCGAGTTACCGGCAAAATGGCTGGAAAAGAAGATCCGCAGCGTCTTCCTGCTCAAGAATTATGCCTTCACCTCCTGGGAGCAGCGCCCTTACCTGTTTCGCTTCAATCACAACCGTCCGGTCACCGGCGGTATCGAAGCGATGCAGCAGAACTGCACTTTCCTGCCGATCAAGAATGCGGATGACGTCGTCGAGCAAGTCTGCATCTCGGTGTTCGATACCACGGACACGGCGATCTACCAGAGAAAGCTGGTCCACGCGATCACTCAACTCGATCAGGAAAAGGTCGCGCAGGAAAGCCTGATCGTCAAGTTGCAGCATGCGCAGACAGCGCTTCAGGAACTCGCCAATCGCGACGGCCTGACCGGGCTCGCCAATCGCCGTCAGTTCGACAAGACGCTGAAGCAGGAATGGGGCCGCGCCGTCCGCGAAGCAACGCCGCTCTCACTGCTGATGATCGACGTCGACCACTTCAAGCTTTACAACGATACCTATGGCCATCAGGGCGGCGATGCCTGCCTGCAATTTGCCGCCTATGCCATGTCCGACGAAGATCGCCTGCGCGTCAGCGATCTGGTGGCGCGCTACGGCGGCGAAGAGTTTGCGGTCATCCTGCCGTGCACCCCCATCGAGGGCGCCCTGGTGGTCGCCGAACGCATGCGCGCCTCCGTCGATGGTCTGGACCTGCAACACACCCGCTCCAGTTCGGCCCATCATGTCACGGTCAGTATCGGCGCGGCCTGCATGATTCCGACGCGGCTCAGCGACCCGAACCGACTGATTGCCGCTGCCGATGCCGCGCTCTACAACGCCAAGCGCGAAGGACGCAATCGCGTCGTCGCCGAAGAAGCCCAGCCGCTTTCCGGCATCAGCTGACGCTGCCCGGCGAAACAAACAAAGCGCGCAGCTTCTCAAGGTAGCCAACCGCAGCCGCCTCGCCCTCTCCCGGCGCCCAGAGCGCCCGCTCCTCCTGCGTCAACGGCACATACGGGCCGGCCTTGGTTTCGAAGAAAACCGTGCCGGATTCGAGGCCCACCACGGAATGCCATTGGCCATGGGGAATATCGACGCCGAAATCGCCGCCGCCAGCGCCCAGCTCGACAACCCTCAGTACCCCACCATCATCATCGAAGATCACCAGGCCCAGACGGCCGCGCAGCACCAGCATGGTTTCATCCTTGCGTGAATCGAGATGACGATGCGGCGCGACATAGGAGGCCGGCTCGATGGCATTGAGCAGACGATGACAGGGAAAGTCGTCGGACGGATGAAAGTTGCGGTTACGCCGCAGACGCGGACTGGCCTGCGCCGCCGCGCTCGTTTCATCGAGCATCGTCGTGCCGATAATAAGGACATTGTCTTGATTCATGAATACACCACCCTGACATTCGAAGCCGACAGCCACTCATGCAAATCGGCGAGCAGCGCGTCGTCCAGACGCACGCGCCAGGCGTCGGACAGGCCGAGCTGAACCTCGGCGTCGCCGTTGCGATAGGACAGGCGCACCGGACAGGCGCCGTTGCTGCTCGCGGCCCGGTAAGGCGCCAGCAGGCTGCGCAGTTTCTCGGCGTTCGAGCCGCCGTTCATCGATAGATGCAACATCTTGGCGAAGCGGCTGCGTGCCTCGCCCAACGACAGCAGCTTGTCGGCGACCACGCGCAGACCGCCGCTGAAATCGTCGCGCATCACCTTGCCCTCGACGAGCAGCAGGTCGTCCTCGCGTATCTTCGAGCGCTCGGCCTCGAACAGCTCGTTGAAAACCGTGACTTCGACCTGCGCCGTGGCGTCGTCGATCATGACGATGGCCATCTTGCCGCGCCGCGTCATCTGGGTACGCGTGGACACCACGACGCCGGCCAGCAACATGGGATCGCGCTGCGCTTCGATCTGGCTAAGCGACTTGCGCACGAAGGTCGCCAGTTCGGCGCGATAGGCATGGAAAGGGTGCCCGGATATAAAGAAACCAAGCGCCTGTTTCTCGTTGAGCAGATGCTCGCGTTCGCTCCAGCGCGGCACTTCCACATAATGAGGATTGTCGGCGCCGCTCGCGGTGTCGTCGCCGAACAGGTTGTCCTGCATCGCATGGCGCTCGGCCTGCTCGGCCGCTTCCAGCGCGACGCCGACCGAAGCGAACACCCGGGCGCGATGCGCACGCGGCGCGGCGCTGCCGTTGGTCTTGCCGCCGCTCCTGCCGGCGTTGTTGCCAAGAGCGGCATTGGAGGTAACCGCCGCCATGTAGTCGGCATCGAGAGAGTCGAAGGCGCCGGCGCGAATCAGCGCCTCGATGACGCGCCGGTTCACCACCCGCTTGTCGATGCGGCGGCAGAAATCGAAGAGTTCGAGGAAGGGACCGCTGGCGCGCGCGCGCAGGATGGCGCCGAGCGCCGCCTCGCCGGTGCCCTTGATGGCGCCGAGGCCGTAGCGGATCGTCCTGGCGTCGACCGGTTCGAAACGGATACCGCTGCCATTGATGTCGGGCGACAGGAAACCGATGCCGTTGGCGATGCTGTCCTGATAGAACAGCTGCACCTTGTCGGTGTCAGCCATTTCCGAGGACATCGTCGCCGCCATGAAGGCCGCCGCATGGTAATGCTTGAGCCAGCCGGTCTGAAAAGCGATCAGCGCATAGGCGGCCGAGTGCGACTTGTTGAAGCCGTACTCGGCGAACTTCTCCATGAGATCGAACAACTGCGTCGCCAGCGCTGCCTCGACGCCACGCTTCAAGGCGCCTTCGGTGAAGATGGCGCGCTGCTTGGCCATCTCCTCGGGCTTCTTCTTGCCCATCGCGCGGCGCAGCAGGTCGGCGCCGCCCAGCGTGTAGCCGCCGATGATCTGCGCGATCTGCATCACCTGT
>CAZCPD010000163.1:0-5293 GCA_964500425.1 uncultured Rhodocyclaceae bacterium
ACGACCACATCACCAGCGCCATCGGCGCGGCGATGATCGGCTGGTACGGCACGGCGATGCTGTGCTATGTCACGCCCAAGGAGCACCTCGGCTTGCCGGACAAGGACGATGTCAAGGACGGCATCATTGCCTACAAAATCGCCGCGCACGCCGCCGACCTGGCCAAGGGCCACCCCGGCGCGCAGATCCGCGACAACGCGCTGTCCAAGGCACGCTTCGAGTTCCGCTGGGACGACCAGTTCAACCTCGGCCTGGATCCCGACAAGGCGCGCGAATTCCACGACGAAACGCTGCCCCAGGAAGGCGCCAAGCTGGCACACTTCTGTTCCATGTGCGGCCCGCATTTCTGCTCCATGAAGATCAGTCAGGATGTGCGCGATTTCGCCGCCGCCGAGGGGGTCGCCGAAAGCGAGGTGATCGCCAAGGGCATGGAGGCGAAGGCCATCGAGTTCGTCAAGCAAGGGAGCGAGGTCTATCAAAAGCTCTGAACAATGCATTCCGGATCGGTCGGTCCACAGTGATCCGACCTTCACGGTCGACTTTCAGAATCCGCGCGCCGTCGTCGCGGCGATCGACGATATCTTGCGCGTTCGATTTGGCGCCGGTTACGGCAAGCCTCTGCTGGAATCCGCCGTTGATGATCTCGCGGATGCGTTCCGCGGCGAGTATCCCGGCCTGCTACGTTGCGACACTCATTATCATGACCTGCGCCATGCCCTCGATGCCGGCCTGGCGATGGCCCGCCTGATCGACGGGCACGGCCTCGATACATCGCAGGACTCTCACGAGCACATCGACGCCGATCATGCACTGTTCGGCATCCTGCTAGCGCTTTACCATGACATTGGTTTGCTGCGTCGCGTTGGTGAGGAGCACCTGCAGGGCGCCCAGTTGACGCCCGAGCACGAAGCGCGTGGCGTCGAGTTCATGCGAGAATACCTTCGTCATACACATATCGCCCATCTTGCCGCCAAGGCCGAGTTGATCATGGTGACGCGCCTCGTCTGGCAGATTCCCGCCGATATGCCGCCGCGCGAGCGGGCGATCGCCTGCCTCCTCGGCACCGCCGACATCATCAGTCAGCTGGCGGATCGCTGCTATTTGGAAAAGTGCCGCGATTTCCTGTTCATCGAGTTCAGCGCCATCGGCCTGGCCGGTTCACCCGATCTACCCTATCCCGATCCGGAAACCTTGTTGAGACACACGCCGGCCTTCTTCACCGGTCTTCTCAGTACGCGCATCAAAAAGGAATACAACGAGGCGGATCGTTACATGAAGATCCATTTCGGCGGCGAATGCCCCTATGAGACAGCGATCAACCGCAATTTCCGTTTCCTCGGTGAAATTCTTGCCGAATCGAAGCTCTCACGGTTGAGTCGTCAGCCGCAAAGGGTGATCGACCCCAAACCGTGATTATCTCCCAGCCCACGGAATGCCGTCCCGGCTGCGGCGCCTGTTGCATCGCGCCGTCAATCAGTTCCCCGATTCCCGGCATGCCTGATGGCAAGCCCGCCGCCACCCCCTGCGTACAGCTCGACGACGACCTGCGCTGCCGGATTTTCGGCCGGACTGAGCGGCCCGCCTGTTGCAGCGGCCTGCAACCTTCCGGGGACATGTGCGGTGCGAGCCGCGACGAAGCGCTTGCCTGGCTCGCGCGATTGGAGCTGCTGACGACGCCGGTTGCGGACGGCGAGCGTAATGCTGCAATCTCGACGGCCCTTATATCCAAGCCTTTGTAGGTTGGGTTAGCGGCCTTATCGCGTAACCCAACGAATCGAATTCTTGCCTCAACTGATTATTCGCGCACTGCAATGCCTGGATTGTTGGGTTACGGCGCAAAAAGCCTCACCTAATCCAGCATCCATGCCCTGGCATTTGTTTCATGGTTTGTAGATCGTGATACTAAGCCAGCAGAAACTTCGCCGCGTCTATCCCCCACTTTTCCGGCGTCTCATGACCGACGATGCGGTCGCCGCCGCCGTGGCCGAGAGGTTTGGCGAGATCGATGATTTGCGGCGGGAGGTACTGCTTGCGCTTGCTGTCGTAGATCGCTTTGACCACCGGTTGCAGGAGGTTGTCTTCCGCTTGTTCCAGCACGACGGCGATTCGTCCCGACTCAAGCATGACAAAGGTATTTACCGGGTAAATACCGATGATGCGCAGAAACTGCTGGACAAGCAGCGGATTGAAATGGAATTTGCTCCACTCGAAGATCTTGCGCAGTGCATCGTGCGGCGACATGCCCTTGTGATAAACGCGGTCTGAAGTGATTGCATCATAGACATCGCAGATTGCCGCCATCTGTCCCATCTGTGAAATCGCCTCGCCCTTGAGCCCTTCCGGATATCCCGAACCGTCATGCCTTTCGTGGTGCTGGGCCGCGACCTGGATCGAGATTTCCTGAATGCCGTCGGTTTCCAAGAGTATCTTCTTACTCTCGACGACATGGCATTTCATGATCGCAAATTCCTCGTTGGTCAGGGCGCCTGGCTTGTTGAGGATGGCATCCGGGGTTTTGACCTTGCCGATGTCGTGGAGCAGCCCGCCGACGCCGGCCAGATGCGTGGTCTGTGTGTCCATGCCGAGCGCGTGGCAAAAGGACACCTGCAAGGCGCATACCGAAACAGAGTGGAGAAATGTGTAGTCGTCCTTGTTCTTCACGCGCGTCAGCGAAAGCAACGCGCCGCCGTTGCGCAGGATCGAGTCGGTCATCTTCTCCACAACCGGCTCGACCTGTTCGGCCGTCACCTGCTTGCCGAGGCGCACGTCTTGCATGATGTTGCGGATGATGCCGTTGGCTTCCGAGTGGATCCTCTTGGCTTTTTCGACCTCCTCGCCGACGCTGACCTTGCGGATCAGCGCCGACTCATTGGCGAGCTTGTGTATCTCCTCTGTGATCTGTTCGTGAACTTCGTGGTGCGTGGGAGCATCGACGACATCAAGGCCTCGCTTCGGGTCGATGTAGACCTCATGGATGCCAGACTCGACGATCTTGCGGATCTGTTCCTCGTCGTGGATGAGGAGCTTGCTGCGCAGAAAGGGATGTGCCATCCAGTCGCTGCCGAGATCGCTGATATACATTCCCGGCTTGAGTTGTTCGACTGCGATCTTCTTGCCCATCGTGCCCGCCTGCCTTGGTCGTTGGAGGATTTCCGCTGTGCTAGACTCGACGGCTGCCCGGTCCGAACCCGGCGCCACTTGAAGCACATGCTTTCCAATATACCACTACGTCATTTTCAAGAATGGATATCAATCTATTGCTGAACGCTCTGATCCTCGGCATCGTCGAGGGGCTGACCGAGTTCCTGCCGATTTCGAGCACCGGGCATCTGATTCTGGTCGGCGACCTGCTCAAGTTCAACGATGACAAGGGCAAGGTGTTCGAGATTGTCATCCAGTTCGGCGCAATTCTCGCCGTGATCTGGGAATACCGCGCCAAGATCGGCAGTGTCGTCATGGGGCTCGGCCGCAATCGCGCGGCGCAGCGCTTCGCCTTGAACCTCGTCATCGCCTTCATTCCGGCGGCGGCGCTAGGCCTGCTGTTCGGCAAGGTCATCAAGACCCATCTGTTCCAGCCGGTGCCGGTGGCGCTGGCCTTCATCGTCGGCGGTTTCGCGATTCTCTGGGCGGAAAAGCGCCAGCACCGCATTCGCGTGGAAACGGTCGACGAACTGACGTTTCTCGATGCCCTCAAAGTTGGCCTGGCGCAGACCCTGGCGCTGATTCCCGGCACCTCGCGTTCCGGCGCGACGATCATCGGCGGGTTGCTGTTCGGGCTGTCGCGCAAGGCGGCCACCGAATTCTCGTTCTTCCTCGCCATTCCGACGCTGACGGCGGCCTCGTTCTATGAACTCTACAAGGCGCGCGACCTGTTCTCGGCTGATGACCTCGGGATGTTCTCGGTCGGCTTCGTCGCTTCCTTCGTCTCGGCCTTCGTTTGCGTCCGTTGGCTGCTGCGTTTCATCAGCAATCATGACTTCTCGCTGTTCGCCTGGTATCGCATCGTCTTCGGCATCGTCGTCCTGGCAACCTGGCACTGGGGCCTGGTCGAGTGGACGGCGCTTTGACAGCACGATGAGCGAGGGGGAGACGGTATAATGAGCCTCTTTCCCGCCTCACCCGAAATTTCCTCCCGATGAATGTCCTGTTTGAAGAGGACGGCGCCTTCAAAGCCGGCTCGGTGCTCGCCGATAACAATACCTCCCTGCAGGTCGAATTGCCCTCCGGCAAGCGCAGCAAGGTGAAATCCGCCAACGTGCTGCTGCGCTTCGAAGCGCCGGGCGCCGCCGAATTGCTCGATCGCGCCGAGAAGGAGGCGGAGGACATCGATACCGAATTCCTCTGGGAAACCTGCGCCGACGAGGAGTTCGGCTTCGAGGAAATGGCGCGCGAATACATCGGCCGTGCGCCGACGCCGGTCGAGTCGGCCGGCGTGCTGCTGCGCCTGCATTCGGCGCCGATCTACTTCCACCGCAAGGGGCGCGGGCGCTTCCGCAAGGCGCCGCCGGAAATCCTCCAGGCGGCGCTGGCCGGACTGGAGAAGAAGCGCCAGCAGGCGCTCGCCATCGAGCGCATGTGCGAGGAACTGCAGGCTGGCCGGCTGCCCGCCGAATTTCCGCCGCTGTTGCGCCATCTGCTCTATAAGCCGGATCGCAACCGTTCCGAAACCAAGGCCTTCGAGGCCGCCTGCGCCGAAACCGGGTTGTCGCCGGCCCGCCTGCTGGCGAAATGCGGCGCCCTGGCGTCGAGCCACGACTACCATCTCGGCCGTTTCCTCTTCGAGTATTTTCCTCAGGGCGAGGGCTTCGGCGACTATGCTCCGGGCGAATTTCCGGCCGATCTTCCGCTGGCGAGCGTCGCCGCCTTCAGCATCGACGACGCCCAGACCACCGAAATCGACGACGCCTTCTCGGTGACGAAAACCGATGGCGGCTGGCGCATCGGCATCCACATCGCCGCGCCGGGCCTCGGTATTCGTCCCGACGATGCATTGGGCATGATCTCGCGCAATCGCCTGTCCACCGTTTATATGCCGGGGCGCAAGATCACCATGCTGCCCGGGGATATCGTCGAGCACTACACGCTCGCCGCCGGCCGCGAGTGCCCAGCGCTTTCCGTGTATCTCGATGTCGCCGCCGACTTCAGCGTGCGCGGCCGCGAGAGCCGCATCGAGCGCGTTCCAGTGGTCGCCAACCTTCGCCATCATGACATCGAACCGTTGTTCAACGAGGAGACGCTGGCCGGCGAACTGCCCGAGTTCCGCTTCCGCGACGAGCTCAAGCTGCTCTGGGAG
>CAZCPD010000163.1:5303-7145 GCA_964500425.1 uncultured Rhodocyclaceae bacterium
CGCCACCGTGCTCGAAGCCGGGCGCGGCAAGGCGGGGCAGACGCAGAATCAGACCGACTACAACTTCGTCGTTGATTGGGCCGTGGATATGTCGCCCGAGCCGGGCCGCGTGACCATCGAGCAGCGCAAGCGCGGCTCGCCGCTCGACAAGCTTGTCGCCGAACTGATGATCGCCGCCAACTCAGGCTGGGGCCGCGATCTCGCCGATGCCGGCGTCGCAGCGCTATATCGCGCGCAGACCTCGGGCAAGGTGCGCATGACCACCGTCGCCGCGCCGCACGAAGGCCTCGGCGTCGATTGCTACACCTGGGCGTCCTCGCCGCTGCGGCGCTACGTTGACCTGCTCAACCAGTGGCAGCTGATCGCCTGGCTGCGCGGCGAGACGCCGCCGTTCACCGCGAAGTCCGCCGACCTGCTGGCCGCCATGCGCGACTTTGAACTCACCTATGCCGCCTATGCCGAATTTCAGCGCGGCATGGAGCGCTACTGGTGTCTGCGCTGGCTGCTGCAGGAGGGCGCGGCTGCGGACGCGCCCGTCATGGTCGAAGCCCGCGTGCTGCGCGAAAGCCTGGTGCGCCTTGAACGGATACCGCTGGTCCTGCGCATCCCGGCGTTGCCGGCGTTTGATTACGGCACGCGCGTGCGCCTCGAAATCGAGAAGATCGACCTATTCGAAGCCGAGGGGCGCGCGCGCTTCGTCGAGGCACTCGCGGATGCGCCTGAAGCGGTATCCGCCGAAATGGAGCCCATAGAGGCGTCTGCTGGCGCTTTGGAAGGCGCGGGCGACGCCGGGTAAAATTGCACGCTATGCCGAGCAATGCACCCTGGCTGAACCAGATCGTCTCCCTGCTGCCAAAGCGCGTAACGCTGTCGGCAGCACTGACCATCTCGCTGGCGGTCCATGCCGTGCTGCTGGCGCTCCACTTCGAGCTGCCCGACAAGCTGCTCGATGCCAAGGACCAGATGCTCGAAGTCATCCTGGTCAACGCCAGGAGTGCGAACAAGCCGCAGGATGCACAGGCGCGCGCCCAGGTCAATCTCGACGGCGGTGGCAATACCGAAGAGAACCGCATCCTCAAGACGCCGCTGCCGGCCACGCAGACGACGCGCCAGGGCAACGAGCTGATCGAGGCGCAAAAGAAAGTCGCCGAAATGGAAGCACTGCAGAAGCAGCTGCTCACCCAGCTCAAGAGCCGCCAGACGGTGCAGACGACCGAGCACAAGCGCGAGCAGACGCCGGCGCCGCAACCGGCGACCGGTTCCGACCTTGCCGTCTCGGCGATGGCCATGGCACGCTTGCAGGGCCAGATCGACCGGCAGACCGACGATTACAACAAGCGGCCGCGCAAGAAGTTCATCGGCTCGCGCGCCACCGAATACCGCTTCGCGCAATATGAGGAAGACTGGCGGCAGAAGATCGAGCGCGTAGGCAACCTCAACTATCCCGAGGCGGCCAAGGGCAAGATGTACGGCACGCTGGTGCTGACCGTCGAAATCAAGTCCGATGGCACCATTGCCTCGATCACCATCGACCGGCCGTCCGGCAAGAAAGTGCTCGACGAGGCCGCCATGCGCATCGTCAAGCAGGCCGCGCCCTTCCCGGTCTTTCCCCCGAATCTCTCGGATACCGACATCATCGGCATCACTCGCACCTGGTCGTTTACCAGTGAAGACCGCCTGCACGCCAACTGAGTTGAAGCCGACATGACTGACAAGTATGCCGTCATCGGCCATCCGATTGCCCACAGCAAGTCGCCTCTGATCCACGGCCGCTTCGCCGCGCAGACCGGCCAGGACATGAGCTATGTCGCGCTGCTCGCGCCGCTCGACGGCTTCGTCGCC
>CAZCPD010000164.1:0-7082 GCA_964500425.1 uncultured Rhodocyclaceae bacterium
GCCGTACGTACCGAGCAGGTCGATGGCTTCGAGCACGTTGTCGAGATTGTGCGCCGGCTCACCCATGCCCATGAACACCACCTTCTTCACCACCCGCTGACGCCGCGCCTGCACCACCTGCGCGACGATCTCCAGGCTGGAGACCTGGCGCAGCAGGCCGCTCTGGCCCGTCATGCAGAAGCGGCAACCAACGGCGCAACCGACCTGAGTCGACACGCAAACGCCGTCGCGCGGCAACAGCACGCTTTCCACCATCTGCCCGTCGCCCAGCTCGACCAGCAGGCGCAACGAGCCGTCCGCCGCCGGATGCTCGGACCGCACGCGGGCGAGGCCGTCCAGCGTATCGCTCAGCGCCGGCAGGTGCTCGCGCACCGCGAGCGGCAGGAAGCGCTCGGCCGGCTGGCGGCTCGCCCCGACATCGAGCGCCCGCCCCTGCAGCCAGGCGCGCAGCATGCGCTCGCGGTGCACGGGCAGGGCGCCGAGGTCGGCAAGCAGGCGGTGGAAATCGGCGAGGCGCATGAGAGCGCGCATGCTAGCACCGGTGCCGGAGCGTTCGCGCGGTCGAGGCGAGAGAAGCGTTACATCTTTCTGACCACCACACTCCCGATCGAATACCCGGCCCCGAACGAGCAGATGACGCCGACATCGCCGCTGGCGAGATCGGCGCGATGCTGATGGAAGGCGATGATGGAGCCAGCAGAGGCGGTGTTGGCGTACTCGTCGAGAATCACCGGCGCTTCCTCCGCGCTCGGGTCGCGGTCGAGCAGCTTGCGGGCGATGAGCTGGTTCATCGACAGGTTGGCCTGGTGCAGCCAGTAACGGCGCACACCGGTGGCCGGTGCGATGCCGAGGCTGCCGAGGTGTTCGCCAATGTGGGCGGCGGCCATCGGGCAGACTTCCTTGAAGACCTTGCGGCCTTCCTGCATGAACAGCTTGTCGCGCGCCCGCGGGTCGGCGTCCTCGGAACGGTTGATGAAACCGAAGTTGTTGCGAATGTTGTTGGAGAACTGCGTCGCCAGCCGGGTGCCGAGCACTTCCCAACTTCCCGCGCGCGCCGTGTCGGCGCGTTCGAGGACGATGGCGGTGCAGATGTCGCCGAAGATGAAATGGCAGTCGCGGTCATGCCAGGCGTGATGCGCTGAGGTGATTTCCGGATTCACCACCAGCACGGCGCGTGCGGTACCGGCGCGGATGGCGTTGACGGCCTGCTCCATGCCGAAGGTCGCCGAGGAACACGCGACGTTCATGTCGAAGCCGTAACCCTGGATGCCAAGCGCATTCTGGATCTCGATGGCCATCGCCGGGTAGGCGCGCTGCATGTTGGAGGCGGCGCAGATCACGGCGTCGATGTCGGCGGCCGTCTTGCCGGCGCTGGCGAGCGCCTCCTTTGCAGCGGCGACGGCGATCTCGGCCATCAACGACAGCTCGTCGTTGGCGCGCGGCGTAAAGCGCGGATACATGCGTTGCGGATCGAGGATGCCCGTTTTCTCGATGACGTGACGACGCTGGATGCCCGAGGCCTTCACGACGAACTCGACGCTGGATTCGAGGAGCGATTCGGCGGCGCCGGCGGCAATGGCGGCGGCGTTGCGCTGGTTTTCCTGCGCGACGTACTGATTGAAGGAGGCGACCAGTTCCTGGTTGTCGATGACCTGGGCGGGAACGAACAGGCCAGTGCCGCTGATGGCAACGCGATTCATGATGAGGCTTTCGAAATTGGCGTGGGGCGTGAAAACGTGACGGACGGCTCCGCGAATTTGCCGCTGACAGCGGCCAGTTCGAGCGATCGAACAAGCGTTTATTTTAAGCGGAGTTGCCCACCTGGGGGAGACTCGCGTAGCTGCGAATGAATGCGGCGACTGCCGGCGCCGGCATCGGCCGGGCGTAAAAATAGCCCTGGAAGCGATCGCACTTCAGTTCGCCCAGCATGCGCGCCTGCGCCGCGGTCTCGACGCCTTCGGCCACTGTATCGAGACCCAGGGTGTTGGCCATGCTGATCGTCGTCGCGCAGATCGCCGCATCGTTGACGTTGGTCTCGATGTCCTGGACGAAGGAGCGGTCGATTTTCAGCGTATCGATCGGCAGCTGCTTGAGATAGGCCAGCGAGGAATAGCCGGTGCCGAAGTCGTCCATCGCCAGCTTGATGCCGAGCGCGCTGAGCTGCCTGAGCTGGGCGATGCACAGGTCGGGGTCTTCCATGACCATGGATTCGGTGATTTCCAGTTCGAGGTCGTTGCCCGTCAGGCCGTGGCGCGCCAGCACTTCGCCGACGGCGGCGGCCAGATCCGGTTGGTGCAGCTGCTGCGCCGAGAGATTCACCGCCACCCGGACGTCATGGATGCCGGTCTTGCGCCAGTTGGCGAGGATGCGGCAGGCCTCCTCGATCACCCAGGCGCCGACGGGTGCGATCAGGTGCATTTCCTCGGCGACCGGAATGAAACGATTCGGCGCGATCAGCCCCTCGGCCGGATGATGCCAGCGGATCAGCGCTTCCAGGCTGACAATGCGGCCATCGCTGGCGCGGATCTGCGGCTGAAAGTAGAGCTCGAACTGACGCTCGGCGAGGGCGACGCGCAGGGCATTGCCAACATGCAGGCGTTCGCGGATCGCCTCGTCGAATTCGCGGCGGAAGAACTGGGTCCGGTTGCGGCCCTGTCGCTTCGCTTCGCGCGTCGCCAGGTCGGCGGCGGTGAGCAGGGCATCGGCGGTGTCGGCGTCGTCGGGATAGAGGGCGATGCCGATGCTGGCGGTGATGTGCAGGACGTGCGTTTCGATCTCGAAGGGGGCGCGCAGCGCTTCGTGCAGGGTTTCGGCGAGCCGTTCCGCCTCGGCCGCGGCGGGCTGGCCGGTCACCACGCAGATGAATTCGTCGGCGTTCATGCGCGCGACGAAGTCGGCGCCGCGCATCTGCGCCTGCACACGCTGCGAGATGTGACGCAGCAGCTGGTCGCCGACGTTCGGGCCGAGCGTGTCGTTGATGACGTCGAAGCGGTCGATGTCGATATGCAACATGGCAAACTGGCTGCTCTGCCGCCGCGCGTTCTCGATGGGCTTGAGGATGCGGTTGAACATACCGGCCCGGCTGGGCAGATCGGTCAGCCTGTCGTTGAACGACAGGTGATGCACCACCTTCTGCGTCTCCCGGTGGCTGTCCAGCTCGCGCCGCAGGGCGGCCGCGGTGCGCGCCAGACGCGTATTGCCGGCGACCAGCTCGCGAACGACGAGATACAGGGCGAGCAGAACCAGAAAGATGTAGCCGAAGCCGCCGAAGTAGATGAATTCGATCGCGCCGGTTTCAAGAACGCCGCCGAGCGCAATGGAAGCCATGAGCATCAGCATCCCCAGGCTGATGACGGCGGCGCCGGTGCGGTCTTCCTTGGAATACTGCACGGCGGCGCGATAGAACCCCCAGACGAAGATGCCGAAGAACAGTGTGCGACCGATGATCGACGCGGTGCTCAACTCTCCGCGCAGCATCTGCAGGCGCTCGCCCCAGGGAAATTCCAGCAGCACCGAACGATATTCGCCGACAAAGCGCGCACCGGGCGGCATGTTGAGGGTCAGCGAGATCATGAACAGAAACAGTGCGCCCATCGTCAGCATGATCGAGCGCTGGCGATGCTGCCGGGTGTACTCGCAGAGGAAGCCGACCAGCGCGAACAATTGCGTCGCCGACCAGGCGTTCTGCCATTTCTGCGCCAGTGCCGCCGTGGCGACATCCGGAGCGACATGGAAGCTGGCGGTATAGAGCTGAAACCCGACCGAGGACGCGCACATCGCGGCCAGCCACCAGATGCCGCGGATGCGAATTCCCGAGAGGGCGACGACGGCGCACACCAAGGCGCCGAAGGCGGCGAAGCCGGCCGAAGCTTGCAGCAAGGCGATCAGCGGTCCCGGTTCGATGGCCAGCGCCATATGTTTTGCGCCCCTGCGGCGTGAGAAGGCTCAAGGATACGCCAAGGCGGGACTATCGCCAACGGCGGCGAGGCGAGGCGAGGCGAGGCGAGGCCCGCATAACGAAACGGCGGACGGAGCCTGCCGTCAACAGTCTGCTCGCCGGTGTTTCAATATTTCTCGCGCCGATAGAGAAATGGCACCTTGGCGATGCCGAAGGAAATGCGCGCAGCGGGATCCTTGGAATATGTCGATGCGCACCAATTCCCGAGCAGATGTGCGAGGTTTGCCCCAGAACTTGCCAAGCCACTGACGCACGCGTTATTCGCACCGGTACCAAGATTGATGGTCACGTCGGCACTTCCGACAAAGCCTGCTCCCGGCGCGGTAAATCCGATCTTCGCGCTGCCCAGGCTCAAGGTCAGCGGCGATGCCGTGAAAACGCTGGTATGGCCGCTCAGATTGCCCTTGTAGTTGCCGATCGCCAGGTTCGGCGTAGCGCCGGCAATCTCGATCTGGGTGCACGAATCCAGGGTGTTGACGGACCACGCGTTCCGCGTGCGATCCCAATATATGGCGTTGAGCGGTACGTAGAGCGGCAGGAGGTCCGAGCCGTAAACGTTTTCCAGCTGAAGCATCCCGTAGCGCACGATGGCAGCGCCTTGAGTCGGCGACTGGCAACTGGTTGTCTGCGCTCCGGCGTTGTTCGTGACGGTGCCGAAATGCCCGGCCCCATCCCAGCAATAGGTCGTCGGCGAGGTGCCGAAGGTGACACCATCCTGATCCTTGACGGTGACGGTGAGCGTCAGCTGTTCATAATCCGCCGGGCTTGCCGGCCGCGTAAACGTCGGCGCCGGGTTCGGCGCGTAACTGAATGTTCCGCCACTCCAGGTGATGGTCGAAGGAAAAGCCGGCGTGCCGCCGGCGAAACTCGCGTTCAGGTTTCCCGGAGTGACCGACGGATCGCTGGCGACGACGCTCTGGATGAGAGGCAACCAGGTCGGCGGCGTGCCGCTGGAAGCCCAGCGCGTCATCACCTGCGACGTTGCGGCTCCGTTCATGGCGCTGACGCTCAGATTCATCCCCAGCTTCTGCCCCATGTAGGTAAACCCGCAGGCCGTCGCCGGAGTGAATGCCATAGTCATCACATAGTAATGAGGAATGAAGCGCGGCGTCGTCAGCGCGCCTCCGCCGGAGGCCCACGAGCCGACGATGCAGCCGAACTTGCCGTTCCCATCGGCGGTATTCGAGGTGCTGCCCGCCACGCAGTCCGACGCCTGATCGCCCGCAGTGAAGCTGCCGTCGTAGGCCACCAGGGTCGGGGTCGTCGATGGCGATGTCGCGGGAACCGACAACGGGCCGATATCTCCATAGGACACCGTCGCCGTCGAAGCGCACCCTGATCCACCGCAGGTCGCGCTGTTGAAGCTGCCGCTCCATCCGGTCGCCCCCGCGGGAATCGCCGCGCTCGTCCAGTCGGTCACCTTGGTCGTATCCAGCGACGGGGTCGTGCCGGAATAGCCGCTGCCGATGGTGCTGCCACTGTTGTTGATCGCCAGGGCAGTGAGTGTGAACGTCCCGCCTCCCGCCGTCAGCGTCGAGCCGCTGGCCGGCGACGCCGAAAGCAGCAGGCCGGCGGGGCGAATCGAGAAACTGTCCGTGGAACAGCCTGTCGTACTCTTGCCGGTCGAGTCGGAGATCCTGAATGCGGCCACCTTGACCGCATTCGCATAGGAAATCGTGAAGGTGTGACGCCCGGCGTCGCCGCTCGTGTAGGTGTAAGTCGTGGTGCTCAGCGTCTGGCCGTCGCCGACCGATCCGCAACTTCCCGAGGAATAGTCGATCAGCTCCAGCTTCAACGTGCCGGTGTACTTCGTCGCCAGGGATCCGGCACTATTCCCCACGAACACATCCACATTGAAACCCAGTCCAGCCAGCTTGGTGTATAGATGCGTTCCCCAAGCCTTGCCCTGTTCGACAACATCGAAGCGCCGGGCCGTCACGGCAATGGTCTGCTGGACTTGCGCCGCCGCATTGTAGTTGCTGTCTCCGATCTGGTTCGCGTTGATGGTGCAGTTGCCGACGGCGTTGAACGTGACCACGCCGCCGCTGATCGAGCAGTTGGCCGACGTCGAGGCATCGATGCTCAAGGTCGCCGGCAGGGTCGATGTCGCCGTGGCGGTCGGCGTGTAAGTCTGGTCCACCACCGGAGAAGCCGGGGTCGACGAGGTGAACGCGACGGTCTGGTTCGCCTTGACCGCCGTGACGGTGCTGACGACGTTCGTCGCGGCGGCGTAAGGGCCGACCAAGCCCGCCGAATAGGTGATGGTGCACGCCGTCGAGCCGCTGGTCATCGTGATCGTCGCCGGACTCGTCGGACTGCTCGTCGAACAGCCACCGCTGACGGCAATCGACACCGTCTGTCCGCTATTCGTGGTTGCCGCCACCGGAAAGGTGGAGCCGTAAGCCGCCGAGCCCGGCGCGGCCACGGAGACCGACGTCGTCTGAGTGACATACGTGATCCGCGGCACGATGTCCTGATACTGATCGGTCGGCGGCAACGGTATGGCGTTGGTGATGCTCTCGACCTGAAAATGCACGGTGCATGGCGAATCCGTAATCAGGATCGTGCTGTTCATCGTGATCGTCGGAGAATACGTCTTGCTGCAGCAGCACATCCAGGTCGTGTTGTATTGCCAATAGGGCGATGGCCCGAAGGCTTGCCACCAGCCGGCGCCGCCGGTACCCCCCGTGCAAGCCCCCGTCGTATAGATGTTGATGGCGGGAGCACAGTCGTTCCCGATGACGTAAGCGGCGGTACCGCTGACGACAAATGAGGAACCTGGCGCCGCCGTCGCCGGCGGCGGCGTGACCGCGGATAACTGGATACCATGAGCCGCGACCCGGCTTGCGCCGAAGAGCGCAATCAGCGCGCTCCACAACGTCAGCAGGAAATGTCTCATGAGCCGCTCCCGATTCTCAAGCAGAATCCACTGCCGGACCGCCCGACCGGCCAAGCGTTATTGGCCGGATTTGCCGGTCGGTGCAAGGAAACACCCGGCGCTTCTATTGTAGCCCGTGCCTTCCGAAACCCCTCGCAAGGTAGATTAGGCGCGTGCCCGTTCTGGGTACCGATCGAGTAGGGGACGGGGTCACCCCCGTCGCCCTCTCACACCACCGGACGTGCG
>CAZCPD010000165.1:0-7074 GCA_964500425.1 uncultured Rhodocyclaceae bacterium
GACGTGCTCGACGCGCCGACCGACGAGAAAGTCCTCGCCGCCACACGCATCAAGGCCGGCGAGCTGTGCAAGCGCTTCCCGGTCTATGGCTGATGAAATCGTGAGTCGGGAAATGCTTCTCCAGCGCTCGACTCACGACTTTCGACTTATGATTCGCCTCCCATGAAATGCCCCTACTGCGCCGAGCTCAACACCCAGGTGGTCGACACCCGGGTGAATGAGGACGGCGATACCGTCCGTCGTCGCCGGCGTTGTCCGAGCTGTGACAAACGCTTCACGACCTACGAGCGCGTCGAGTTGCAGTTGCCGCAGGTGGTCAAGAAGAACGGCAGCCGCAGCGAGTACGACCGCGATAAGATTCATGCCAGCATGATGCTGGCATTGCGCAAGCGGCCGGTGACCACCGAGAGCCTCGACGCGGCGATCGACCGCATCGAGGAGCGGCTGGTGACGCTGGGCGAGCGCGAGGTGTCGAGCGATCGCATCGGTGAATTGGTGATGCGCGAGCTGAAGAAGCTCGACAAGGTCGCCTACATCCGCTTCGCCTCGGTGTATCGCAACTTCGAGGACGTCGAGGAGTTCTCCGACGCCATCCGCGAAGTGCGCAAGCCGCGCGTGCCGCGCGTTCCGGCGAAGTCCTGAAGGAAGCGTGCCGCGCACGCCCGGACGCCATGTTCGCCTACACTCCCGCCGATCATGCCTTCATGGCACGCGCCCTGCAACTGGCCGCGCGCGCGATGAACACGACGACGCCGAATCCGCGCGTCGGCTGTGTGCTGGTGCGTGATGGCCAACTCATCGGCGAGGGATACACCCAGCCGGCCGGGCGCAACCATGCCGAAATCCAGGCGCTGCTCGATGCCCGTTCGCGTCCCGGCGGCGATGGAGCGTTTGGCGCCACCGCCTATGTCAGTCTCGAACCCTGCTGCCACCATGGCCGCACCCCGCCCTGTGCCGATGCGTTGATCGAGGCGGGCGTCGCGCGCGTCGTCGCCGCCATGCAGGATCCGAACCCGCAGGTCGCCGGCCAGGGCCTGGCGCGGCTGCGCGCCGCCGGCATCGAGATCCGCTGCGGCCTGATGGAGGCCGAGGCGCGCGAACTCAATACGGGCTTCGTGTCGCGCATGACGCGCGGCCGGCCCTGGCTGCGCCTCAAGCTCGCCACCAGTCTCGACGGCAAGACGGCGCTCGACAACGGCGCCAGCCAGTGGATCACCGGGCCGGCGGCGCGCGCCGACGGGCATCGCTGGCGCGCCCGCGCCTGCGCCATCCTCACGGGAATCGGCACGGTGCGCGACGATGATCCGCGTCTGACGGTGCGAATCGACGAGCGCGACGACCACGAAGGCACGCCGCGCCAGCCGCTCAAGGTGATCGTCGATAGCCGCCTGGAGACTCCGCTCGAGGCGCGGGTGCTGGCCGGCGGTCAGGTGTTGATCGCTGCCGCCAGCGGCGATCCGGAGAAAATCGCCGCCTTGCGCACGCGCGGCGCCGAGGTGGTCCTGTTGCCGAATCCGCGCGGCAAGGTCGATCTGGCGGCCTTGTTCGAGGAACTGGCGCGACGTGGCATCAACGAGGTGCATGGCGAGGCCGGCTTCAAGCTGAACGGTTCGCTGCTGCGCGAAGGGCTCGTCGACGAACTGTTGCTCTACCTCGCGCCGACCCTGCTCGGCGATGCGGCGCGCGGCATGTTCAACGTGCCCGAACTGACCGACCTGTCCGCACGGCGGGACTTGCAGATCATCGATCTGCGCCGCCTTGGAGATGATATCCGCATTGTGGCGCGACCGAAATGAGCGAGGCCGACCTGAGCGAAGCGGAGTCGACGGAAGAAAACGCATCGCGCCGCGACTTCCCCGGCCGCCTGTTGTTGCTCAGCCTGCTGCGCGTGGCGCACATGGTCGGCGTGGTCGGCAGCGGCGCCGTGCTGCTCGGCGCCAAGCCGCTGGTGGGCAGCGAAATCTACGCCCTGGTGCTGGTGTGCTCGGGGATGGGCATCGTGTTGCTCGACTATTGGGCGAATCCGGACTATTTGCGCCAGATCAGCGGCCTCGGCATCGTCTGCAAGGTGCTGCTTCTGGCGACAACCATCATGCTCGCCGGCCTGGTCGAGCCCGTCTTCTGGGCGGTGCTGGTTGGCTCGGTATTGCTTTCGCATGCCCCGCGCTGGTTGAGACATCGCCAGGTGCTGCGGCGTCGTTAACGTGAAACAGCGGATTTGATGCCGGGTCAAACGGACGAGCGTAGCGAGCCGTATAGTCACTGCCCCCGAGAGGGGGAGGACGGGAGGGGGCGGGCCATTTCGGATTGCGCTTGTTTCATCCTCTGTGGGTGACGATCGGCATCATGCGCGTTAGGTCGCCGGTCGTGATCTGCGGCGCTCAGGCGTCGCTGTTGGCGCAGACCGCGCAGTGCGGATCGCGCGGGATCGTGATGCTGCGCCACTCCATCGCCAGGCCGTCGAGCAGCAGCAGGCGCCCGGCCAGCGAGGCGCCGCAGCCGATCAGCAGCTTGAGGGCTTCCGCGGCCTGGATGCTGCCGATGATGCCGGTCAGTGGCGCGAATACGCCCATCACCGCGCAGCGGATTTCCTCGACATCCTGGCCTTCCGGAAACAGGCAGTGGTAGCAGGGCGTATCCGGCTGGCGCGCATCGAATACCGATACCTGGCCGTCGAAGCGGATCGCCGCGCCGGAGACGAGCGGCTTTCGATGTTGCACGCAGGCGCGGTTGATGGCGTGGCGCGTGGCGAAATTGTCCGAGCAGTCGAGCACGACGTCGGCAGCGGCGATCTCGTCGGCAAGACGTTCCCCGGCGAGTCGCTCGGCGAGCGGTACGATCCGGCATTCAGGGTTGATCTCGTTCAGGCGCAGGCGTCCCGATTCGGCCTTGGCCTGGCCGAGCGAGCTTTCACGATGGAGGAGCTGCCGCTGTAAATTGGTGGCGTCGACCGTGTCGCCATCGGCCAGCACCAGCGTGCCGACGCCGGCGGAGGCGAGGTAAAGGGCGGCCGGCGAACCCAGTCCGCCAGCGCCGATGACCAGCGCGCGTGCGGCGAGCAGGCGCTCCTGGCCATCGACATCGATCTGCGGCAACAGGATGTGCCGGCTGTAACGGAGCAGCTGCTGGTCGTTCATGACTTGATAAGGGGTGAGGCGAAGCGTGAGGGCGCGGAGGCTCAGTGCTCAGCGTTCCTCGCGCAGATCGGCGGGCGTGTCGTCGTGGTCGCCGTGGGGGTGTTGCTCCCAGGCCTTGACATAGACCTCGTTGGATTTCTTGATCAGACGTTGCGGCACGCGCATGTTGCGCAGCTGGGTTTCCTCCCAGAAATAGATCAGCGCGCGCCGCATTCGATGCAGCAAGGCGCCCTGTAACTGAAACCCCTGGCTGGCGAGCGCTTTTTCCAGACCTTCGAGCGTGTACTCGGTCAGGTCGTACTCAATCCGCAGGCTGTTGCCGTCGAGGCTGGCGACTTTCAGTCCTTCCATGCCTTCGAGCAGTTGACGCACCTGTACAGCCTGGTCCGGCCGCCGCTCATCGAAGCGCAACAGACGTCGCTTGTCCGACCCGAATTGCCGCGCCAGCCCCTGGTGGCGGTGGCTGCGGTGGCGCACTTCATCGCGGAGCTTGCGGGCCCGTTCGGGGTTCATGATCGTTCGTTGTCAGCGCAGGTTGTCGTGGTCGGTCGGTCAGTCAGTCGATCAGCGCTGTCTGATGATCTGCCAGGCCTTGAGCAGGCCAATGGCCTGGTTCAACTGGTAATCGCTCTTCGAGGCGAATTCGAACGGGGCCGGCTTCGCCTCCTCGTCGGTCTTGCCCTTGCCCGGCTTTGCGGGAGTCTTGGGCGCCGCTTCGCGCGCCTTGTCCTTGTCGTTCTCGAGGTGGCGTTCGAGATCGGCTTCGCGCAGGAACTCATGCGATTCGCCATTCATCGACTCTTCGACGATGACGTCGGGCGTGATGCCCTTGGCCTGGATGGAGCGGCCGGACGGCGTGTAGTAGCGCGCCGTGGTCAACTTGATGGCGGCGTTGTTGGACAGCGGCAGCACGGTTTGCACCGAACCCTTGCCGAAGGTCTGCGTGCCGAGCACCACGGCGCGCTTGTGATCCTGCAAGGCGCCGGCGACGATTTCAGAGGCCGAGGCCGAGCCGCCATTCACCAGTACCACGAGCGGGATCGAGCGCGTGGCGGCAGGCAGGTTCTGCAGCAGATCTTCGCGGCTGCCACGCAGGTAGTCTTCCTGGCTGGCGATGTACTTGCGCTTCGCGTCTTCGGTGCGGCCGTCGGTGGAGACCACCAGCGCTTTCGCTGGCAGGAAGGCGGCGGAAACGCCCACGGCGCTATGCAGCAGGCCGCCAGGATCGTTGCGCAGGTCGAGCACCAGGCCGCGCAGCGGCTCCTTCGCGTCCTTGCCGTCCTTACCGTCTTTTTCCTGCTTGAGCAGTTTGTTGAGGTGCTTGACGGTGTCGGCGACGGTCTCTTCCTGGAACTGGGTGATGCGCAGATAGCCGAAGCCCGGTTCGATCATCTTCGACTTGACGCTTTGTACCTTGATGATTTCGCGCACCAGGGTCAGGATGATCGGCTTGGACTCATTCTTGCGGACGATCGTCAGGACGATGGAGGTGCGCGGCTTGCCACGCATGCGCTTGACGGCGTCGTTGAGCGTCATGCCCTTCACCGGCGTTTCGTCGAGCTTGACGATCAGGTCGCCAGCCTTGACGCCGGCGCGATGGGCCGGGGTGTCCTCGATCGGCGATACCACCTTGACGAAACCATCCTCCATGCCGACTTCGATGCCGAGGCCGCCGAATTCACCGGCCGTATTGACCTGCAAGTCCTTGAAGGATTCGGCGTCCAGATAGGCGGAGTGGGGGTCGAGATTGGACAGCATGCCGCTGATCGCATGGGTGATCAGCTTCTTGTCGTCGATCGGCTCGACATAGCCCTGCTTGATGGCGTTATAGACGTCGGCAAAGCTGCGCAATTCCTCGAATGGCAGCACCGTCGGGGAATCTTTCTGGGCGCTTGCCGAGAAGTTGAGGCTGACCAGAACGCCGGCGACCAGTCCGATGGTGATGAGTCCCGCCTGTTTCAGTTTGTTGCGCATCTGCATTTAGAGTGCTCCGTGAGCGATTTGGCATGACGCCGGGAGCGCCTGGCGCGAGCATTCTTCGCTTGGAGGAATGCCGGATATGTCGCCTACTTGAGGCTGACCCACTTGAGAGGGTCAATGGCGCGCCCTTGTTGCCTTAATTCAAAGTATAAACCGGATTCCTGGTTGCCGCCGCTGTTGCCGACCGCGGCGATCGCGTCGCCAGCCTTGACCAGATCGCCGACATGACGGAACAGTGACTGGTTGTTGCCGTAGACGCTCAGCCAGGCGTCGCCGTGGTCGATGATCAGCAGATTGCCGAAGCCACGCAGCCAGTCGGCGAACACGATGCGACCGGGCGCCAGCGCCTTGACCTCGGCGCCTTCGGCGGCGCGGATGAATATGCCCTTCCAGGTGGCGCCTCCCTCGGCGCGCGGTGCGCCGAAACGGCTGGCAAGTTCGCCGCGGATCGGCAGGCGCAGGCGGCCTTTCAGTGCGCTGAAGTTGCCTTCATAGCCGAGCGAGCCGCCGCCACTTTCCGGCTCCTGCTCGTTGCGCTCCAGGCGGCCGGTCGGCGCCGCTTCCTGCGGCGCGGCCGTGGCCGGTTTGCCCGGCATGGTCATCCGTGCGGCGAGCTTGCCGGCCTTGGCGGCAGCGGCAGCCCTTTTCTGGGCGGCGGCCCTTTCGCGGGCCTTGGCCTGATTGGCGACGATGCGGGCCAGCCCCTCGATCAGCTGCGTCAGGCGTTTTTCGTCGCGCTTGAGCGTGTCGATTTCCCGGCGTTGTGTCTTGAGTTTGTCGGCCAGTCCGGCCAGCATGGCCTGGCGTTGCTGCTGCTGGGTGAGCAGGGCGGCACGCTGCTGCTGCTGCTTTTGTTCGATGGCCCCCAGTTCTTCGCGCTTGGCGCGTGTGGCTTCGCCAAGGCGCTGTTTCTCGTCGAGCGACTGGCGCAGCACGCCGAGCAGATCGGCCTTGGCGCGCGAAAGGAGGGTCATGTAGTGCAGGTCGCGCGCCGCCTGATCGGCGTTGTCGCCTGAGAGCAGCAGGCGCAGCGCGTCGATGTCGCCATTCACGTACTGGCGGTAGAGCAGACGGCCAAGCTGGCCTTGCTGGGCGGCAATCTGGTTTTCGAGGCGTTGCGCCTGCCGCTCCAGTTCGCTCAAGGCCGTCTCGGTCGCGCCGCGCTGCTCGGCGAGTTCGCGCAGGTCGCGGTTGGTGCTGGAAATCGCCGACTCGGTTTCCTTCAGCTGATCGCTCGCGGAGGCCCGTGTTTCCTCGGTCTTGGCCAGGTCCTGGTTGAGTTTTTCAAGGCGGCCTTGCAGTTCCTTGAGTTCGCCGCGCTTGGCTTCGACGCGGGGCGCGCCAGGAGATGTGCTGGTGGCCTTGTTTTCCGCCGGTTTCGGCGCCGCGCCGGCGGGCGCCGCCAGGGCGGTTGCGAGGCATAGCGTGAGGAGCAGGCCGGCGCGCAGCGGCTTCAGGATCTGGAACATCCGCTGCGCGTCGAGTGTTTCCTCACGGGCAATCCGCTTTCGGCTTCGGATTATTTCGCCTTGCCCTGGTTGGCGACGGCCTTCATCGCTGCTTCGATGGCTTCGGCGTCGCCGAGGTAGTAATGCCGGATCGGCTTGAGGTTGGCGTCGAGCTCGTACACCAGCGGCTGGGCGGTCGGGATGTTGAGGCCGACGATGTCGGCATCGGAGACGTCGTCGAGATACTTGATCAAGGCGCGCAGGCTGTTGCCGTGGGCGGCGATGATGACGTTCTTGCCCGATTTCACGGTCGGGGCGATGGTCTCGTGCCAGTAGGGCAGGAAGCGGTCAACGGTGTCCTTCAGGCATTCGGTGCGCGGGAACTCGCCGGCCGCCAGGTTGGCGTAGCGCGGGTTGTCGTTTTCCATGCGTGGATCGTTGGCGTCGAGCGGCGGCGGCGGCGTGTCGTAGGCGCGGCGCCAGACCAGCACCTGCTCTTCGCCGTACTT
>CAZCPD010000166.1:0-7071 GCA_964500425.1 uncultured Rhodocyclaceae bacterium
ATCGATCTTCATCAGCCAGGCACGCACGCGGTCGCCGGGGCGCATGTTCTCGCGCGGGATCATCTGATCGCGCGGCAGCACCGCCTCGATGCGGCCGGCCTCGACGATCGCGTTGCCGCGCTCCATGCGCTTGACGGTGCCGGTGACGAGATGTTCCTTGCGCTCGAGGAAGTCGCTGAGGATCTGCTCGCGCTCGGCGTCGCGGATCTTCTGCATGATCACCTGCTTGGCGGCCTGCGCGCCGATGCGGCCGAAATCGACCGGCTCCAGGGTTTCCTCGATGTAGTCGTCGACCGCAACGTCGGGAATCTGCTCGCGGGCATCGATCAGGCCGATCTGCTGCTCATCGTTCTCGACCAGTTCGTCGGGCATCACCAGCCAGCGGCGGTAGGCCTCGAAGTCACCCGTCTCGCGGTCGATCTCGACACGCACATCGGCGTCGTCGTGAATTTTCTTCTTGGTTGCCGACGCAAGCGCCATCTCCAGGGCGGTGAACACGATATCCCGCTGCACGTTCTTCTCGCGTGAAAGGGCATCCACCAGCAGCAACAGTTCGCGACTCATTTATCTCTCCCGCAATCTCTTACAAATCCGTTAGAACTTCGGCGCCAGGCGCGCCTTGTCGATCTGCTCCAGCGGCAACTCGAAGCTCTTCTCGCTGCCCTGCACCAGCACGACGCCATCGCGCACACCCATCAACACGCCACTGAAATTGCGCCGGCCGTCGATCGGCAGCCGCGTACGCAATTGCGCTTCCTGACCGGCGAAACGCTCGAAATCCGTCGCCTTCTTGAGCGGCCGGTCGAGCCCGGGGGAAGAAACCTCGAGCCGGTCGTAGTCGATGTTCTCGACCGCGAACAAGCGCGACAGATGGTTGCTCACCGTCGCGCAATCATCGACCGTGATGCCCTCAGGCTTGTCGATGAAGATGCGCAGCAGACGGGCGCGCGGACTCGTCTCGAAATCGACGAGTTCGTATCCCAATCCCGTGACGGCCTGTTCGATCCGCTCAGCCAGTTGCATACAGTTCCGGTACTACAAATAAAAAATGGGCGAAACGCCCATCCTCTTGGGTTCCCGAACGCCTGATGAAAGCAGGGTCGGGAACTGGAAAATGTCAGGCCTGCCGGATCGCAACACGGCCACGCCTGCAACGTGGCCGCAGACCGACAAGTCTGCTTAACCAGCGGATTATATAGAAAGAGGCTGTTTGAAGCAAATAAATTCAGGGCAATAGGGCACATGCAACGCCATTTCCGACGAGCCAACATCGACGGCTTGACGTGGTCGGTTGCCGTCGCTCTAATCGCAGGCTTCCCCTTCCCGACCGCACCGACCATGACCATGACCGCCCAGCGCCGCCACTTGACCATGACTCTCCTGTGGTTATCCCTGCACTCCTTCGGCGCTCTTGCCGCCAAGGACGAACACACCAGCACCTTGAAGAACCAAAAGCAGATCGCACTGACCATCTACAATCAGGATCTCGCCCTGATCAAGGACAGCCGCAGCGTCATCCTTGAGCACGGCGAAAACGCCCTGGCCTGGCGCGACGTCTCGGCGCGCATCCGTCCGGAAACCGCCCTGCTGCGCAACCCCGCGCATCCTGGCAGCTTCAGCCTGATCGAACAGAACTTCGACTTCGACCTGCTGACACCGCAAAAGCTGCTTGAAAAGCACGTCGGCAGAAAACTGCGCATCATCAAGACCCATCCGGCCAGCGGCGTGGAAACCAGCGAGGAAGCCACGCTGCTCTCGGCCAACGGCGGCGCCGTGCTGCAATTCGCCGACCGCGTCGAATCGCATCCGCCCGGCCGTCTGGCCTATCAGACCCTGCCGGAAAACCTGCGCGACCGACCGACCCTGGTCATCCGTCTTGACGCCGCCAGCGCCGGCAACCAGGAACTGGAACTCTCCTACCTCTCTGGCGGGTTGTCTTGGAAGGCCGACTATGTCGGCGAACTCTCCACGAAGGAAGACCTGCTCGCCCTCAACGGCTGGGTGACGCTGACCAACCAGTCCGGCGCCAGCTACCCGAATGCCCGCCTGCAGCTCGTCGCCGGCGACGTCAACCGCGTCAGGGAAGAGATCGCCCAGTACGCCGCCAGGACGATGGCCATGCCCGCCACGGCGCCCGCGCCGCGCGTGAGCGAGGAGAGCCTGTTCGAATACCATCTGTACACGCTCGACCGGCCGACCACCGTCGCCGACAACCAGACCAAGCAGGTCGCCCTGCTCTCCGCACCACAGGTGCCGGTGAAGAAGGAATTCCGTTTGCAGGGCGCCGACTACTACTACCGCAACAGCCAGTCAGAACTCGGCCGCAAGCTCAAGGTCGGCGTATTCGTCGAGTTCGAGAACAAGGGCGGCAACCTCGGCATCCCGCTGCCAAAAGGCACGCTGCGCATCTACAAGCGCGACGCCGCCGGCAATGCTCAGTTCATCGGCGAGGATCGCATCGATCACACGCCGAAGAACGAAACCGTGCGCCTCAAGCTCGGCGACGCCTTCGACATCACCGCCGACAAGAAGCAGACCGACTTCCAGAAGGTCGGCGGCTGGAGCCGCTACACATATGTGTACGAAGCGGCCTTCCAGATCGAGCTGAAGAATGCCAAGAACGAAGCCGTCACCGTCAAGGTCGTCGAGCCCATCCCGGGCGACTGGGAAATCCTCACCGAGAACCAGCCGCATCGCAAGGAAGCGTCCAACATCGCCGTGTGGCACATGGCCGTGCCGGCCGACGGCAAGACGACGCTGACTTACCGGGCGCGGGTGAAGTTTTGAGGCGGGAGTCTTGAGCAGGCCGTCCGGAACGCAGCCTGGCCCCGGAAAGCCTACTCTTCGTCGCCCCAGTCTGCCTCGACCTCAACCCCGTCCGCGTCTCCGCCGTTTTCAGGACGTGCAAGCGGCGCGGGGGCAGCCGCGGGCAGAAGCTTGAGCAGCGCCTTCACATCCTCGGGGAAAAGCTCCAGCGTCATGCCGCGCTTGAGGCGCGACGGCATCTGAACCGGGCCGTAGCGCACGCGCATCAGGCGGCTGACGGTGATGCCGACGGCTTCGAACATGCGCCGCACCTCGCGGTTGCGGCCTTCCGAGATGGTCACGCGATACCAGCGGTTGGTGCCTTCGCCACCGCCATCGACGAGGCGACCGAAGTGCGCCATGCCGTCTTCCAGCTCGACGCCTTCGGTCAGACGGTGTTTGGCATCGATGCTGACTTCGCCGACCACGCGCACGGCGTATTCGCGCTCGATATCGCTGCGCGGATGCATCAGGCGATCGGCCAGCGCACCGTCATTGGTGAACAGCAACAAACCGCAGGAATTGAAGTCGAGACGACCGACGGCGATCCAGCGGCCGCCGCGCATCTTCGGCAGTTTCTCGAAAACGCTCGGCCGCCCCTGCGGGTCGTTGCGCGAAACGATCTCGCCTTCCGGCTTGTGGTACAGCAGCACGCGCAGGCGACGCTCATCGGCGAGGCGCAGGCGCACCAGCTTGCCATTGACGCGGATCTTGTCGGTCGGCCCGATGCGCTGGCCGACGTGCGCCGGTTCGCCGTTAACGCTGATGCGACCATTGGCGATCCACTCCTCCAGCTCGCGCCGCGAGCCGTAGCCGGCGTCGGCGAGCGCCTTGTGCAATTTGGTTGACACGTCCTCCACGGGTTCGCCGCGCCCGCCCCTGCCCGTCCTGGCATTCCTTGCCGTCCGGCCGCCCTTGGCGGCGGCGCGTGGCGCGGCCGGCTTGCCCGCGGCATCGACACGTTTGCCGCTGTCGTCGGCAGCCCCGACGTCCCCGACCTCCTCCTCGGCCGGGCGAGGTTGCGGCCGGGACTTGCCGACCGGCCCGGTCGCCGCGCGGAACGGCGTGTTGCGGCCGCCGACGCGGCGCGGCCGGCTGGCCGGCGCGGATGCAGATTTGGCGGGTCGATCAGATTTCTTGCTGGGTGGCGCCATTCGGGTTCTCCATGACCTTTTCGACTTCGGTCAGCGGCGGCAATTCCGCCAGACTGCGCAGACCGAGGTCGTCGAGGAATTTCTTGGTCGTCGCGTAAAGTGCGGGACGACCGGGCGCATCGCGATGGCCGACGGCGTCGATCCAGTCGCGGGATTCCAGCGTTTTTAGAATGTTTGGCGAAACCGCGACGCCGCGGATTTCCTCGATGTCGCCGCGCGTCACCGGCTGGCGATAGGCGATGATGGCGAGCGTCTCCATCACCGCGCGCGAATACTTCGGCGCCTTCTCGTTCTTCAGGCGGTCCAGATAGTGCTGGTATTCCGGCCGCGTCTGGAAACGCCAGCCGCTGGCCAGTTGCGCCAGTTCGATGCCGCGCTGCGACCAGTCGCTGCGCAGGTCGGCAAGCAGCGTACGCAAGGTGTCGTCGTCGAAATCGTCGTCAAACAGGCGCTTCAGTTCGGCGAGCGGCAGCGGTTCGCTGGCGGTGAGCAGCGCGACTTCGAGCACGCGCTTGAAGTCGTCAGGCGTGTATAGCGTCAGCATGGGCGGCAAGCCTCACGTAGATGGGAGCGAGCGGCTCGCTCTGGGTGATTTCGACCAGCTTCTCGCGCGCCAGCTCGAGCATCGCGAGGAAGTTGACCACCAGATGGGGAACGCCGGCGCCGGTCTGGAACAGGCGCTCGAAGGCGACGAAACCGCCACCCGCCAGATGGCGCAGGATCAGGCTCATGTGCTCGCGCACGGAAAGCTCGTCGCGCCGGATCTTGTGATGCTGGGTGACGCGCGCCTGCTTGAGCAGTGCGAGCCAGGCGCCCTGCAGGTCCTGTAGCGTGACCTCCGGCTGACGCTCGGCGACCTTGTCGGCGATCCAGACGGTGACCCATTCGTAATCGCGCTCGGCCTGGGGCATCTCGTCGAGCTTGGCGGCGGCCGCCTTCATCTGTTCGTATTCGAGCAGGCGGCGCACCAGCTCGGCACGCGGATCCTCCGGCTCGCCGGTATCGGCCTTGGGCGGACGCGGCAGCAGCATGCGCGACTTGATCTCGATCAGCATCGCCGCCATCAGCAGGTACTCGGCGGCGAGTTCCAGGTTGCGCTTGCGCATCGCCTCGACGTAGATCAGATACTGCGCCGTCAGCGGCGCCATGGCGATGTCGAGGACGTCGATATTGGCTTTGCGGATCAGATAGAGCAGCAGGTCGAGCGGCCCTTCGAAGGAATCGAGGATGATCTCCAGCGCATCCGGCGGAATGTAGAGATCCTTGGGCATCACGAGGATGCGCTCGCCGTAGATCTTCGGCGCGTGGTCGAGCTCGGCGGGAGTTTGCCCCGCCGCATCCGCGAGCACCGGCTGATCGGCCGGGACAAATGCCTCCACCGACTCCACCGACTCCGGCGATACCACCGAGGCGGACAGCTCCTCGCTCATGAGTAGTCCAGGCCCATCGCCTCGCGCACGTCGCGCATGGTTTCCTGCGCCAGCTTGCGCGCTTTCTCGCAGCCGTCGGCGATGATGTTGCGCACCAGTTGCGGGTCGTCGAGATAGATTTGCGCGCGCTCGCGCATCGGCTCCTGCTCCTTGAGCACTGCGTCGATCACCGGCTGCTTGCACTCGATGCAGCCGATGCCGGCGCTCTTGCAGCCCTTCTGCACCCACTCCCGGGTGTCGTCGTTCGAATAGACGACATGGAACTGCCACACCGGGCACTTCTCGGGATCGCCCGGATCGCTGCGCCGCACGCGCTGCGGGTCGGTCTGCATGGTGCGGATCTTCTTGGTGACGCTGTCGGCATCCTCACGCAGGGCGATGGTGTTGCCGTACGACTTGGACATCTTTTGTCCATCAAGGCCGGGCATGCGCGAGGCTTCGGTCAGCAGTGATTCGGGCTCGACGAGGATCATCTTGCCACTGCCTTCGAGATAACCGAACAGGCGCTCGCGATCACCGAGCGACATGCTCTGCGCCTCGTTGAGCAGGGCGTGCGCCTGCTCCAGCGCATCTTCCTCACCACGCTCTTGGTAGCGGGTGCGCAGTTCCTCGTAATGCTTGGCGCGCTTGCTGCCGAGCTTCTTGACGGCTTCCCTGGCCTTCTCCTCGAAGCCCGGCTCACGACCATAGATATGGTTAAAACGTCGCGCCAGTTCGCGCGTGAATTCAATATGCGGTACCTGGTCGTCACCGACCGGCACCTTGTCGGCACGGTAGATGAGGATGTCGGCGGACATCAACAAGGGATAACCGAGGAAACCGTAGGTCGTGAGATCCTTGTGCGACAGTTTCTCCTGCTGGTCTTTATAGGTCGGCACACGCTCCAGCCAACCTTGCGGCGTCATCATCGACAGCAGCAGATGCAGTTCCGCGTGCTCGGGAACGCGCGACTGGATGAAGAGCGTCGCCTGCGCCGGATCGACGCCGGCGGCAAGCCAGTCAATGACCATCTCCCAGCCGTTGTCGACGATGGTGCCCGGCTCGTCGTAAGCCGTCGTCAATGCATGCCAGTCGGCGACGAAGAACAGGCACGGATATTCGTGCTGCAGCCTGATCCAGTTTTTCAAAACGCCATGGTAATGACCGAGATGGAGACGGCCGGTGGGGCGCATGCCAGAGAGGACTTTTTCAGCGTACATAGCAGTCGGAATCGAAGAATCAGAAATTGAAAAGGGTGCGCAGCAGGAGGGTGAAGCCATAGCGCAATGGCGCAAGGATCTTGTCCAGCATGTGCGTGAACAGCAGCGCCAGCAAGATCACAAAACCGTAGGGCTCGATCCGCGAAAACTTCTCGGCAAGCGGATGCGGCAGCAAGCTCACCGCAATGCGGCCACCGTCGAGTGGCGGAATCGGTAACAGGTTCAGCAACATCAGCACCACATTGATCTCAATACCGATCACACTCATCTGCTGCAAGAATGCGGCAGACAGGGTCCCCGGCGTCATTGTCAGCATGACCAGCTTAAGCAGCCCGGCCCAAACCAGCGCCATCAGCAGGTTTGCGCCGGGACCGGCGGCAGCCACCCACAGCATGTCTTTCTTCGGCTGACGCAGGCGCCCGAAATTCACCGGCACCGGCTTGGCCCAACCAAACAGCATCCCGCCACTGCTTGCCAGCAGCA
>CAZCPD010000167.1:0-7045 GCA_964500425.1 uncultured Rhodocyclaceae bacterium
CCGGTGATCGAGCGATCAACATGGCTTTCCGCCGCCAGATGCATGATGGCGTCGGGCTGCTCCAGGCGCAAAACGTCGGTCACTGCGGCACGATCGCAGATGTTGAGCTTGTAGAAGGCGTACCGGCGGTTGCCCGACAAGGGCTCCAGCGACGACAGGTTCGCCGCGTAGGTCAGGCAGTCGATGTTGACGACCTCGTGGAGGGGATGCACCTTGTTGAGCGGCAGCGGCAGTTCGTGGTCGTTGGGAATCGCGCTGCCGGAGGCGAGACCGACGCTGGTGTGATAGACCTCTTCGAGGATGTCGCGCAGGTCGAGACGGTTGCGCTGCGCCGGCAGGCCGCCATTGACGGCGCAGGCGCCGATGGCGACCAGTGTCTGACACTGGCGGCGGAACTCGCGCAGGACGTGGACATTCTCCGCGTTGCAGACGCCGCCCTCGATGATGCCGATGTCGCAGGGGCCGCAGTGCTTGATGTCGGTGAGCGGCGAACGGTCGAACTCGATGTGTTCGAGCAGCGTGAACAGCCGCTCGTCGATGTCGAGGAAGGACATGTGGCAGCCGAAACAGCCGGCCAGCGAGGTCGTTGCCACCTTGACCTTGAGCTTGCGCGCGGGAGCGGTCATGGCGACGGTTCCTGATCGATTGGAGCGGCCTGGATTTCGCTGATCGGATGCCGGTCGTACTTGCGGTTCCCGATAGGCACGGCGAAGCCGCGTCGCTTGGGCAGGATCACCCCGACGGGGCAGACCTGGGCGGCCTTGTCGGTGGCGGCGAAATCGCTGTCGCCGAGCCGCCCGCTGACGCTATTCACGATCAGATGCTTGTCGATGCCGCGCCCCGACAGGGCGAAGACGTGCTTGCCGTCGACCTCGCCGCTGGCGCGGATGCACAGTTCGCAGAGGATGCAGCGGTTGAAGTCGAGCAGGATGTCCGGGTGCGAGGCATCGACCGGCCGCACGGGAAAGATTTCCGGGAAGTGCGGCGACATGACGCCCAGATCGTAGGCGAGCGCCTGCAGCATGCAGTGGCCGCTCTTCTCGCAGGAGGGGCAGAAGTGGTTGCCTTCGACGAGCAGCATTTGCAGCAGCGTGCGGCGCTTGTCGCGGATCTCGGTGGTTTCGCTGGCGACCGCCATGCCCGGCGTCGGCTGGCTGGTGCAGGCGGCGGCGGGGCGGCCGTCGATCATGACGGTGCACAAACGGCAGGAGCCGTGCGGCTTGAACTCGGGGTGATAGCAGAGATGGGGAATGTACTTGCCCGCGGCGAGCGCGGCCTGAATCACCGTCTGGCCCGGAGCGTAGGGGACTGCCTCGCCGTCGAGCTGGAAGGTCGGCAGCGGCGTTTGCACATCGCTCATGGCTTCTCCTCCATTGCGCTGTCGAGGTGGGCCGCGGCGTCGTCGCGGCCGGTCATCTGGCGTGCCTGCGAGAGCGCGTCATCGAGGTCGAAGGCCGGCTCGAAGGACAGCGAGCGCAGGCGGTGTTCGTAGGCCGGACGGAATTTTTGCAGGGTGTCGAACAGCGGATTGCAGGCGCTGTGGCCGAGTCCGCAATGGCTGACGGTCTGCAAAAGATGGTTGATGTGGAAGATTTCATTGATGTCATATTCGCTGCCGTGGCCGGCTTCGATCTTGTCCATGCTGTTCTTCAGCAGCGTCGTGCCGACGCGGCAGGGCGTGCAGAAGCCGCAGCTCTCGTGGGCGAAGAAGTGCGCGAAGTTGCGGGCCACCTCGAACATGTCGCGGTTCCTGCCGAAGACCATGAAGGCGCCTGCCGTGGCGAGATCCTCGAAGCCGATGCGGCGTCCGAATTCATCGGCGTCGATGCATGTGCCGGATGGGCCGGAAATCTGCACGGCCAAGGCGTCTTCGGCGCCGCAATCGGCCAGCACTTCGGCGACGCTTGTGCCGAACGGATACTCGTAGATGCCGGGGCGGGCGCAATCGCCGGAGACCGAGAGCAGTTTGGTTCCCGCCGATTTGGCGGTGCCGATGGTGCGATACCACTCGCCGCCGCGCGCGACGATCAGCGCCGCGGCGGTGAGCGTTTCGACGTTGTTCACGGCGGTCGGTTGATTCAGATAGCCGTGGGTGACGGGGTAGGGCGGCCGGTTGCGCGGGATGCCGCGCTTGCCTTCGAGCGATTCGATCAGGGCCGACTCCTCGCCGCAGACGTAGGCGCCGGCGCCGACATGGATCTCGATGTCGAAGTCGAACGCGGCTCCGCTGCCGAGGATGTTGGCGCCGAGCAGGCCGTCGGCGCGGCGGCGCGTCAGCGTGTCTTCGAGATGATCGAGCAGGTAGCGGTATTCGCCGCGCAGGTAGAGCAGGCCGCGCTTCGCGCCGATGGCGAGGCCGGCGACGCTCATCCCCTCGAAGACGAGATCGGCCTGCGAGCCAAGCAGGACGCGGTCCTTGAAGGTGCCGGGTTCGCCTTCGTCGGCGTTGCAGACGACGTAATGTTCGCCCGGCGCGTCGCGGCAGGCCTGCCACTTCTGCGCGGTCGCGAAGCCGGCGCCGCCGCGGCCGCGCAGATTGGCTAGCCTGATTTCGTCGAGCGTCGCCGCTGCTCCGCGCGCCAGCGCGGCTCGCAGGGCATCGCCATGCGCCAGCGTGTGGCCGAGCAGGATGTCGCGGCGGCGGATGTTGTCCTCGATCGCGAAGAACTCGGCGGGCCAGGCGGACAGGGGCGTTTCACCGCGGACGAGTTCGACGATGCGGTCGACGCGTTCGGCGGTCATGCGGGTGATCGCCCGTCCATTGACCAGCAGGGCCGGCCCCTGGTCGCACATGCCCGTGCATGAGGTGGTCGCGACACTGGCCAGTCCGTCCTCTGACATGCGGCCCGGTTCCAGCCAGAGCTTGCGGCACATGTCATCCATCAGCGCGCCGTTGCCGAGCATGCGGTCGGTGATGTTGTCGCTCCAGAGGATGCGGTAGCGGCCGCAGGGTTGCGTGTGCAGGAAACTGTAGAAGCCGGCGACGCCCTCGACGCGCGCCAGGGGGAGACGCAGGCCGTCGGCGATCGCGATCAGCGTCTCGCGCGGCAGCCAGCCGAGCGCTCCGAGGGCTTCCTGTTCCTGGGCTTCGCGCAGAATTTGCAGCAGGCGGGTTGAATCGCCACGGTGTCGGGCGAGCAGCGCGGCGATGATTGCATTCGGTTTTGGGTCTGACACGACAGCGGGCTTTCCTTGCTCATGCGGCGGGGACTGTCTTTCAGGCGGCTACTTCAGCGTGCCTTTCATGGGCGTGACCTTGCTGGCGTCCTTGACGTTCAGCGTGCCGCCATTGCCTTGCAGATTGCCACATTCACATTTCACGAGGATGAAAGGCACGGAACTGACCACATCCTTGCATTCGGCGCATTCGTAGAAAATGCCGCTGCCCGTCGGCAATGGCTCGCCCGCCCGGGTTTCCACGGGTTCGAAGCGGTAGATCTTGCGCATGTCCAGTTTCATTGCCGATGTCCTCATTCCAGGGTCGCACCCTGTCCATGATACACGCGGCATGGCGGCGAAATCATGGAGGAAGGGGCGTGTTATTCGAGATGCGAAGGATGCCCTGAACACGGTCAGAACAGTTCCACTTTCTTGCCAACGCTGGTCTGCGGCTTGACCAGGCGTCGGGCGTATTCCGCTTCTTCGCGGGCGACTGCCGATGCCACCGCCATGCTGCCGAGAATGCGCTTGCACCAGGCGACGCCGCTATTCGGCTCGAAGAGCACCTTGCGCGACCATGGGCCGCCGAAATCGGATGCCTGTAGCGAGATCCCCTCGCGTTCCAGCCATTCGCGGGCAAATTCCGCGTTGCGATCGCCGATCGACATGCGGATCGAGGAAACGATGTTGCCGCCGCCGAAGGCCTTGGCGACCAGGCGGTTTTTTTGCGCGCCCTTGGCCAGCATCGCATTGACCAGCACCTCCATGGCGTAGTCGCCGCGCAACAGGTCATCCTGGTCAACGTCGGGGCCGGTCTTGCTGGTGGGCAGCATGAAGTGGTTCATGCCGCCGAAGTGCAATTTCGGCTCATACAGGCAGACCGCCACGCATGAGCCGAGCAGCGTGGCGATCGGTTGCCGCTGCTCGACCGCCCAGTCGCCGGGGTGAATGCTGCGCGCGGCGCACTCGATTTCCTTGCTCGATGTCTCGGCGGCGGCAATCATGATTGATCCGGGTCCGGCCTATTTGAAGGCCATGATTTCACGGGCGATCAGGTCGAGCGGTACGCTCTTGTCGACGGCGCCCAGGCGCACGGCTTCCTTGGGCATGCCATAGACGACGCAGCTGGCTTCGTCCTGAGCGACGGTCTTGGCGCCGGCCTGGTGCATTTCGTTGAGGCCGCGTGCGCCATCGTCGCCCATGCCGGTCATGATGATGCCAAGCGAATTCTTGCCGGCGACCTGGGCGACCGAACGGAACAGCACATCGACCGAGGGTTTGTGTCGATTCACCAGCGGGCCGTCGACGACTTCGACAATGTACTGGGCGCCGCTGCGTCTGAGCATCATGTGACGGCCGCCCGGCGCGATCAGGGCGCGGCCGGGAATCACGCGGTCGCCGTTCTGTGCTTCGCGGACCTCGACCTGGCAGACGGAGTTGAGACGCGCGGCGAACATGCCGGTGAATTTTTCCGGCATGTGCTGCACGACGACGATGCCGGGGACTACCGCCGGCAGCATGGTGAGCACCCTTTCCAGTGCTTGCGTGCCGCCCGTCGAGGTGCCGATGGCGACGATGCCTTCGGTCGTTTTGGCCATGGCCGTCGAGGCCGCCGCCTGCGCTGCGAGCATGGCGTCGGCAGTGAGCTTGGGCGGCGGCGCGACATTGACATGCAAGGCGGCGCCGAGCGCGCGCTTGTTCGTGCGCGCCGCCGCCCGCACGGCTGTGACCAGGTCGTTCGAGGCATCGTGCATGAATTGTTTGACGCCCATCTTGGGCTTCGTGATGATGCTGACGGCACCCGCGGCCAGCGCCTCCATGGTGGTCTCGGCGCCCTTCTCGGTCAGCGAGGAGCACACCACGACGGGTGTCGGATGCTCGCTCATGATCTTGCGGAGGAAGGTGAGACCGTCCATGCGCGGCATTTCGACGTCGAGCGTGATGACGTCGGGCCAGTTGGCGCGCATCTTCTCAAGGGCGAAGAGCGGATCGGCGGCGGCGCCGATCACCTCCATGTCCGGCTCGTGCTCTAGGTTCTCGCGGATCGCCTGACGCACCACGGCGGAATCGTCGACGATCATGACCTTGATCTTGGGGTTCATTTCATGAATCTCCGCGCAATGCCTTGTTCAGGTTGGCAAAATACAGTTGCACCTCTCCGGTATCGAGATCGAAGACCAGCTTGCGGTGGCCCGATCCGCCGGCGTGCTCGGCGAGCAGGGGGATGTTGCGTTGTTTCAGCAGCGCCCTTGCCATGATGATGTTCTGCTCGCCGAGGTTGGTGCGGGTGCTCGCATTGGGGAACATGTCGCCGCCGCCGAACAGCTTGGCCTGGTACTCGCCGGGTTGCGAGGCGTGCTTGAACAATGCCCGGTCGAAAAGGATGAAGGCTTCGTCGGCGTAGTGGCCGTCAAGCGGTGCGCCGCCTGGGCAGCCGCCGCGGCTGGGCAGCAGGATGTGGCACATGCCGCCGATGTGGCGACGCGGGTGCCACAGTGTCACGGTCACGCACGAGCCGAGCAGGGTGGCGAGCCGCATGGGCGCGGCGCCGAAGTGAAAATCCCCCGGGTTCAGCACGACGCGTTTCGGAAGGAGCGGCGTGCTGGTCATGATGGTTGGGCCGGGCCGGCGCGTCATGCGCTTCAGGGCAACTGGTAAATCGTCGGCTTGATGGGTTTGACGCAGTCGGTGATGCCGTTCAGGCTTTCCGAGTGGCCGATGATCAGATAGCCGCCGGGGTGCAGGTGGCGCGCCAGGCGTTCGACGACCTGGCGCTTGGTTTCGGCGTCGAAATAAATCATGACGTTGCGCAGGAAGATGACGTGGAACTTGCCGAGGCCGGGCAGCGCGGTGTTCAGGTTCACCTGCATGAAGCGCGTGTGGTGGCGCAGTTCCGGCATGATGATGAAGCTGCCTTCGTTTTCCTTGACGCCCTTCAGGCAGTATTTGCGCAGATATTCCGGCGGCAGGCCGCGTGTCCGGTCCAGCCAGTAAAGCCCGCGCTCAGCCACGGCGAGCACCGATTTGTTGATGTCCGAACCGGTGACTGACCATTGCGACTTGATGCCCATGGTCTCCGCCAGCACCATGGCGATGGTGTAGATCTCCTCGCCCGTCGAACTGGCGGCGCTCCAGACGTCGAAAGAGCGGCCGGGCGGATGCTGCGGCACGATGGTCTGCGCGAGAAACTCGAAATGCTTGGCTTCGCGGAAGAAATAGGTTTCGTTGGTGGTGAGCAGGTCCACCATGAGCTGAAGCTCGGCTTCCTCGCGGCCGCTGGAAACATGCTTGTAGTACTCGGAGTAGGTATTGAATCCGAAATGCTTGAGGCGGCGGCCGAGGCGGCCGACCAGCAAAACCTGCTTCGAGTCGGCCAGACTGATGCCGGCGATCTTGTAGATCAGGCGCTGGAACTGCTCGAATTCGGTCTTGGAGATTTTCGAGGTGTCGTTCATGTCAAGGGCTGTTCAGTCGTCCAGCGGGACGTTCGGTCAATCTTACGTGATCTCGATGGGCTCTTCACGGACTGTTTTCCTAGAAGCGTTCGAAATCCTGCTCATTGACGTTGGCGGCGGGGAATTTGGCGGGGGCGGGTCGGGCGACGGATGCTGCGGATCGTGAGTTGCGCGCGGCGGAGACACCCTGTGCCTGGTCGATCTTGAAGAATGACATGAGCGCCTGAAGCTGATTGGCCTGGCCGCCCATTTCCTCGGCGGTGGCGGCGAGTTCCTCGGAGGCGGAAGCATTCTGCTGGGTGGCCTGGTTGAGCTGTCCCATGGCGCCGTTGATCTGGCCGACGCCGGCGGACTGCTCCTGGGAGGCGGCGGCGATTTCCTGCGCCTGCGCGAACTCTTCGAGGTCACGACGGAACGCCCGACGCGCGAAA
>CAZCPD010000168.1:0-2292 GCA_964500425.1 uncultured Rhodocyclaceae bacterium
CTGGTCGGCGCGCGTGCGGCCGTGGATGGCAATGGCGCGGATGCCGGAGTCCTCGGCGATGCGCGCGATGGTCGGCGCGTTCCTGTTCTCGCGGTTCCAGCCGGTGCGGAACTTCAGCGTCACCGGCGTGTTCGGCACGGCATTGACGACGGCTTCGAGGATGCGGCCGACCAGAACCTCGTCCTGCATCAGCGCCGAGCCGGCCATGACGTTGCAGACCTTCTTGGCCGGGCAGCCCATGTTGATGTCGACGATCTGCGCGCCGTGATCGACGTTGTGCTTCGCCGCCTCGCCCATCATGCGCGGATCGGCGCCGGCGATCTGCACCGAGATCGGTTCGACCTCGCCCTCGTGATTGGCGCGCCGCAGCGTCTTGGCGCTGCCGTAGAGCAGCGAGTTGGACGTCACCATCTCGGACACGGCCAGGCCGGCGCCGAGCTTCTTGCACAACTGGCGAAACGGCCGGTCCGTCACGCCCGCCATGGGCGCGACGAACAGGTTGTTTCTGAGCGTGAAGCCGGCGAATTCCATGAGGGGGGTCCTGGCGCTGGAGCAGGCGAGAGGAGGCGCGTGCGAAACGGAAGGACGCGATTTTATCGCAAAGCGGGACCCCTTGCTCTGCGGAAATGCCGGGGCGGTGTCGAATGCGGCCAATGTTGCACGGCCTTCACTGAAGCTCCCAGGCTTTCGTGGGAGCGGCCTCCAGGCCGCGAAGGGAGCCGAACGCTTCGCGACCTGGAAGCCGTGCCCAAAGGAAACCGCTGCGGGACTCCTATCCGCCGCGCGCGCCGAACATCATCCGCCGGGCGACGAAGCCTCGCAGCGGCGGCAAGAGATCGAGCGCCAGCAGGGCCAGGCCGCGGCCTTCGCGCAGCAGTGGGGTATCGTTGCTGAACAGGCGCACCACCGTGTCGGTGAAGCCGATCACACCGTTGCGATCGAGACGGCGCGAAGCAGCGTAGCGAGCGAGCAAGGCCGGCGCACCGGGGTCCGGCGCATCCGCCAGCGTCTGCGCAAGCTGCATGACGTCGCGCAGCGCCAGGTTGAAGCCCTGGCCGGCGACGGGGTGCAGCGTTTGCGCCGCGTTGCCGAGCCAGACCCTGCGCGGCCCGATCGGCGACGGACGGTAGCGCAGGCCGAGCGGGAAGACTTGGCGCGATGTAGCGGTGACGAATTGCAGGCGGCTGCCGAAGTGCGCTTGCAGGGCAGCGAGGAATTCGTCGTCGTCGAGCGCCGCGAGCCGCGCCGCTTCGGCCGGCGCGCAGGTGTACACGACGGCGTATTTGTTATGTTCGGTGCCTGCGCCGCCGAACGGCAGCAGGGCGAGCGGGCCCTGCGGCGTGAAGCGCTCCCAGGCGACGTTGCCGTGCGGTGTCTGCGTTGTGACGCAGCAGATCAGCGCGTGCTGGCCATAGTCGCGTTCGACGGTCTGCCGCGCCGCGTCGCTGCCGCCAGCGGAATCGACCGCGCCCTCGGCATAAACGACGAGGCGCGCCGCACTTTCCCTGCCGCCGGCGGTGCGCACGCGTATGTGGTTGCCCCCGGCATCGACTGCCACGACGCGATCGTCACCATGAAAGACGACACCCGCGGCATCAAGCGCCTCGTCGAGCGCCGCCGCCACGCTTGCCGCAGCAACGACCTGGCCAAGCGCCGGCACGCCTTGTTCCCGCGCCGTGATGCGCGTGCGGCCGAAGCCGCCCTGCTGGGAGATGTGGATGGTATCGATCGGCGTGGCGGAGTCGGCGATCCTTGGCCAGACGCCCAGCCATTCGAAGGTCTGCCGCGACCCGTGCGACAGCGCCAGGACGCGCGGGTCGCCACGCGCGGCGCCGCGCGGACGGGCATCGTGAATTTCGGCAGCGATCCCATGGCGGGCGAGCGCCAGAGCCAAGGCCATGCCGGTGGGGCCGCCTCCCACGATGGCGACCGGATTGCTCCCCTCTCCAGCGTGCGGGAGAGGGGGGCAAGATGCCATGCTCGCCAAATGAGCGCCGAAGTAGGTCGGCTCAGCCATGCCGGCCTTCCGCCATCAGGGCTTCGATATCGGCGACGGTCTTTGGCGCCTCGACGGTAATGATGTCGCAGCCCGCATCGGTGACCAGCGCATCGTCCTCGATGCGCACGCCGATGTCGTGGAAGGCGGCCGGCACGTCGGCGGCGGCACGGATATAGCAGCCGGGCTCAACGGTCAGCATCATCCCCGGCCGCAGCGCGTGCCACTGCTCGCCACTCTTGTAGGCGCCGGCGTCATGCACGTCGCGGCCGAGCCAGTGGCTGGTGCGGTGCATG
>CAZCPD010000168.1:2302-6985 GCA_964500425.1 uncultured Rhodocyclaceae bacterium
ATGTAGAAGCGCTTGTAGGCTTCCGACTCGATGACGCCGTCGAGCGAGCCGTGCAGCAGCCTAAGATCCAGCATGCCTTGCGCCAGCACCCTGACGGCCGCGTCGTGCGGCGCGATGAAGGTGGCTCCGGGCTGGATGGCGGCGATCGCCGCCGCCTGCGCGTCGAGCACCAGGTCGTAGACGTCGGCCTGCGGACCGCTGAACTTGCCGTTCACGGGGAAGGTGCGGGTGATATCCGAGGCGTAGCCATCGAGTTCGCCACCGGCGTCGATCAGCAGCAGCTCGCCGTCCCGGAGCGGCCGGTCGTTACCGACGTAGTGAAGGATGCAGGCGTTGGCGCCGCCAGCGACGATGCTCGAATACGCCGGCGCCTGGCAGCCATGACGGCGGAATTCGTGGAGCAGCTCGGCCTCGATTTCATATTCGTGCAGGCCCGGCCGCGCGGCGCACATGGCGCGGCGATGCGCGCGAGCGGCGATGGTCGCGGCGCGGCGCATGACGGCGACCTCGGCTTCGTCCTTGATCAGGCGCATTTCGTCGAGTGCCGTGCGCACGTCGATGACTTGGCCGGGCGCCTGTTTGCCGGCGCGCGCCTGGGCGCGCACGGCGTTGAGCGCGGCGGCGATGCGCGCATCCCAGGCGGCGTCGTGGCCCAGCGAGAACCACAAGGCGGGCTGGTCGGCGAGCAGCTCGGCGAGCTTGGCGTCGAAGCCGGCGATCGGGTGGCTGGCGTCGAAGCCGTAGGTCTCGCGCGCAGCAGCCGGCCCCCAACGGAAGCCGTCCCAGACTTCCTTGTCCGGATCCTTCTCGCGACAGAACAGGATGCTCTGTGGATGATCCCCGGCGATCAGCACCAGCACCGCCTCTGGCTCGCCAAAGCCGGTCAGGTAGTGGAAATAGCTGTCGGCGCGATAGGGGAAATGCGAATCGCGGTTGCGCACCTGCTCCGGCGCGGTGGGAATCACGGCAAGGCCGCCGCCCATGCGCGTCATGAGTTCGATCAGGCGGGCGCGGCGCACGACGAATGGCTGGATATTCATAATGAGTCGAGAGCGACGTGAGCGGAAGTGGCCTAGCTTCGATTGCGCAACAGCGCGTCGAGTTCCGCAAGCTGCGCCGGAACGCCGAGATTGTCCCACATCGCGTCAAGGCGCGCGCCCTGGATGCGGCCGGCGGGGATGGCCTCGTCGAGCAGCGGCCGCAGCGGCAATTTGGCGTCCGGCGCAACATCGGCGAACATCTCCGGACGGAACAGGCCGAAGTTGGCGTAAGTCAAACGCGGTTCGCCGTCGAGGTGGAGATGTCCGTCACGCAGCGCGAAGTCGCCGCCGGGATGCCAGGGCGGATTGGCGACCATCCACAGACAGGCCAGCGCGTTATCTTCGAAGCGCAGACCATCGAGCAGCGCACGATAGTCGCATTCGCAGTAGATGTCGGCGCTGACGACGAGGAAAGGCGCGTCGCCGAGTTGCGGCAAGGCCTGCCTGATGCCGCCGGCGGTCTCCAGTGCTTCGGCTTCCGGCGAATAGCGGATGCGCACGCCGTAGCGCGCACCATCGCCAAGCGCGGCTTCGATCTGCGCGCCGAGATGGGCGTGGTTGATGACCAGCTCGCGAATGCCGGCCGCCGCCAGGCGCTCGATCTGCCAGACGATCAGCGGCTTGCCGCCGACGGGCAGCAGCGGCTTCGGAACGGTGTCGGTCAACGGCCGCATGCGGTCGCCGCGGCCAGCGGCGAGGATCATGGCTTTCATGAGTCGTCCTGTCGGTTTTCAGTTCGGTTTGTCAGTTGGCTGAATGCAGGTTGGCTGAATGCAGGTCGCCTGCAGCGAGGCGACGAGGGTGTCTTACCAGCAAGTCTTCGATCCAAGCCACGATACTCGTCCAAAGCGCCATCCATGCTAACCAGTGTCCAGTCGTTCCAGGCATTGCCGATTCTTGCATCGACTGAATTTCCGCGCCCCCTCTCCCTCTCCGTCAAAAGGGAGAGGCTGACGTTCAGAGTCGCCCACGCGACATGATCCGTGGGTCGTGATACTGGTTCACCCGGGGGCCATCGCCGCCTGTCGCATGCGCCAGGCGGCGATGGCGGCCAGACAGAAGATCACCGTTGAAATCGTGAAGGCCTCGGCGAAGGCGTGGGCGTGGGCGTCCATGCTGTTGCCGCCGAGCCCGGAACTGCGCCATGAGATGTACACGGCGACCGCGGCGACCCCGAGCACGCCGCCGAGCTGGCGCACGTAGCCGATGAACATCGCCGACTGCGCCAGCAGCGCGCCGTGCAGACCCTGCATCGCCGCCTGATTGAGGGAGGCGATGATCAGCCCCGAACCGACCCGGCCGAGCACCGTCAGCTCGATGAAATAGTCGTGGGTGTGGCGCTGGGCGACGAGCGCCATGCCGCCGAACGACAGCGCCAGCAGAACCAGCCCGCCGATCACCACGCGCTTGGGCGAGCTGCGGTCGGACAGCCAGCCGGCGAGCGGCAGGCTGAGCGCCAGGCCGATGCCGCCAGGCACCAGGATCGCACCGGCGTGGGTGGCGCTAAGGCCAGTGATGGTCTGCAGATAGAGGGGGATCAGGTAGGTCGAACCGTAGATACCGAAGCCGTAGATGGTCGAGATGATCAGACCCATGCCGAGCGTGCGCTGGCGGAACAACTCGATGCCGACAAGCGGGCGCGGACTCCGCGCGGCGTGCCACAGGAAGCCGATCATCGCACCGCCGGCCACGGCGAGCTCGGCGAAGAACAGCTCGCGCCCGAGCGAACTGTCCTCCAGATGAGTGACGGCGCCGAGGAAGGCCAGGGTCATTGCCGAGAGCAGCAGCATGCCGGTCCAGTCGAAATCGGCGATCGCCTGACGACCGTGCGCCGGCATCAGCCGCCAGCCGCCGACGAGGCCGATCAGGCTGAACGGCACGGCCATGAAGAACACCGCCTCCCAGCCAAACTGGTCGATGATCACGCCACCCAGCGCCGGCGAAACCGCCGGCGCGAGGACAATGCCGAAACCCATCAGGCCCGCGGCGCGTCCCTGCTGCGAGGGCGGAAACAGCGTCATCGTGGCGAAGGTGCCGAGCGGATAGAGAATCCCGGCACAGACGCCCTGCACGGCGCGCGCCGCAAGCAGCTGGGGGAAAGTCCCGGCGACGCTGCCGAGCAGGCTGGAGACGGTGAGCAGCATCAACACGCCGAGAAAGGTGCGGCGCAGACCGAAGCGCTGGATCAGCCAGGGGGTTGGCAGCATGGCGATGGTGCTGGTCACCATGAAGACGGTGACAGTCAGCTGCACGGCATCGTTACCGATCCGGAAATGCTGCATCAGCGCCGGCACGGCGACGTTGAATCCGGTGCTGAGCATCACCGCACCGATGGTGCCGGCGGCGATCATCGCCATCACTGCCCAGCGATGCCGCTCGCTGAGAGCGACGCCCGCATCGGTGGCGGAGTCAGGGGACGGGGAATGGGGCGACGACATGGAGGCGCGAGTATAGACGGCCGTCCACGCGGGCTGCTAGTCTGCTCGGACGATGGCAGATCGGGACAGATCCGCGATTCTGGTAGATTACCGTTTTTCTACAGGACACCCATCATGAAAGAAGCCGTCATCGTCAGCACCGCCCGCACCGCCATCGGCAAGGCCTATCGCGGCGCCTTCAACGACACCGAAGCGCCGGCGCTCGGCGGTCATGTGATCCGCGCCGCGGTCGAACGCGCCAAGGTGAACCCGGCCGAAGTCGATGACGTGATCCTCGGCATCGCCGCCCAGCAGGGCACCCAGGGCTACACCGTTGGCCGCCTCGCCGGTTACGTCGCCGGCCTGCCGCGCACGGTGCCGGGCATGGCGCTCGACCGCATGTGCTCGTCGGGCATGATCGCGATTGCCGATGCGGCCAAGACCATCATGGTCGGCGAGTCGGATGTCATGGTCGCTGGCGGTCTCGAAACGATTTCGCTGGTGCAGAACAAGTTCAAGAACAGCCATCGTTCGGTGTCGAAATCCGCCGTCGCCGCCGAGCCCACCGCCTACGTGCCGATGATCGAGACCGCCGAGATCGTCTGCCAGCGCTACAACATCTCGCGCGCCGCGCAGGACGAATACGCGCTGCAGAGCCAGCAGCGCTACGCCGCCGCCCAGGCCGCCGGCAAGTTCGACGCCGAAATCGTGCCGATGACGGTTGAGAAGCAGCTGTTCGACAAGGAAGGCAACCCGACCGAAAAGCAGACCGTGACCATCGCCAAGGACGAGGGCAACCGCGCCGACACGACGCTGGAAAGCCTCGCCGCGCTGAAGCCGGTGTGGAAGAACGGCGAGTGGGTCAAGGAAGGTTCGTTCATCACCGCCGGCAATGCCTCGCAGCTTTCCGACGGCGCTTCCGTCTCGGTGCTGATGAGCCGCGACATGGCCAAGGAACGCGGTCTGGAGCCGCTCGGCGTGTATCGCGGCCTCGCCGTGACGGGCTGCAAGCCGGATGAAATGGGCATCGGCCCGGTGTTCGCTATCCCGAAGCTGCTCAAGCGCCACAACCTCAAGGTCTCCGACATCGGCCTCTGGGAAATCAATGAAGCCTTCGCCTGCCAGGTGATCTATTCGCGTGACCAGCTCGGCATTCCGAACGACAAGCTGAACGTCAATGGCGGCGCGATCGCCATCGGCCATCCGTTCGGCATGTCCGGCGCGCG
>CAZCPD010000169.1:0-5907 GCA_964500425.1 uncultured Rhodocyclaceae bacterium
TGTGCCAGTATATGTAAGCACCGCCATTCGTCAAGGCCTCGCAAGGGCTTGCTCCGGGATGCTTGCCGTTATTCGCTCTCAAGGCATGTGCAGCGCCACCGGGGTTCGGTCTTGCATTCAAGCATCCTCCCGGCGCTGAACCCGCACCCACGCGGAAAGTCCGACAGGCTGCTAGAATGCCCGTTTTTCCTTTTCGAACGAGACGCTTGCGTGGCTTCCGCCTCACCTGATTCCGGCGACTGCTTGATCAAGATCAGCAATCTCAACTTCGCCTATGACAACCGCCAGATCCTCTCCGGCATCAACATGGAGATTCCGCGCGGGAAGGTTGTTGCGATCATGGGGAGCAGCGGCTGCGGCAAGACGACCACGCTGCGGCTGATCGGCGGGCAACTGAAACCGAGCAGCGGCGAGGTGCGGGTGAATGGCCAGGTCGTGCATGAGCTCGATAGCGACGGACTCTACGCGCTGCGCCGACGCATGGGCATGCTGTTCCAGTTTGGCGCCCTGTTCACCGACATGTCCGTCTATGACAATGTCGCCTTCCAGATGCGCGAGCACACCGACCTGCCCGAAGACCTGATCCGCGATCTGGTGATGATGAAGCTGCATTCGGTCGGCCTGCGCGGCGCGCAGGACCTGATGCCCTCGGAGCTTTCCGGCGGCATGGCACGGCGCGTGGCGCTGGCGCGGGCGATCGCGCTGGACCCGATGCTGATGATGTACGACGAGCCTTTCGCCGGACTCGACCCGATTTCGCTGTCCATCGTCGGCGACCTGATCCGCCGGCTCAATGACGCTCTCGGCGCCAGTTCGATCATCGTCACCCACGACGTCCAGGAGTCGCTGAAGATCGTCGACTACGTGTATTTCGTCTCGGCCGGCAAGATCGTCGCCGAGGGAACGCCGGCGGAGCTCAAGGCCTCGAAGACGCCCTATGTGCACCAATTCGTCTGGGGCGAAGCCGACGGCCCGGTGCCGTTCCACTATCCGGCCCAGCCCTATGGCGAAGCGCTCATGAACAAGACCGAAAGGGATGCGCGCCATGCTTAGCAAGCTCACCATGGCGCTGACGCATCTGGGCCACAACGTCACCGGCCGCATCTGGCGCCTCGGCTTCGCCGCGCGTTTCCTGTTCGCGATCCTGATGTACTCGGGAACCGCGCTGCGCCGCTTCCACCTGACGATACGCGAGATCTATTTCACCGGCGTGCTGAGCCTGATCATCATCCTGGTGTCGGGACTCTTCGTCGGCATGGTGCTGGGCCTGCAGGGTTACGACACGTTGCAACGCTACGGGTCGAGCGAGGCGCTCGGCGTGCTGGTCGCCCTGTCGCTGGTGCGCGAACTCGGTCCGGTCGTGGCCGCGCTGCTCTTCGCCAGCCGCGCCGGATCGGCGATCACCGCCGAAATCGGCCTGATGAAGGCCACCGAGCAGATTTCCGCCATGGAGATGATGGCCGTCAATCCGATCGCCCGCGTCGTCGCGCCGCGCGTCTGGGGCGGCGTGATTTCTATGCCCCTCCTGGCGGCGCTGTTTTCGGCGATGGGCATCTTTGGCGGCTATCTGGTCGGCGTGCTACTGTTCGGCGTCGATGAGGGCTCGTTCTGGTCGCAGATGCAGGCCTCGGTGGATTTCCGCGAGGACATCATCAACGGCTTCATCAAGAGCTGCGTGTTCGGCACCATCATCAGCTGGATCGCCGTGTTCGAAGGCTACGACGCCGAGCCGACGGCCGAAGGCGTTTCCGGCGCGACGACGCGCACCGTCGTCACCTCGTCGCTGGCGGTGCTCGCCGCCGACTTCATCCTGACTGCACTCATGTTCCGGGGGGCTTAATGAATCGTGCAACCATCGACCTGTGGGTCGGCATCTTCGTCGCCATCGGCCTGGGCTCGCTGCTGTTCCTGGCGCTCAAGGTCGGCAATCTGTCATCGTCCAACGCCGGCGAGACATACCATCTGGAGGCCAAATTTGATAACATTGGTGGGTTAAAGGTGCGCGGCGCGATCAAGAGCGCCGGCGTCGTTGTCGGACGCGTGACCGAGATCCGCCTGGATCCCGAGGAATACGTCGCGGTGATCGGCATGCAGATCGACGGCCGCTACAAGTTTGACCGCGAAACCATCGCCACCATCAATACGTCGGGACTGCTCGGCGAACAGTACATCGGCCTCGAGGTCGGCGGCTCGCCGGAGATGATGAAGAGCGGCGACACGATCAAGAAGACGCAATCGGCGGTCGTGCTGGAAAAACTCATCAGCCAGTTCATGTTCAGCAAGGCATCCGAAGACAGCAGCACCAGCAAGTAACGCAATACCGAACGCAGCCAGCCGGCATCTGGATGGCATTTTCAGGGGAATCAGGGTCGTGAATATTTGGTTTGCCGATCATCGCAACGCAACGCTGGCCGTGGTCATGACCGTGACAGCGGCGTGTCTGCTCGGCGGTTGCGCCACCTCGGGCAATCCGCGCGATCCGATCGAGGGCTTCAACCGCGCCATTTTCGACATCAACGATGGCCTCGACAAGACGCTCGTCAAGCCCATCGCGCAAGGCTATGAAGCCACCCTGCCGTCGCCGGTGCGCATGGGCGTGACCAATTTCTTCAGCAACATCGACGATGTTTTCGTCGCCGTGAACAACCTGCTGCAAGGCAAGGTGCCCGAAGCACTCAGTGATGTCGGGCGGGTCGCCGTCAATACCACCATCGGCGTGCTTGGCGTCATGGATGTCGCGACTGAACTTGGCCTGGAAAAGCATGAGGAGGACTTCGGCCAGACCTTCGGCCGTTGGGGCGTCGCCGACGGCCCCTACCTGGTTCTGCCGCTGTTCGGTTCGAGCACCCTGCGCGACGCCGTCGGCCTGGCCATCGACGTCAACACAGATCCGGTCAAGGAAATCCACAGCGTTTCGACGCGCAACTTCCTGTCCGTCACGCGCGCCATCAATACCCGCTCCGGCTATCTGTCGGCCGACAAGGTTGTCGAGGAGGCGGCGCTTGACCGCTACGCCTACCTGCGCGATGCCTATCTGCAGCGCCGCCGTAACCGCATCTACGACGGCGACCCGCCACGCGAGAAGGAGAATGCGGCCGAAGCGGCGCTCGACCGCCCGGTGCGGCAGGAGCAGGAGCAAGGTTACGCCCGAACTTACCATGAGCGAGTCGCCGGTTCGGTCAACCTGTTCGTCGAACGGCACACGCTGGACTTCGTCGCGATGTCCGCCATGCAAGCGGGCGCGCCATCCGTCAGCCTTGCGCATGCGGCCAGCGCCCGCGCCACTGAACCCCGCCATTGAATTCAACGCCCAGGTTCCGCCCTGTCATATCTCCATCGCGTCGCAAGGATTTCCATGAAGCTATCCAGCCTGCTGTTTGCCGGTCTCCTTTTTCTGTTGCCTGTCGCCGCCAGCGCGCAGGAAGTCGCCCCCGATGTACTGGTCAAGAACGTCACCAACGAAGTGCTGGAACTCGTTCGCAATGACAAGGAAATCCAGTCCGGCAACACCCGGAAGACCATCGATCTGGTGGAAGCCAGGGTGCTCCCGCATTTCGACTTCACCCACATGACCCGCCTCGCGATGGCGCGCGACTGGGCCAAGGCCACGCCGGCCCAGCAGAAGGCGCTGACCGACGAATTCCGCACCTTGCTCGTTCGCACCTATTCGAAGGCCCTCAACGAATACAAGACGCAGACCATCGAATTCAAGCCGCTCAAGTCCAAGCCCGGCGACACCGACGTCAAGGTGCGAACCCAGGTCTCGCAGTCCGGCACGAAACCGATCACCCTCGACTACTACCTGGACAAGCCGTCGTCGGCCTGGAAGGTCTATGACATCGAGGTGGGTGGCATCAGCCTGATCACCAATTACCGCGACGAGTTCACCAACGAGGTCAAGAAAGGCGGCATCGACGGTCTGATCAAGGCGCTGCAAGCGAAGAACAGCGGCGCGAACAAGAGCGGCGCCGAGAAGAAATGATCCGCAACGCGGGCGATCGAATCGAAGTCAGCGGCGCCATGACGCTGCCAGGCGCCAGCGCCCTGCTGGCCGACGGCGCCGCCGCGCTGACCGGCGCCGAGACAGTGTTCGATCTCGCCGCGGTCGATGCCGTTGACTCCTCATCGATCGCCGTGATCTTCGGCTGGATGCGCCAGGCGCAGCGCGAGGGCAAGACCATCCGCATCGCCCACCCGCCGCGGGATCTCCTCAGCCTGGCCGAGCTCTATGGCGTCACCGACCTGTTGCCGCTCCAGTGATACATGTGTAGGTCGGATTAGCGCAGCGTAATCCGACGATCACCGTCGGGTTACGACCGCAGAAAACGCCCCGAAGGAAGTGGCCTTGGGCCATCCCATGAGGGACGCTGCGCTAACCTGACCTGTGCGACTTGAGCCTGAGGCGTCGGGTTACGCTGCGCTAACCCGACCTACATACTACATACTCCATCGACTCACAACTCTCGACTTCACCTCCATGCTCCCCGCCATCCGCGCCCATCAGGTCGTCAAGCGCTTCGGCCGCCTGACCGCACTCGACGGCGTCGACCTCGAAGTGCGCCAGGGCGAATTCTTCGGCCTGCTCGGCCCTAACGGCGCCGGCAAGACGACGCTGATTTCCGCGCTGGCCGGACTGGTGCGCATGGACAGCGGCAGCATCGAGGTGATGGGCTGCGACGTCGTCGCCGACTATCGCAACGCGCGCCGCCAACTCGGCGTGGTGCCGCAGGAGCTGGTGTTCGATCCCTTCTTCAGCGTGCGCGAAACGCTGAACATCCAGTGCGGCTACTTCGGCATCGGCGCCGGCCGCGGCCGCGACGCCTGGATCGACGAAATCCTCGAAAACCTCGATCTCGCCGGCAAGGCCAACGCCAACATGCGCATGCTCTCCGGCGGCATGAAACGCCGCGTGCTGGTCGCCCAGGCGCTGGTGCATCGGCCGCCGGTGATCGTGCTCGACGAACCGACCGCCGGCGTCGACGTCGAATTGCGGCAGACCCTGTGGCGCTTCGTGCGCCGCCTCAACCGCGAAGGCCACACCATCATCCTGACCACCCACTATCTCGAAGAGGCCGAATCCCTCTGCGAGCGTATCGCCATGCTCAAGGCTGGCCGCGTCGTGGCGCTCGACAGCACCGCCAATTTGCTGCGCCGCCATGCCTCGCACACACTGAAACTCCGGCTCGATGACGGTGGTGTACTGCCGCCAGCGCTTGCGGCGCGCGCGCGCGACGGTCAGGCGCGGAACGGACGCTGGCAGATCGATTTCGAGCGCTTCGAGGACATCGAACCGCTGCTCGCCGAACTGCGCAGCCACGGCTGCCGGCTGACCGACATCGAGATCGGCAAGCCTGACCTTGAGGAAGTCTTTGTCCGCGTCATGCACGGCGGCGACGAGACGGCAGGGAACGCAGCGGCATGAACATGATCGGCTTTGTCACACTGTTCCACAAGGAAGTGCTGCGCTTCTGGAAGGTTGGCATGCAGACCGTCGGCGCGCCGGCGCTCACGGCGCTGCTCTATCTGCTGGTGTTCTCCCATGCGCTGGAAGCGCATGTGCGCGTCTATGACGCGATCCCCTACGCCGCCTTCCTGGCGCCCGGCCTGGTGATGATGTCGGTGCTGCAGAATACCTTCGCCAATTCGTCGTCGTCGCTGATCCAGGCGAAGATCACCGGGAGCATCGTCTTCGTCCTGCTGCCGCCGATCTCCTATCCGGCCTTCTTCCTGGCGTACGTACTGGCTTCGCGGGTGCGCGGCATCGCCGTGGGCATCGGCGTGCTGCTGGCGACCCTGTGGTTCGCCCCGCTATCCTTCGCGGAACCCGGCTGGATCGTCGTCTTCGGCGTGCTGGGCGGCGCGATCCTCGCCAGCCTCGGCATCGTCGCCGGCATCTGGGCCGACAAG
>CAZCPD010000169.1:5954-6934 GCA_964500425.1 uncultured Rhodocyclaceae bacterium
TTTTCTCTCCGGCGTGTTCTATTCGATCCACAGCCTGCCACCCTTCTGGCAGGAGGTCTCGCGCTGGAACCCGGTCTTCTATATGATCGACGGTTTTCGCTACGGCTTCTTTGGCGTCTCCGACGTCTCGCCGTGGCGCAGTCTGACCATCGTCGCCGCCTGTTTCATCCTGATCTCGACCTTCACCCTGATGCTGCTGAAGCGCGGCTACAAATTGCGGGCCTGAATTCCCCCGCTTCGAAACAAAGGAGCAACACCATGCTGAACCCCAAGCAGATTCAAAACTGGATCGCCGCCGGCCTGCCCTGCGAACATATCAATGTCGACGGCGACGGCCATCACTTCGACGCCGTCATCGTCAGCGCCGAATTCGCCGCGCTCAACCGCGTCAAGCGGCAGCAGCGCGTCTATCAGACCATCCGCGACAAGCTCGACTCCGGCGAACTGCACGCCCTGTCGATGCAGACCCTGACGCCGGAAGAATGGAAAGCCGCACAAAGCAATGGATAAGCTTCTGATCGAAGGCGGCACGCGCCTGCAAGGCGAAACCGCCATCTCCGGCGCCAAGAACGCCGCCCTGCCGCTGCTCTGCGCCGCGCTGCTGACGCGCGAGTCGCTGACGCTGACCAACGTGCCGAACCTCAACGACGTCGGCACCATGCTCAGGCTGCTCGAACAGATGGGCGTCAAGGTGCGGCGCGAGGCATCGCTGACCGGCCCCGCCGGCCTCACCGTGACGCTCGACGCCAGCCAGCTCGACAATCCCGTCGCGCCCTACGAGCTGGTCAAGACCATGCGCGCCTCGATCCTGGTGCTCGGCCCGCTGGTCGCCCGCTGCGGCGAAGCCAAGGTCTCGCTGCCGGGCGGCTGCGCCATCGGCGCACGGCCGGTCGACCAGCACATCAAGGGCCTCACCGCGATGGGCGCCGAAGTCGGCGTCGAGCACGGCTATGTCCATGCCAAGGTGCCGCGCCTCAAGG
>CAZCPD010000170.1:0-5677 GCA_964500425.1 uncultured Rhodocyclaceae bacterium
GAGGTTGCCGGTCGGCTCGTCGGCGAGCAGCACCAGCGGAGACGTGACGATGGCGCGGGCGATGGCGACGCGCTGCTGCTGGCCGCCGGAAAGCTCGGCCGGCGTGTGATGCTCCCAACCGGCGAGGCCGACCTGGGCCAGCGCCGCGCTCGAATCGCGCTTGCGGCTCGCCGTGTCTTCGCCGCGATAAAGCAGCGGCAGCTCGACGTTCTCCTGCGCCGAGGTGCGCGCCAGCAGATTGAAACCCTGAAAGACGAAGCCGAGATAGTCGCGGCGCAGCAGCGCGCGCTGGTTGCGGTTCAGCGTTTCGACGCGCACGTCGCGGAACACATAGCTGCCGGCGCTCGGCACGTCGAGGCAGCCGAGGATGTTGAGCACGGTCGACTTGCCCGAACCGCTCGGCCCCATGATGGCGACGAACTCGCCCGCGCGGATGTCGAGGTCGATGCCTTTCAACGCCTGGAACGCCGTCGCGCCGCTGCCGTAGGTCTTCTCGACCCCGCGCAGCGAGATCAGCGCAGCGGCGGGGACATCGCATGCGGGAGAGCGAGGGGGGCGAGGGGACGCAGTTTCGACGTTCATACGATCGCCTCACCTGCCGCGGCCCTGGAACCGCTCACGGCTTGGCTTCCTGGTAATCGGTGATCACCGCCATGCCCGGCTTCAGCTCGCCACCGACGATCTCGGTCTGGCGGCCGTTGCTGACGCCGACCTTCACCGGCAGCGCTTTCGGCTTGCCGTCGACCAGCACCCACAGCTGGGCATCGCCCGAGCGCGGCGCCGCCTGGGTGACCTTCTTGCGCTGTTGCGGCGGACGCGGCAGCAGCTTCGCGACATAGCTGCCGCCGCTCGTCGCAGCAGCGCCCGCACCGTTCGCCGGCACGTAGCGCAGCGCGGCGGCTGGCGCCAGCAGCGCGTTCTCCCGGTTCGCCGTGATGATGCGCGCCGTTGCGGTCATGCCGGGACGCAAGGCGAGATCGTCGTTGGCGAGGCTCAGCACGGTCTTGTAGGTGACGACGTTGTCGATGATCGTCGAGCCGATGCCGATGCGCCGGATGGTGGCCGGAAAGCTCCGTCCGGCCCAGGCAGCCACGGTGAAGCTGGCCGGCTGGCCGAGCTGGACCGTGCCGACGTCGGCTTCATCGACGCGGACTTCCAGCTCCATCTGGGTCAGGTCCTCGGCGATCGAGAACAGCACCGGCGTCGTCATCGTCGCGGCCACGGTCTGTCCCGGCTCGACCTTGCGGGCGAGCACCACGCCATTGATCGGCGAGCGGATCACGGCCTTGCCGATGTTGGTCTCGTCGGTTTTCAGCGTCGCCTGCGCCTGCGCCACCGCCGCCCGGGCGTTCTTCTCGCTGGCGACCGCGCGATCGAGCGCCGCTTCGGCGCTTTCCAGCTCGCTCTGCGCCGGCACCTTGCCGCCCGAAAGTTCAGCGACGCGGCGCAAACGACCGAGATTGGCGCGCGACTCGGCGACGGTGGCCTGCGCCAACGCCACGCCGGCCTCGGCGGCGGCGACGGCGGCACGCGACTTGGTCACTGCATCCTGCAGCCTGGCGGGGTCGAGACGCGCCAGCACCTGGCCTTTCGTCACGCGATCGTTGTCATCGACCAGCACGGCGTCGAGCGTGCCGGAGAGTTCGCTGCCGACATCGACGGAACGCGTCGGCGCCAGCGTGCCGCTTGCCGAGATCGAGACGACCAGGTTGCCGAGCGCCGCCTCCTCGGTCAGATAGCGGCCCTGCGGCGTTGCGTCGCCACCGAACAGTGTGAAAACCGCGCCGACCGCCAGCGCCAGGATGCCCAGCGCCAGCCAGCGCCGCTTGCCGGCGAAGCTGCCGCCAGCATTCTGCATGTCTTGATTGGATGCACTCATGATGACTTGTCCGTGAGGTCGGTTGGCGGCTGCTCGGCATCGGCGTTCCAGCCGCCGCCGAGCGCCTTGTAGAGCCGGACGACGGCCGTCAGCACCTCGGCCTCGGCGCTGGCCAGGCCGTCCTCGGCCGAAAGACGGGTGCGCTCGGCATCGAGCACTCTCTGGAAATCGACCGAGCCGGCGGCATACAGGCTGTGCGCCAGCAATGCGGCATTGCCGGCCGCCGTCGCCGCCTTGCCCCGGGCGACGACGCGCTCGCGCCCGGCGGCATAGGCAGCCAGCGCATTCTCGACGTCTTCGAGCGCCGTCAGAATGCTTTTCTCATAACCGATCAACGCCTGCTCCTGCACGGCTCCCTGCGCTTCGATGCGGCTGCCGATGGCGCCGCCGTCGAACAACGTCGCCGCCAGGCCACCCGTCAGCGAACGCACGGCGCTCGCACCGCCGCCCAGCGCGGCCCGGCTGAAAGCCTGCCAGCCCAGCGAGCCGCGCAGGCTCAGGGTGGGCCAGCGGTCGGCGCGACGTTGCGCCGTGCGGGCGATTTCCGCCCGTAGCGAGAGCTCGGCAGCGCGCACGTCGGGGCGCTGGCGCAATGTGTCGGCGGGGATGCCGATGGCAATGTCTTCGGGCGGCTTCGGCAGCGGCGCAGCGGCCGCCAGTTGCGCGCGCAACGCGGCGGGCGGCCGCCCCGTCAGCACGGCGAGGCGATGCCCGGCTTCAGTGGCGCCGCTAAGCAGCCCCGGCAACGTGGCCCGGCTCAGTTCGAGATTGGCGCGCGCCTGCTCGACTTCGAGCGAGGTCGCGAGCCCCGCCTCGGTGCGCCACTCGGCAATCTGCAAGGTCTCGGCCTGACTCGCCACGTTGTCGCGGGCAATCGCCAGCCGACGCTGATAGGCGCGCAGGTTGATGTAATCGAGCGCCACCTCGGCAATCAGGGAAACGCGCGTCGCGTCGAGCGTGGCAGCCGCCGCGTCCGCGTCAGACGTTGCGCCGGCCACGGCATCGCGCTGCCCGCCGAAGATCGACGGCTCCCAGCCAGCGTCGAAACCGGCGGCATACAGGGTCTGCGTGGCGGAACCGCCGCTGCGCGAACGGTTCGCCGATAACGCGAGATCGACGCTCGGAAACAGGCCGGCCACCGCCAGGTCGCGGCTGGCGCGTGCCTGGCGCAGGCGCGCCTGGGCGTTGCGCAGATCCGGCGCGCCCAGCATTGCCGCGTCGATCAGCGCATCAAGCCGAGGATCGTCGAAACGCCGCCACCAGACGGCCAGTTCCTGCGGGCGGGCATCGACGTAACCCGCCGCGGCCTCCGACCAGGCGAACGGCACAGCGACGACAGCAGTCGTTTCTGGCGCAGTCGCGCGCAGCATGCCCAGCGGCGCGCAGGCGCTCGCACCGACCAGGATCGCGCCGCATCCAACCCGGCGCAGCGCGCGTCGCATTCGCCCCGAAATCGTCCCAACCGTCATTTGATCGACATTGACCGAGCAAAAGTGGCGATTCTATCCCCGCCACGTGACGCTCATCGCGAATTTACAGATGCTTACACGGCGGGCGCAGAAGCTATAGAACGAGCAGGCGTTCGAACGTCAGCAGCGCCAGGACGACGAGGACGAAGATCAGGGCGTACTTGGCGGTACGTCCGGCCAGGGCGAGATAGCGCCGGTCGCGCGTGAATAGGTAGGCGAGGATGCCACTGCCGATGACGATGACGGCGAGCAGTCCGACGATGCGCAGCAGCAGCATCGGTGCTCCGCCCGCTCAGGCAGCCTGCGGGTAGAGGTGGGCGATGCCGGCCGGCGCTTCCTCGACGCGCTCGTAACTGACCAGCTCCCATGCCGTCTCGTCGGCGAGCAACGCGCGCAGCAGCGCGTTGTTGAGCGCGTGGCCGGACTTGTGCGCGGAGAACGAAGCAAGCAACGGATGGCCGACGATGTAGAGATCGCCGATGGCGTCGAGCAGCTTGTGCTTGGCGAACTCGTCGGCGAAGCGCAGACCATCGGCATTCAGAACGCGATATTCATCCATGACGATGGCGTTCTCCAGGCTACCGCCGAGCGCCAGGCCCTGGTCGCGCATGAACTCGACGTCCTGCATGAAGCCGAAGGTGCGTGCGCGCGCCACTTCGCGAACGTAGGAGTTCTCGGCGAAGTCGATGGCCACCTTGGTGCCGGTCTGCGCGACGGCCGGATGGTTGAAGGCGATCGAGAAAGCGAGACGAAAGCCGTCGTAGGGTTCGAGACGCGCCCACTTGTCGCCCTCCTTCACCTCGACGGTCTTCCTGACGCGGATGAATCGCTTCGCCGCCTTCTGCTCCTCGATGCCCGCCGATTGCAGCAGGAACACGAAGGGCGCGGCGCTGCCGTCCATGATCGGCAGCTCGGCGGCGTCGACGTCGATGTAGAGGTTGTCGATGCCCAGCCCGGAGAGGGCGGACATCAGGTGTTCGATGGTGGCGATCTTCGCGCCGCCATGTTCCAGGCAGGAAGCCAGGCGCGTATCGCCGACCGAAAGCGGATCGGCCTTGAGTTCGACCGGCTCGGGCAGATCGACGCGGCGAAAAACGATGCCGGTGTCGGGCGCCGCCGGGCGCAGGACGATCGTTACCTTGGCGCCGCTGTGCAAGCCGACGCCGGTCGCGCGTATCAGGGTCTTGAGGGTGCGCTGCTTGAGCATGGAGATGGGACGGTAGGCGCTACATCAAAGAGGTGAATTCTAACATGGCGACCACCGCCCCCATCAGAACGGGGCCGGGCGAGCCATTCGTGGGAGCGGCCTCCAGGCCGCGAATTTCGTACCCTTTCGCGGCCTGGAGGCCGTGACCGAAGGAAATCCCTTGAGGGACTCCCACGTGGCGCTTCACTCAGTCCGCCTGCTTGCGCAGGAAGGCCGGGATGTCGTACTTGTCGACACCGCTGCTGCGCATCTCGTCCACCGTCGCGTTGCGTGCGACGCGGTTCGACACGAACACCGGCGGCAAACCGTCGTGTTCGTGCGTGACCGAGGTCGGAGCGTCATAAACACCGCCGTCGGTACCCGTGCGCAGCGTCGGCACCATGCTGATTTCCGGCTTGCGCTGCGGTTTGGCGATGGCGCCGAGGCCGGTGGCGACCACGGTGACGCGCAACTGGTCTTCCATGCCGTCGTCGTACACCGTGCCGAAAATGATGGTGGCATCAGGCGCGGCGTAGTTGCGGATGGTGTTCATGACCTCCTTGACTTCCTTGAGACCCAGCGACTTGTTGGCGGTGATATTGACCAGCACGCCGCGCGCGCCAGACAGCTCGATGCCTTCCAGCAGCGGGCTGGCAACGGCGCGCTCGGCGGCGATGCGCGCGCGATCGACGCCGGAGGCGGTCGCCGAGCCCATCATCGCCTTGCCCATCTCGCCCATCACCGTGCGCACGTCTTCGAAGTCGACGTTGACCAGGCCCGGCACGTTGATGATTTCGGCGATGCCGCCGACGGCATTCTTCAGCACGTCATCGGCCGTCCTGAAGGCTTCGAGCATGCTGATTTCCTCGCCGAGCACTTCCATCAGCTTCTCGTTGAGGATGACGATCAGGGAGTCGACGTTCATGGCGAGCTCGACCAGACCCTGCTCGGCCAGCGACATGCGGCGACCTTCGTACTCGAAAGGCTTGGTAACCACGGCCACCGTCAGGATGCCCAGTTCGCGGGCGACTTCGGCGATGATCGGCGCGGCGCCCGTGCCGGTGCCGCCGCCCATGCCGGCGGTGATGAAAACCATCTGCGCGCCCTTGAGCGCGTTGGCAAGTTCATCCTTGCTCTCCTCAG
>CAZCPD010000170.1:5687-6830 GCA_964500425.1 uncultured Rhodocyclaceae bacterium
ATGAAAACCATGTGCGCGCCAGCCAGCATCTCGGCGATCTGCGCACGCTCGACCAGCGCCAGATCGCGCGCCTTCTCGGGCTTGCCGCCGGCGCCGAGACCCGGTCCGAGCTGCAGCTTGACGTCGGCAGCCGACTTCTTGAGCGCCTGGGCATCGGTATTCACGCAAATGAACTCGACACCCTGCACACCCTCGCGGATCATGTGTTCGACAGCATTGCCGCCGGCGCCGCCAACGCCGATCACCTTGATGACCGTCGCATTCGGGTCGTTATCAACAATTTCTTCAAGCTCAAACATACTCGCCTCCTGGAAAATTCAATTGCAAAATTTCTTCACCGCCCAGCCCGCCGAAAATGCAGTTTTGCATGCTGCATGAATTCGACCTCACTTTCCGCAAGCCATTCGATAAACATGAATACGTAAATACGCCCCACTAACCGGATTCAGAAATTCCGTTCGAACCACGCGCGCATGCGCGCCAGCACCTGCCCGAACGTCTTCGGCCCCTGAATCTTGAGACCGCGCTTCTTCTGCGCCAGGCCCTCCATCAGCAGGCCCATCGCCGTCGAATATCGGGGATTGCGCACCAGCTCCTTGAGGTTGCCGTCATACGCCGGCACGCCCTGCTTGACCGTGTTGTGAAAAATTTCTTCCCCCAGCTGCACCATGCCCGGCATCGCCGAAGCGCCGCCGGTCAGCACGATGCCGGCACGCAGCAGGCGCTCGTAGCCGCTCTTGCGCAGCTCATCCTGCACCTTCTGGAAAATCTCCTCGACGCGCGGCTGGATCACGCTGGCCAGGGTCTGGCGCGACAGCTTGGTCGATGGGCGGTCGCCGACGCCGGGGACCTCGATCATTTCTTCGGGATCGGCCATCTGCTGCAAGGCGAAGCCATAGCGCATCTTGATTTCCTCGGCATCCTGGGTCGAGGTGCGCAGGGCGATGGCGATGTCATTGGTGACCTGATCTCCGGCAATCGGGATCACCGCCGTATGGCGAATCGCGCCCTGGGCGAACACGGCGATGTCGGTGGTGCCACCGCCGATATCGACAAGACAGACCCCGACTTCCTTCTCGTCGTCGGTCAGCACCGCATAGCCGGAAGCCAGGGGCTGCAAGACCAGGTCGACCACTTCGAGGC
>CAZCPD010000171.1:0-6769 GCA_964500425.1 uncultured Rhodocyclaceae bacterium
TCTCGAGTGGCACGAAACTTAGGCCGGCATGTCGACCACTGGTTAGTTGGGGCATGGTCTGATCTCCTTGATTGGTATGTGGCAACTCTATTGCTATGGAAGCTCACAAGGAGAGCCTGAAGTGCGACGCCGGACGCTAGTGCAGAGCAATGGACCAACGCATAAGTACTCATGGCAACTATTGAGCTTCCCCCGAAATTTCGTCTTCCAAGAGATGCGGTATAAAGCCTCGTGAAATTGGAAGGAGAAGAACCCTTTTTCAATTGCCGCAACGAATTGTCGCGATGTTATTTCTGTAGATAGGCGCTCTGTGCATTGGGTCATTTCTATCCTTGCCCCCAAAGAAATATCGACGAGTAACCTGCAGGCACTGAAAGTTCATCACCAAATTCGTAATGTTCGATTTTCTTTGCCCCAACGTCCAACAGGTAGCTGAAAACATTGAATGGAACATCGCTAGGTAGCGGCATGTTTTGTTCAACTGACAGATCGCATAGTCTCGCAAGGTGCGCCGGGTGAAGTAGACCAGACCACAACGGTGGGTACGTGTGAAACTTATCTATGTAATCTTGCCTGGCCCTCGATGACCACCAGCCAACCGACAACGAAAACTGATGAAGCCATGCAACACCCTCATCTCTTAAAACAACCATCGTTCTGAATCCACCAGTCTGAGGAAGTGACGAGAGTATGTCGCCGATTGCGCGTCGAAACTCTTCAGACATGATTGGCATCCCAGACATCTTTTGCGACACTTCCTAAAGAAATGCGAAAGCCATAAATAGATGCCTTACATTGCTTGCACCACGACGACATTGGCATTTTCGGTATGTTTTGTTTTTCTGCACTTGCCACGGCAGCAAGGGATGCAATTTTGTCGAATACAACCTTTGATTCATGAGGGTTTTGATCGATAAGATTTCTGAGGGATTTTCGCCATTCCTCAGCGCATACCCCGCAAACATGAAGAAGAAACGGCTCGCTATGATCGCCATGGACACCGAAATGAAAATTGCCACCTTTAAGGGGAGGCCAGGACTTGAACAGAGCGATGATCTTCCGAACAAAGAACCTCCTCGGAACCGACGCCAGGGCGCTTTCATGTCTAGCATCATTACCACGCTTACCGAGGCCACACCTACCTCGAACCCCGCGGGACTTCTTGCCCACCGAACCAACTGATTCGCCCGTCACTCGTTAACGATAAGCCATCACTCTTGCCGCGACGTCTCGCCCCCCCATCAACTCAATGTGCAGCATTTCGAGAGCGTCAAGGCCGCCCATTGCGATCCCCACGGCATCGTCCCGATGGACTTGAAACTCTCTCGGATTTATCCGGATCAAGTTGGGAAAGCGCTCCCCGAATCGGCGAACAGTGGAGATTTCAGAACCGGCACCAATCTCGATAACAACAGGCCGAATCACCGATCTCAGCCACCCTGAAAGCCCGGCTCCCTGCTTCCTTGCGCGATCCGGCCGCCAGGCCCAGTCCCCGAACATCAGGATATTTGGCCGAGCGAGCGATCCGCACGATGGGCACACCGGAAGATCATTCAATAAACGACATTCATCATGATTGATCTCGGGATGAAAGGTATCTGCTGACCAAATCGCGCTGGAGCAGGACTCCTTCACGCACTGCAAATGGTGAATGGATCCATGTATTTCACTCACGCGGCCTTCGTCAAACCCTGCCTTTTGAAACTGCCCATCGACATTGCTCGTATGTATGAACACCCCATGCTGTAACTGTTCCCCCATTTTCTTCAATAGCGCAAAGCCAGGATGAGGCACAGTCTGTCGATAGAGGTTGAGCCGATGTCCATAGAACCCCCAAGCTTGACGGGCATCACGTCGAAAACTGGCGGGATTCGCGATGCTCTCGAACTCAATATTCGCGCGCTCCAACGCCGGGTAAGATTTCCAAAAGCCGTTGCTGCTCCGAAAATCCGGCAGACCAGAGTCAACCCCCATTCCTGCGCCGGCTGTGATCAACAAACCATCAGCCTGGCGAATGAGTGCTGCAGCACGGGAAATGAGCTCTCTACTCATGGTTGCCCCAGGCTATGGCAAAACCTCCGGTCAATCCATGCGCCCGACAAAGGTCGGCCGCGCTTTGCTCCCAAAGCATTCTTTCGCTGTCGCTGAGCCCTGGCGCATCCGCGTTGTATCGGCAGACTGTGTAGTCATCATGTATTTCACAGTCATATCCTGGCAAACGTGCCGACATCCTTGAGAACGCAAACAACCAGGCAGCGCCCGGATTGGCAAGCACTCTTTCGAGGATGAGGACTGGATGCTCCTCGGTAACCCTCAGGTTCCAACCATAACCCAGACCTTCGTCAAAGAACGCGACCCGGCCGTCGGCCCACGACGCATCAACATTGGCCAAGAAGTTCGCAATGAACCCTTGGTTGAATCCTCCCAACGGCCCGTCGCGACGAACCTTTTCCAGGCAGACCAGGCGCAGGATTTCTTCATCCCGAATACTGGCACCGACACCGCGAACTTCGTCCTTCGCAAGCTGCCTGGCAAATGCCTCATATGCCGTCGGGCTGTAGCAACTGGCCGCCCCACTCGGCTCGTTTGGGACGCATTCAAGATCGCTTGACCGTTTCATTTCTCGCTCCTCTCGCTCCTGTTTGGCTGCTTCGCACTCTGACCGGGCCCGCACATGATCAGGCGTTTGCCTCGCTCCCCGCCTCATCGAACGATCTCCCACGGGAGCTGAACGTCGGTCCGACCAAAGTGCCCATAAGCAGCGGTTGGAAAGTAGATCGGACGCAGCAAGTCGAGCGCCTCGATGATGCCTTGCGGACATAAGTCGAACTCCCTCGCCAACTCTGCGGCAAGATCTCTCTTCGGGTCCACTTCAGTACCAAACGTCTCAACGCAAAAGCTCACCGGTTCCGCGACACCGATAGCATACGCCAACTGCACTAAAGCCCGTTTTGCCAGCCCACGCACGACCACCTGCTTTGCGAGAAAACGCGCCATGTATGCCGCCGACCGATCAACCTTTGACGGATCCTTTCCTGAGAACGCACCGCCCCCATGAGGTGCTGCCCCGCCGTAAGTGTCGACAATGATCTTGCGCCCAGTCAGGCCGGCATCGCCCTTTGGCCCGCCAGTGACGAAACGCCCTGTGGGGTTGATCAGAACCCGGAAACCACCGCCCCGGATGGTCTCAGGAATCACGGGGTCAATGATCTGGTGCTGAACGGCAACACGAAGCGCCTCCAGATCGATCCCGTCAAGATGTTGGGTCGACAGCACAACGGCTTCAATCCCAGAAGGACGGCCGTCGACATACCGAACCGTCACTTGTGACTTGGCGTCCGGTTGAAGCCAGGGCAACTCACCGCTCTTACGCAGTTCCGACTGACGACGCACCAGCCGATGGGCGTAGACAATCGGCGCCGGCATCAACTCGGGCGTTTCATCGCAGGCGTAGCCAAACATCAGCCCCTGATCTCCTGCGCCGAGCACACCATCAGCCCGGTCAACACCTTGATTGATGTCCTGTGACTGCCCGTTGAAACGGACCTGTATTTCACAAGCATCAGGGTCAATTCCGGTTTCAGCGTTCGAATAACCGCTATCTCGAAGTACTTCCCGCACCAGTCTGGCAGCGGACTCGCGTACCGCCAGAAAGTCCTCACGACGCCTTGTCTTGAACTCGCCGGCCACGATCACGCATTGATCGGCCAGCATGGTTTCACAAGCGACCCGCGCCTGCGGGTCAAGCTCAAGAAACGCATCCAGGATACGATCAGAAATTCGATCGGCGAGCTTGTCAGGATGCCCCTCGGAAACCGACTCCGAAGAAAACAGACCATTGCGAATCAACATGTAGAACTCCTCTTTAGCCGCGTTTGACGAAGTGTTGGGAGCGGCAATCTGGATCAAATCCTCCCGGTCTTTTGCCCAACGGGCAGGCTGACCAGCCCCTTAACGCTAAGCTGTCTCTATGCGAACCGATGCTGAACCGGCCGCATACTGCGGCTTCCAGTTCCCCTGCCCTGGCCTTGCTTCGCCGCCATCGGCCAACGAGTAGACACAATCAGGCCAACTGTTCGCCGTCATTCCATCGAGCGCCAGCAACATTGCTTCAACCAACCGGACATCAACCTGCAGCTTGGCTGCACCGGAGAGCAAGCCATCGAACATCTCACGAGTCGGCGTGCCGCCAAACGTAACGGGCTGCGAGCCGCCCAAGGCTGCACGAATGCTGGGCCATGACATCACATAAAGGAATGCTTCAACGACAATAACCTCAGAGAACGACATACCGCCGCGCCTCGCCATCGAAAACTCAAGCCACTCGACGACCCAGCCCCCCAGCCCCAGCTGCCGAAGCTCGCGGAACGACTTCGGCCATGCAGTCCGGGGCATGGCAAGCAATGCTTCGGCGACCCCAAGAGGCGTCAGTCCCTGATAGTGTTCAGAAGCAGACCAATATCTTGCATCCATTGGGCCAAGCGCCGAATCGCTCTCGCACAGGTACGCTCGGGTTTTGGTCACCGTATATGAACGTGCCGGAGAAAACATGACAGATCCCGTGCTACCCCACCCTGCCGGAATCATCTGAGGGACTTTCTGTACGCAGGGCATATCCGTCGCCACCTCCCCTTCCCTTTCGTGGATCAGCAGGAAGTTGGTGCTGTCGGTGATCAACTGGTACGCCACAGCCAAGTCCGCCGATCCCTCCGACTGGCAGCGTTCCGAAGCAACAATTCGCGACAACGTATCGCCCGTCTCCAGGGGGCCATCAAACTTGGTACAGCCTATCTCCTCCGCAACCGCACCTTGCGATCGCCTGCCAAGCAAACGGACTTCCCCAGCAGGCGAGTTCCGGAACCATGCAAAAATGTTAACGGTGTCACCGTCAAAAATCGCGGGAAGAAGCGGCGAAACCCATTGCGGCGCCGCACCACCCGACCAGACCAAAGACAAGTCCGCCAAGCGAGGCGAACGCAAACGAGCGAACATCCGCAGCACGGCGGGTTCGACCGCCTCCCCCGGAGCAACGAAATCGCATGCGCCACCCGTCGCCGCAGCAAGACGACGCAGATGATTTTCAGCCGGGCTACTGCCGATACCGACCACGAACACGCGATGCCCCGACGTCTTCGCCGACTCAATGGTCCGATCAATCGCACTGATTTCACCATCGGTGACCAGCAGAACATCACTGCTGCCATTCTGCGCGAGCGCAAACGTGGACGTTAAAGCCCCCTCCATCTCTGTTCCGCCCAGATCCGCCTGTAACTCCGCTACCCAGCGCTGAGCAGCCTGCCTGGTGGTGTCATTTGCTTTCCACAGACCTCGCGCGCGATGCTCGACGGTATTGCCAAAGCGTGACAATGAGAACCGCTCTCCATCAGCGAATTGAAGCACAATGGCCTGCAAGGCGCGCTTGGCCGCCTCGATGCTGTCACCGGCCATGGATCCAGAACAATCGACCAGGATCTTCACTTGCGTGCCCCCAGCTTCTTGCGCCAGCGTGATTTGTGGGCAGAAACTGGCGAGAACCGCCACACCCTCCGGATCGACACAATCCTTTGCCATGACACCGACGGAATCATGCTCGAGCCTGTCGATCACCAGGACAAAATCTCGGTCCATCGTGCCAGGACGCGACAATGACACCGACAACACCCGTTCAGATTCCGTATTGCCAAAAGATATCGCCACAGGATGGCTCGGAGATGTCACCCGCCCCCGCGCCAAGTCGCCATACAAACGAAGATCCACTTCGAACCGGTACTCAGCCGTCAAGCTGTGAGCGCTGACCTGATGGGGAAGTAGTCCGCCGTCCCGTGCCGAATCACCATACCGCGGAGCAATGACGCTGGGAATCACCAAACGCAGACCCCTCTGCTCAAACTGCAGAACCTGAACGTAACGCAGAGTGATGCTGCACGACTCTTTGGCCTTGAGGTTACCCAGATTCAGGCAATAGCTCCGGTCATGAAGCTTCTCCAACATGATCGCAGCATTGCCGTCAGAGATGGCATCCTCGTAGCCCGCCTCGGCCAGCTTCTTCTCCATGACAGTGCCAGTGAGATGCTCATCGCCCAACAATACCTCCACGCCCAGCAAGACAGCTCCAAGAGGCAACGGAAATGTGTAGATCACCTCCGCGTTGCTATCGGACGCATTGCGAAAGCGCTGCTCTACACGCGCCTCGAACACCAAGCCACGCAAATCCCCACGGACCCTGACGCCCAACAGTGGCAGTGCTTCACCGTCTTTCGTCTCCAAGCGCGCGCATTGACACGACCCCATGATCAGCCCCTTTTCAATTTTTGTTCTTGCTGGGGAGACGCTCCCCCACCGACGACCCTGTGATATCAGCGAAAACCGCCATCACCCCCCTGACGAAGGCTCGCACCTGCTCCGGCGACAACTGCGCCCGACCGGGCTCAATGACGACCTCGATCCCCTCGGCTACCAACACGTGGCTGCACACCTCAACGGCACCAATAGCGCGTTGCCTGGGAGGAACCGGAGCATCCTCGCCACGGAGCAACTCACGCACCCGCTCCAGGGAAACACCCGCCGCGGTCCATTTCTTGATTAGCAACAGCTGCTCGAGGTGCAGTGCGCCATAACGCGCCGCCCGCGTTTCACCTAGCGGGCGATCGACCAAGCCCATCTGGACGTAATAACGTATGGTCCGCGCCGGCAAATCCGCCAGAACGCAGAGATCGGCCAGTGAAAAGTCGGCAACGGATTGGGCAGTGTTTTCTTTCACGGCAGCATT
>CAZCPD010000172.1:0-6765 GCA_964500425.1 uncultured Rhodocyclaceae bacterium
GTACGCGCTGGGCAAGACCGGCGCGGAACTCAACATCCTCGGCGCCACCTCGGGCGACACCGGCTCCTCGGCCGAATACGCGATGCGCGGCAAGCGCGGCATCCGCGTCTTCATGCTCTCGCCGCACGGCAAGATGAGCCGCTTCCAGACGGCGCAGATGTTCTCGCTGCAGGATGCCAACATCTACAACATCGCCGTGAAGGGTGTCTTCGACGACTGCCAGGACATGGTCAAGGCGGTCAGCAACGACCACGCCTTCAAGGAAAAGTACAAGATCGGCACGGTCAATTCGATCAACTGGGCGCGCGTTGCCGCGCAGATCGTCTATTACTTCAAGGGCTACTTCGCCGCGACCAAGTCCAATGACGAGCAGGTCAGCTTCAGCGTGCCCTCGGGCAACTTCGGCAACATCTGCGCCGGCCACATCGCGCGCATGATGGGCCTGCCGATCCGCAAGCTGATCCTCGCCACCAACGAGAACGACGTGCTCGACGAATTCTTCCGCACCGGCGCCTATCGCCCGCGCGGCACGGCGCAGACCTGGCACACCAGCAGCCCGTCGATGGACATCTCCAAGGCTTCGAACTTCGAGCGCTTCGTCTACGACCTCGTCGGCCGCGACGCCGCCGCGGTGCGCGAGCTGTGGGGCAAGGTCGATGCGGGAGGCTCCTTCGATCTGGCCGGAACGCCTTATTTCGCGCGCCTCGCCGAGTTCGGCTTCGTCTCGGGCAGCAGCAGCCATTCCGACCGCCTTGCGACCATCCGTGCTGTGCAGGAGAAGTACGGCGTCATGATCGACACGCACACCGCCGACGGCCTCAAGGTCGCGCTGGCGCACCGCGAGCCCGGCGTGCCGCTGGTCTGCCTGGAAACCGCGCAGGCCTGCAAGTTCGCCGACACCATCCAGGAAGCGCTTGGCCGCGAACCGGAGCGTCCCGCGGCGATGAACGGCATCGAGGATCTGCCGCAGCGTTCCGTGGTGATGGAGGCCAGCGCGCAGGCGATCAAGGACTACGTCGCGCAGCACGCGGTCTGATCGAGCGTCGCCGCGTCGGGGCCAAGCCATGGGGCTGCATCAGCATACGCATTCCCATGAGCATGGACATGGACATGGACATGGCGCACAACACGGCCACGGCCACGGCCACGGCCGCGCCTTCCTGATCGGCATCCTCCTCAACGTCGCTTTCGTCGCACTCGAATACGGCTTCGGCCTGATGGCGCATTCGCTGGCGCTGCTGGCCGACGCGACGCATAACCTCGGCGACGTACTGAGCCTGATCCTCGCCTGGGGCGCCAGCGTGCTGGCGCGGCGCCGGCCCACCGAGCGCTACACCTATGGCCTGCGCGGCGCGTCGATACTGGCTGCGCTGGCCAACGCCGTCCTGCTGCTGCTGGTGACCGGCGGCCTCGCCTGGGAGGCGCTACAGCGCTTCGCCGCGCCGGAAGCCGTGACAGGTGGTGTGGTGATCGCCGTCGCCGCCTGCGGCGTCGTCATCAACGGCATCACCGCCTGGCTGTTCATGGCCGGCAGCCGGCACGACCTCAACATCCGCGGCGCGTATCTGCACATGCTCGCCGACGCCGCCGTGTCGCTGGGTGTCGTCGTCGCCGGTGCGATCGTCATGACCACCGGCTGGCTTTGGCTCGACCCGGCGGTGACGCTGCTGCTGGTGGCGGTCATCGCCTGGGGCACCTGGGGCCTGCTGCGCGACGCGGTGAAGCTGGCCTTGCAGGCAGTGCCCGAGAGCATCGAAGCCGCCGAAGTGCGCGCCTTCCTCGCCGCGCAGTCGGGCGTCGGCGAGGTTCACGACCTGCACATCTGGGGCATGAGCACCACCGAGAACGCGCTGACCGCGCATCTGGTCTGCCCCGGCGGCCATCCGGGCGACGCCTTCCTGCAAGCACTGGCGCGAGACGTGGAACAGCGCTTCGGCATTGGTCACGTGACGATACAGGTCGAACTCGGCGACGCACAGGCCGCCTGCGCCTTGGCGCCCGAGCATGTCGTCTGAGGCTCGCGATCATTACGCTCGCCGGCGACCGTGCGCATGAAAGTCCCCTCTCCCGCTCGCGGGTGAGGGTTAGGGAGAGGGCGTGTCAGCTATGCACCCCACCGTCGATGCGCACGATCTCGCCGGTCATGTGCGCACCATCCTCCGACGCCAGCATGGCGATCACGCCGGCCACATTCTCCGGCGTACCGAAGCGCGTCATCGGTGTCAGATGACCGAACAGGGATGTGTCGACACCTTCGGGGAAACCAGCCGGCGTCGCCTCCACCAGCGGCGTCATGATGCCACCCGGCGCCACCGCATTCACCCTCACGCCCTGCTTCAGATATTCCCACGCCAACGCATGCGTCATCGCCGCGACGCCGCCCTTGCTCGCCGAATAGGCGGCCATGTAGGGATGGCCGTAGTAGGCCGAGGTCGATGCGGCATTGACGATGTTGCCCTTGGACTTCAGTAGATGCGGCAGCGCCTCGCGGCAGAACAGGAAGGTGCCGACGAGATTCACCTGGATGATGTCGAGGAAGCTTTGCAGTGAGGTTTCCGGCGTGTGCGACGAGCGCAGATAACCGGCCATATTGACCTGCACGTCGAGCTTGCCCGCGCGCGCGACGAACTCGGCGACGACCTGCTTCACGGCGACCTCGTCGGCGACCGAACACACCGTCGTCGCCACCGTGCCGCCATGCGCCGCAGTCGCTTGCGCGAGCTGCGTGGTTTCATTCAGCCCGGCATCATTGAGATCGACGCCAAGCACCTCGGCGCCTTCTGAAACCAGACGAACGACGGTGGCGCGGCCGATGCCGGAAGCGGCGCCGGTGACGATGACGGATTTGTGGGCGAAGCGGGAGGCGGTGGTCATCATTGGTCCAATCTCGTAGCAGGGCGACCAGTCGTGCGGGCCGCGTCGATAACTGCTGTCAGGCAGCGAGTGGGGCAAGGCCGTGAAAGGGGAAGACTTACCCCTGGCTACCGTTTGTTAGCCCACAGCACCGTATTGCCTGAGGTGACAACAAGTCTGTCACCCGCTACAGCCACTCCGATTGGTTCAATACCTAACGAGCCAGGTAAGGATCCCAGTTGAATTCCAATGCTGCCAGGGCTTCCCAATACCGTGGTGACAACTCCTGAGGGGCTGATTTTTCTGATGGTGTTGTTCAGAGAGTCGGCGACATAGACATTATTGGAATCGTCCAATGCGAGGCCTAGGGGTCTGTTGAACCGTGCGTCGGCACCTACACCGTCAATATTGCCCGAGTTGCCAGCGGATCCAGCTAGAGTTGTGACTATTCCACTAGGGCTGATCATTCGAATGGTATTGTTCAAAGAGTCCGAAACGTAGATATTACCCTCATTATCAACCGCAATGCCCACCGGTTGGTCAAATCGCGCACTCGCTCCTACGCCGTCGACACTACCCGGGCTACCTGCGGAACCTGCCAAGGTCGTGACGACTCCGGCAGGGCTGATCTTTCGAATGGTGCTGTTCATGGAGTCGGTTACATAGACGTTGTTTGCACCGTCAAGCGCAATGCCCCGTGGATAGTCAAATCTCGCATCAGCACCAATACCGTCAGCACTTCCATGGTTAAGCCAGTCGCCAGCGAGGGTCGAGACCACTCCGCTTGCACTGATCTTCCGAATGGTACAGGCCCCGTGATCGGCGACGTAGGTATTGCCATCGCTGTCGACCGTAATGTCGGTCGGGTAATAGAACCTTGCATCTGCGCCTGTACCGTCTGTTCTTCCGGCGATGCCCGCTGTCCCTGCCACCGTCGTCACGTTCCCTGCAGGGCTGATTTTCCGAATGGTGTGGTTGAAATAATCGGCTGTATATGTGTTACCGGCGTTGTCTACCATAATACCGCTGGGAAGGTGAAATGTCGCGTCAATGCCAGTGCCGTCTGAACTACCGGAGACTCCAGCCATTCCCGCTAGAGTAGAGGTTGTCCCGGTAGTATTGATCTTTCGAATGACGTTGTTGCCAAGATCGGCAACATAGACATTGCCAGCGCTGTCCAAAGTAATGCCAGCCGGCTTGTTGAAACGGGCACCAGCAGTGCCGTCAGTGCTACCGGTTTCACCAGTCTTCCCGGCAAGTGTCGTGACCGCTCCTGCCGGATTGATGCGTCGAATGGTGTTGTTTTCTGTGTCAGCGACATAGATGTTTCCGGCGCTATCCACCGCGATACCCTGTGGATTGCTGAACGTGGCGGCGGTGCCTGTTCCATCGGTGCCGCCCCAAGTACCTGAGCTGCCTGCTAGCGTGGTGACCGTTCCGGCGGGATCTATCTTTCGGATGATGCGATTGCCGACATCTGTAACGTAGGCATTCCCTGTGCTGTCGACTGTGATGTCCAAGGGATAATTGAATCTTGCAGTCGAGCCTGCGCCGTCCGCGCTACCCGATGTTCCTGCTGTACCCGCCAACGTCGTGACGACCCCGGCAGGGCTGATCTTTCGAATACAGTGGCTCGAGTGGTCGGTTACGTAGACATTGCCAGCGCCGTCCAACGCTATGCCGCTAGGGGACATGAACCTTGCACCGGTTCCTGTTCCGTTGGCACTGCCAGGGTAACGAGCCAAGCCTGCAAGGGTGGCGACTTCCCCAGCAGGGCTGATCTTTCGTATTGTGTAATTGTTCGTGTCGCTTATATAGAGGTTTCCCTGGCTATCAATTGCCACCTTGCTTGGCCTGTTGAATCTTGCGTCAGCAGCCGCTCCGTCGGTGCTGCCAGGGATGCCGGCCATGCCCGCCAAGGTAGTAACCATTCCCGTCGGGCTGATCTTTCGTATCGTGTGGTTGGCCGAATCGGCCACATAAGCGTTTCCAGTGCTGTCTACGGCGATGCCAAATGGTCCGTTGAACCTTGCGCTTTTGTCCATGCCATCAATGTTGCCAGGCCCACCCAAGGTGCCTGCAAGCAGGTGAAGCTCTGCGACAGCATTCGCGGTGCACTGTATTGCGACATCTGTCACCTTCGCCGTGGCAGTCCCCGACCCGTTTGTCACGGTGCATACCTGACCGCTGGGCTGCGACTTGATCGTGACTTCGTAAGGGCCGCCTGAGTTGGGTAGCGCGGTGGCGAAGGTGAAGTCGCCATCTGCGGTAATAGCCAGATCGTCGCCGCCGTTGTTTTGAAGCACCAAGCCGGCGCCGGCCAGCCCGGTGACGCTGCCGCCGATCGTGATGGGGTTGCAGGCCGCCAGTAGTGACGCTGACACGATCAATACGCCGTGACGGAGGAATCTGAGGCTCATGTCGTCGTTTTTCCTTGTTCGATAGGTTGTTTGCCACCCTTCAGCGCTTCCGCGGATATGGGAGTCGAGCGCATCGAGTGACAGAAGTGAACGGTAAGCGCGGCGGGTTCGGCACTAGCTTTGGTAGCTTGATACAGAAGAACGAAGTCTACCATGCGTTTGGTATGTATTGCTTGTTGTAATGGCATACGCCAGGTGCTTTCGCATACGTGCGATGGGTCGTGGGGCTGGCAAGATTCTTGTGTCGTCGGAATCCCGCTGAGCCAGCGTTCTTCATCCGCGGCGGCCTTCGTTCGTAGTCTCTGGGATAATCCCCCGATGACCGCCACGATCCCCATCCGCTACATCGAACCCGTCTTCCGCCCACCCAGCGAGGCGGAGTCGCTGATTCTGCCGCTGACCAACGGCTGTTCGTGGAATCAATGCACTTTCTGCGAGATGTACACCGCGCCGCAGAAGCAGTTTCGTGCCCGTGACGAGCAGGAGACACTGGAGAGCATCCGCCGGTGCGGCGAGCAGTTGGGGAACCGCGTGCAGCGCGTGTTCCTCGCCGACGGCGATGCGCTGGTGCTGCCGACGCGGCGGCTGTTGGCGGTGCTGACGGCGATCCGCGAGCATCTGCCGGCGGTGCGGCGGATTTCGAGTTACTGCCTGCCGCGCAATTTGCGCAGGAAGTCGGTCGATGAACTCAATGAGTTGGCCGCTGCCGGGCTGGGCATGGTCTATGTCGGCGCCGAGTCGGGCGACGATCGAGTGCTGGAAAAGGTGAATAAGGGCGAGACCTTCTCGACGACGTGCGATGCCTTGGACAAGCTGAAGGAGGCGGGCATCCGCCGTTCGGTGATGATCCTCAACGGCCTCGGCGGCCAGGCGTTGTCGCAGCAGCATGCGGATAATTCGGCGCGGCTCGTCAATGCCACGCAGCCCGAATACCTGTCGACGCTGGTGGTGAGCTTCCCGCTCGGCGAGGAACGCTTCCGCGCCAACTTTCCCGAGTGGCAGCCGCTCAATCCGCATGGCCTGTTCGTCGAGATGGAACGCTTCATTGCCGCGCTGGAACTGCGGCGCACGGTGTTCCGCAGCGACCACGCGTCGAACTGGCTGGTGTTGAAGGGCACGCTCGGCGCGGAGAAGCAGCGGCTGCTCGGCGAGCTGGATGCAGCGATCCGTCGGCCGGAGACGGTGCGGCTCAGGCCGGCGTGGGCGCGCGGGCTTTAACGTGATCGTCGCGTGAGCGACCAGGGCAATCGCATGAATGCCGAAGTCATGTCGATACTCCCTCTCCCCCGGCCCCTCTTCCACTTGTGGGAGAGGGGGGAAATGCAGTTCATGCGATTGCTCTGCGTGAGCGGCTTTGGACGGCCCCCGCTCCCTTTCCTGTTGCGGGAAGGCGTTCGCAGAACTGCCTCCCCCTTGAAGCGGTGAGAGGGTTTGGGCGTGAGGGAAACGGACATGACTTTCATGCTTTGCGGCGAGTTCTTCACAGTCATGT
>CAZCPD010000173.1:0-6658 GCA_964500425.1 uncultured Rhodocyclaceae bacterium
GGCCTTCGTGCAGCTTGCAGTCGCGCGGGCAGAGGTCGCACTGGATGCGCGGCGGCTCTTCGCCTTTGATAGCGTGCCACCAGCGTGCCGGGGTGGCGTCCTTCGGCTCGATGTTCACTCTTCCTTCCATTTTTGAACCTCGTATCGCGAGATTTGAATGTCGGCATTCCAGTCGTCGGCCGGCAGGCCGGCCTTGCGCTTGAGCTGGGCCATGAACTGCTGCGGTGCAGGCAGACTTTCCCAGACCTGCGGCAGGAAGGTGGCGCGATGCCAGCCGCTTTCCAGGATGACGCCGTCGATGTTCGGGCGCAGCTGGGCAAGTGCGTCGGCTTCGCTGACGAAAGCCATCGGCGTCGGCGGCGCAAGCAGTGAGACCTCGACGCGCACCAGGTCGAATTCTTCGCGCGTCAGCGGCATGAAGCGCGGGTCGAGGAAGGCCGCGGCGAGTGCGTTGGCGCGCACGTCGTCGATCAGTGGGCGATGTGCCTGTAGCGTGCCGATGCAACCGCGCAGCTCGCCGTCGAGTGTCAGGGTGACGAAGGTGGCGCCAGGCTGTTGCATGTCGGGCAGCGCGAGCGCCGCGGCCGGCACGGCGCTGATTTTCACGCCGAGCTCTTCGCCGATCGCCTGGCGCGCAATCCGCAGCAGAACCTGGCCGAGTTCAATGTTGTTCATTGTCGCGCGCTTCGTTCTCGCTGAAGGCGAACGCGCCATAGCCGACGACGCGCGAACGGTCGCCGGCGGTGTCGCCGGAGTTGCGCAGGTCGAGCAGGCGCGGATGCAGGCCGCGCCGCTGGGCGCAGAGCAGCAGGCCGTTCACCGGCGTCGCGCCGCAGGCCTGCTCGTGGCTGGCGAGCGGCTCCAGGGCGACGATCTGCTTGGCGGTGGCGTGGTCGAGGCGCTGCGCCTCGGCATAGGGATGGTAGTGGGAGAGGTCGGAGCTGATGACGATCAGCGTTTCCGCGCCGCCCCAGACGAGATCGAGTACCTCGGCGACTTCGACGTCGCTGGCCATGCCGACCGCCAGCGGCAACAGGCTGAACTCGTCGAGCATGCTTTGCAGGAAGGGCAGTTGCACTTCGAGTGAGTGTTCGAGGGCGTGCGCGGCCTCGCTGCGTTGCACCTGCGGCAGTTCGAGCACCTGGCGTTCCAGCGTGGCATCGATGGGGATGCTGCCGAGCGGCGTATCGAAGGCGGTCGACTCGGGCGCCGCCAGGCCGCGCACGGCGACGCGATGCGTCGGGCCGAGCAGCACCACCTTGCGGATGGTGGCGCGCAGCGGCGCCAGGCTGGCGTAGGCGCTGGCGGCGATCGGCCCGGAGTAGACGTAACCGGCGTGTGGGACGATCAGCGCCTTGGGCGCGAGGCCCGGCCAGGGCTCGGCCTGGGCCAGCAGGGCGGCGACGTCCTCGGCGAGCGTCGCCGGCTGGCCCGGGTAGAACATGCCGGCGACGGCGGCGGGGCGGTGGAAGGCGTGGGACGAGATTTCCATGACGATCTCCTGTCGATACGAATTCACATGAAACAGCGAATTTGGCGCGGGGTCAGACGGTCGAGCGCAGCGAGCAAATCAGCCACCTCCTCCGTGAGGGGGAGGCGGGAGGGGCGGGCGATTATGAATGGCGCATGTTTCATATTCTGTGGGTGAAAATCGGCATCATGCGCTTTGGACGGCGTTGCGGCTCCCGGGTTCAGAGGGTGGGCATGGCCAGGCCGACGATCAGGCCCAGACCGATGGCGGCGAGGCCGGGCATCGCGCGGCGGGCCAGCGCGCCGCCGCCGATGGCGACGACGATGCCGCTCTTGAAGGCGAGGTTGGCGAGCATCGCGATTGCGATCGAGGTCACGGCCTGCCCGCTGGCGAGTTTGTCGATGTTGAACAGGCGCAGGCTGGAGAGCGCGATGGCGTCGACATCGGTCATGCCGGAAATCAGCGACACCATGTAGAGGCCGCGGCTGCCGGCGATATCCGCCAGCCAGGCGGAGCAAATCAGGACCACCGCATAAACGATGCCGAAGCCGAGCGCCGTGCGCAGTTCGGTGGGGTTGGCAACCTCGGGCATTGGCAGGTTCTGCTGGGTTTTCAGGCTGCGCCAGCCCCAGGCCGTGGTCGCGATGCCGCTGAGCATGCCGATTCCGAGCACGGGCAGCAGCGATGGGGCGAGGCGCGGTGCGACGACCATCATCAGCACGCCGAGGCGCAGCATCACCATCAGGTTGGCGATCAGCACGACCACCGCGGCGCTGCCCGCCAGATCCGCCTGGCCGCGCGCATGGCGGGCGAAGGCCATCGTCGTCGCGGTGCTCGACACCAGGCCGCCGAAAAAGCCGATCAGGGCCGCGCCGTGCTGCACGCCGACCAGCCGCAGCGCCGCGTAGCCGGCCAGCGAAACGCCGGCAATCAGCACCACCATCAGCCAGATCTGGTGCGGGTTGAAGGCCGCATAAGGGCCGAAATCGCGATCGGGCAGGATCGGCAGGACGATGAAGGTGAGCACGGCGAATTGCAGGATCGAGATCAGGTCCTTGTGGGTAAGACTCTTCGAGAAGCCATGCAGCGCATCCTTGAAATAGAGCAGGGCGGTGCTGGTGATCGCCAGCATCACTGCCAGCGTCGCCTGGCCGAACAGCACCGTGGCGCCGAGGCAGTAGCAGACCATCAGGGCGATGACCGAGGTGGTGCCGGGATCGCTGTCCTCCGGGGGGTTGCCAAGGTTGGCGACGATCATCATGGCGGCGACGGCGAACAGGCCGACGGCGATCACCCAGTAGTCGCCCGTCTGCTGGCCGATCAGCGCCGCCAGCGTGCCGAGCAGGGCGACCAGCGCGAAGGTGCGCAGGCCTGCCTTTGGGGTGGCGCGCCGCTCGCGTTCGAGTCCTAGCAGCAGGCCGATGCCGAGGCTGGTGACGAAGGCTTGCAGATATTGGGAAACGTTGCCGGGGCTGCTGTCGAATAAATCCATCGGGATTTCCGCTCCTTCCGCGCAGTCATGACTGATGACTGAGATGGCTGATGACTGAGATGGCTGATGACTGAGATGGCTGCGTCGCCGGGTCTTTGATTGCCCGGGGCAATCGCATTTGCAGCCCCTCTCCCCCCCGGCCCCTCTCCCACAAGTGGGCGAGGGGAGGCGAGGGGCGATTGCCCGAGTTGATTGCCGACGCCGGTGGCAATCGTTCATTCTAGTCCTTAGAATCGCGGCATGAACTCGCCCGAAATTTCTTCCGTTTCGTTCCATGCCCTGGTACCGGCCGCCGGCAGCGGCGCCCGCATGGCCAGCGAACGACCGAAGCAGTATCTGCCACTCGCCGGAAAACCTCTGATCCACCATGCCCTGCGGACGCTCTGTGCGGCGCCGCGCATCGCGAAGGTGTTCGTGGTGCTGGCGCCCGACGACGCGGAATGGTCGCGCCACGACTGGTCGGCGCTCGGCCCCAAGCTGACGCCGCTGTTCTGCGGCGGCGCGACGCGCGCCGAGTCGGTCCGTAACGGCCTGCGCGCGACATCCGGCCAGGTGCAGGCGCAGGACTGGATGCTGGTGCATGACGCGGCGCGTCCTTGTCTGGCGACCTGGCATGTCGATGCGCTGATCGATGGCGTGATCGCCGACGGCAATGACGATGGCGGCATTCTCGCGCTGCCGGTCGCCGATACGCTGAAGCGCGCCGACGAAGGCGGGAGCAGCGGCATCGCCGCCATCGCCTCGATCGCCGCCACGGTGCCTCGCGCCGGGCTCTGGCAGGCACAGACGCCGCAGATGTTCCGTCACGCCTATCTGCGCCGTGCGCTGGAGAGTCTCGCCGATGTTGCGGCGATCACCGACGAGGCCAGCGCCATGGAAGCGCAGGGCTTCCGGCCGCGCCTGGTGATGTCCGATCCGACCAATCTGAAAGTGACCTATCCGCTCGACCTGCGTCTGGCCGGCTGGATACTGCAACATCGTGGAGAGACCGCATGAGTCCCCTCAATATTCGCGTTGGCCAGGGCTTTGACGTGCATGCTTTCGCCGTCGGCCGCAAGCTGATTCTCGGCGGCGTCGAGATTCCTTACGAACGCGGTCTGCTCGGCCATTCCGACGCCGACGTGCTGCTGCATGCGATTACCGACGCCGTGCTCGGCGCCGCCGGCCTCGGCGACATCGGTCGCCTCTATCCGGACAGCGACGCGCAATACGCTGGCGCCGACAGCCGCGTCCTGCTGCGCGGCGCGCTGGCGGCGGTGCACGAGGCCGGCTGGCGCGTCGGCAATGTCGATGCCACGATCATCGCCCAGGCGCCGAAGATTTCACCGCATGCGGCGGCGATGCGCGCCAACATCGCCGCCGATCTGGGCATCGCGCCGGAGGCGGTGAATATCAAGGGCAAGACCACCGAGCGTCTCGGTTTCACCGGGCGCGGCGAGGGCATCGCCGCCGAGGCCGTGGCCTTGCTGGTACGCACCGATGGCGGCTGAGAAACTCGCGCGGCGGCGCGTCTTCTTCGCCCTCTGGCCGGATGTGGCCGCGGCCCGGCGCCTCGACGAACTCGGCGCGCAGGCGCATGCGCGCTGCGGCGGGCGGCGCATGCGGCGCGATGGTCTGCACATGACATTGGCTTTCATTGGCGAGACGCCGGTCGAGCGTATCGACGACTTGCGCGCAGCGGCGGCGCAAGTGACGGGCGAGGCGTTCACGCTGGAAATCGACCGCCTTGCCTGTTGGCGTCACAACCGCATCGTCTGGGCCGGCTGCGCGCAGGCGCCCTTGCCGCTGCTGACGCTGGTCGGGCAGTTGCGCGAGCGGCTCGCGGAAGCGGGATTGCCGCTCGACGACCGCGATTTCGCGGCGCACCTGACCCTGCTGCGCGATGCACGCTGCGAGGAGCTGCCGGCGTTCGAAGCCATCGCCTGGTTGGTCGGCGAGTTCGTCCTCGCGGCGTCGCGTCCGGAGGGGGGCGGCAATTACGAGATCATCGGCCGCTGGCCGCTGACGCTGAGCGGCTAGGGCGTGTTCTCATTCAGTCGCAACCGTCGCCTGAATGAGAACACGCCCTAGGGGAGGTCAGTTGCCCTCTCCCCCGGCCCCTCTCCCGCGTTGCGGGAGAGGGGAGTGTCTTGAGCCGCTATGCGGGCTGATGGATCAAACCGGCATCGCGAGGCTGGCGAGCAGTTCTTCCTGTGCGCAACTGCGCGCGCGGCGGGTGCGGCGTACGGCGTATTCGCCGTTGGCGTTCATTTCCCAGGCTTGGGCGTTGTCGGTGAGGTAGGGCTTGAGGCCTTCCTTCATGACGCGGCGCTTGAGCTTGGGGTCGAGGATCGGGAAGCTGATTTCGATGCGCCGGAAGAAGTTGCGCTCCATCCAGTCGGCGCTCGACAGGTAGAGTTTCTCCGCGCCGTCGGCGTGGAAATAATAAATGCGCGAGTGTTCGAGGAAGCGGCCGATCACCGAGCGCAGGCGGATGTTGTCAGACAGGCCTGGCACACCGGGACGCAGGGTGCACACGCCGCGCACGATCAGGTCGACCTGGACCCCGGCCTGCGAGGCTTCATAGAGGGTTTCGATGATTTCCGGTTCGACCAGCGAATTCATCTTGGCGATGATCTGCGCCTTGCGGCCGGCGTGCGCCGCTTCGGTTTCGGCGCGGATCGCCGTGAGTACATTGGCATGCAGGGAGAATGGCGCCTGCCAGAGATGGCAAAGCGCGTTCGCCTTGCCAAGACCGGTGAGCTGCTTGAAGACTTCGTTGACGTCGGCGTTGATTTCGTCGTGACAGGTGAGCAGGCCGAAGTCGGTGTAGAAGCGCGTGGTGCGCGGATGGTAGTTGCCGGTGCCGAGGTGACAGTAGCGTCGGTAGCCGTGCTCCTCGCGGCGCAGCACCTGGAGCATCTTGGCGTGGGTCTTGTAGCCGAACACGCCATACACGACGTGCGCGCCGACTTCTTCCAGGCGCGCGGCGATGTTGAGGTTGGCTTCTTCGTCGAAGCGCGCCATCAGTTCGACGACGACGGTGACCTCCTTGCCCTGGCGCGCGGCGCGCAGCAGGTGCTCCATGAGGACGGAGTCGGTGCCGGTGCGATAGACGGTCATGCGGATCGCCACCACCTGCGGATCGTCCGCCGCCTGCTGGAGAAACTGGATCACCGGTGTGAAGGACTGGAAGGGCAGGTGCAGCAGGATGTCCTGCTTGCGGATGCTGGCGAAGATGTCGTAGCGTTTGTTGAGCACCTTCGGCAAGTTGGGTTGCAGCGGCGGGTACTTGAGATCGGGGCGGTCGATCTTGTCGGGCACGGCATTCAGTCGCACCAGGTTGACGATGCCGGGAACGCGGAACAGGTCGGCGCGGCTCAGGTTGAATTGCTGGAGCAGGAAGTCGGCGACGACTTCGGTGCAGTTGTCGGCAACTTCGAGGCGCACGGCGTCGCCGAAATGGCGCTGCGGCAGTTCGCCCTGTAGCGCGGTGCGCAGGTTCTTGACTTCCTCGTCGTCGACGAACAGGTCGGAGTTGCGCGTGAGGCGGAACTGATGGCAGCCGAGCACCTGCATGCCGGAAAAGAGTTCGTCGACATGCCGGTGCAATATCGAGGAGAGGAAGACGAAGCCGTGGTCGACGCCGGTCAGTTCCGGCGGCAACTGGATCACGCGCGGCAGGGCGCGCGGCGCCTGGACAATGGCGGCCCCGG
>CAZCPD010000174.1:0-6611 GCA_964500425.1 uncultured Rhodocyclaceae bacterium
TCTTGTTGAGTCCCTGCAGCGCGCCATAGTGGCGCTCGTTGAGAAGCCTGGAATGATGAACGGGAATCCACATCCGGTCCATTTCCTCGAGCACCGTCCACAGCGTCTTGATCGCGCGCTTGAGCACGGAAGTGTAGGCGACGTCGAATCTGTAGCCTTCGTTCTTGAGCAGCTGGCCGGCGGCGATGGCTTCGGCGAGCCCCTTTTCGGTCAGGCCGACATCGGTCCAGCCGGTGAAGCGGTTTTCCTTGTTCCAGGTCGATTCGCCGTGGCGGATCAGAACGATTTTATGCATGGCTTGTGAGCGGTAGGTATTGAAAACGAAGTATTCTATAATATTCGGCATTCCACCACGCACTGCGCACAACTGCGCATCCCCTCCCCGTGTCCGACGCCGTCCTTGATCTGATCGAAAAGCAGGAACACATCGAAACCGCCGCGCGAGCGCTGAAGGCGATTTCGCATCCCCTGCGCCTGAAGATACTCTGCGTGATCGGCGGAATGGAAGTTTGCGTGCAGGACATCGTCGAGGCGGTCGGCACCTCGCAAAGCAATATTTCTCAGCATCTGGCAATCCTGCGCGAAAAGGAAGTGCTGCAAACGCGCAAGGAGGCCAATCGCGTCTATTACCGCGTCGCCGATCCACGCGTGTTGCAGTTGATTGGACTGATGCGCGAAGTCTTCTGCGGAGTCGCTGCCCCGAAGCGGTGAACCGGTGTGTCGTCCTTGTGCTCTGCGCCGTGGAGCCGGGCGTCTTTTTTCATGAATGTCGATGGAGCGTATTTTGGATTTTGTCCTGAACAACCTGATGTACGTGGTGCTCGCCGTCGTCAGTGGCGGCATGTTGCTGTGGCAGACCTTCAATGGTGCTGGCGTCAACCGGATTTCGCCGCAGGAGGCGACGCTGCTGATGAACCGCGAGGACGCGCTGGTGATCGACGTGCGCGATGCCGTGGAGTGGGCGAGCGGGCACATTCCGAACGCCCGGCACATTATTCTCGATCAGCTCGAAAAGCATCTGCCGGAAATCGAGAAGTTCAAGGCGCGCCCGCTGATCGTCAATTGTCAGTCGGGCAATCGTTCCACGATGGCCTGCGGAAAACTGAAGAAGCACGGCTTCGAGAAAGTCTTCAACCTGTCCGGCGGGATCGGTGCGTGGCGCGAGGCAGGCCTGCCCGTGACGACCAAGTGATCGTGATCCTGTCATGACACCCAGGATACTGATGTACAGCACGGCGGTTTGCCCCTACTGCGTGCGCGCCGAGCAATTGCTGAAAAGCAAGGGCGTCACGGAGATCGAAAAAATCCGTGTCGACCTCGATCCGGCATTGCGCGAGGAGATGATGCAGCGTACCGGGCGGCGCACCGTCCCGCAAATCTATATCGGCACGACGCATGTCGGCGGCTACGACGATCTCGCAACCCTGGATCGCGCCGGCAAGCTCGATCCCCTGCTGGCTGGCGAGTGATATCGCAGACGGCGCATCGAACCTCCCCACATTCTGCATTCCCTTCATCCCCCCATCATTTACCAGACCACAGGCGATACAAATGAACGATCAACAAGCCCCCGTTTTTTCCATCGAAAAGGTTTACGCGAAGGATATTTCCCTCGAGATTCCGAATGCGCCGCAGGTCTTTCTCGAGCGAGAGAATCCCGCCATCGAGATGCAGTTGCAGAGCGAAGCCAGCAATATCGAGGAAGGTCTCTACGAAGTCGTGGTAAAGATCACCGTCACCGCCAAGCTCGGTGAGAAGACTGTGTTTCTGGTCGAAGCCGCCCAGGCCGGCATTTTCCAGCTTCGCAACATACCCGCGGAGAACATCGATCCGATTCTCGGCGTTGCCTGCCCGAACATCATCTTTCCCTATGTTCGCGAAACCATCTCCGACCTCGTCACGCGCGCCGGTTTCCCGCCCGTGCTGCTTGCCCCGGTCAATTTCGAGGCGATGTACCAGCAGCGCATCCAGGCGCAGCAGCAGGCCCAGCAGGGGCGTCCGTCCGGCGAAATCCCGATCCAGTGATTGACGAGGCCATGCGCAGACTCGCCCTGTCGGTGCTGTTGTCCTTCTCGCTCCTGGCGACGCCGGCGTTGGCGCTCGATTACCGCTCTCTGGCCGAACCGACGACGATGTACGACGCGCCTTCGCAAAAGGGCAAGCCTCTGTTCGTCATCGCCCGTCACACGCCAGTAGAGATCGTCGTGGCGCTCGAAGGCTGGCTCAAGGTGCGCGATGCCGGCGGTGGCCTGGCCTGGGTCGAGAAGCGCACACTCAGCGACAAGCGGACCCTGTTGGTGACGGCGGCGCGCGCTCAGGTGCGCGGTACGCCAGAGGAAAATGCCGCGCTGATTTTCGAGGCCGAGAAGGACGTCGTCCTCGAACTGGTCGAGGCGCTGCCGGGGGCCGGCTGGGCCAAGGTGAGGCATCGCGATGGTCAGGCCGGGTATGTCCGCGCCAACCAGGTCTGGGGCCTGTGAGGCATGATCTTGCGCAGCGCTGCTAGCGTGCGGTACGCCTTGTCGGTCATGGCGGATCCTGCCGTTCAATGAAAATCGCTGTCATCGGCGCTGGCGCCTGGGGCACGGCGCTGGCCATCGCCTTCGCGCGCTGCCCGGCGCATCGGGTCACCCTTTGGGCCCGCGATGCCGGGTTGTGTGCAACGATGCAGGCGGCACGCGAGAACGAGCGCTATCTGCCTGGCAATGTCTTTCCTGAAGCGCTGAACGTCTGTGCCGATTTCGCTGCGGCGGTTGTCGCTGTGGATCTGGTTCTGGTGGCCACGCCGCTCGCCGGTCTGCGCCCGACGCTGCGTCAGTTGCGTGCGAGCGGAGCGACGGCGCCCTTCCTTTGGTTGTGCAAGGGGCTGGAAGCGGGCAGCGGCCTGTTGCCGCATCAGGTGGCAGCCGAGGAAATGACGGGGCTGGCTATTCCCCATGGCGCCTTGACCGGGCCGAGTTTCGCCGAGGAGGTGGCGCGCGCGCTGCCGACAGCGGTGACCCTGGCCAGCGCCGACGCGGCTTTTGCCCGCGGCATGACGCACGAGTTGTCGGGCCCGCGTCTGCGCATCTATGCCAACGAAGATGTCATCGGCGCCGAGGTGGGCGGCGCGGTCAAGAACGTGCTGGCGATTGCCAGCGGTATTTCCGACGGGCTGGGTCTCGGCCACAATGCCCGCGCTGCCCTGATCACGCGGGGCTTGGCCGAGGTCGTCCGCTTTGGCCTGGCGCTGGGTGCGCGTCGCGAGACGCTGATGGGGCTGGCCGGCATGGGCGACCTGATCCTGACTTGCACCGGCGATTTGTCGCGCAATCGCCGTGTCGGCTTGGCCTTGGCCGCCGGCCGGTCTCTGCCGGATATCGTCCGCGAACTCGGCCATGTCGCCGAAGGTGTGTCCAGCGCACGCGAAGTGGCGCGTCGCGCCACTTCGCTGGAGGTCGATATGCCCATCGTGCAGGCGGTTTGCGCGGTGATCGACGGGCATCTTTCGGCTGCGGCCGCCGTCGAGCAGTTGATGGCGCGCGATCCGAAGGACGAGTAGTGAAGTTCTGCTGCGCGGCTTTCAGGCGCCGCCAGGGAAACCCAGCTGACGCCAGGCTTCGTAGGCGACCACCGCCACTGTGTTCGATAGATTGACACTGCGGCAGCCCGGCATCATCGGTAGACGGATGCGCCGTTCGCTGACGACGAGCTCCAGGACCTCATTTGGCAGGCCGCGTGACTCGGGGCCGAACAGGAAGGCGTCGCCAGGCGCGTAGCATGGCTGGTCGTGGCGCGTTGTGCCGCGCGTGCTGAGCGCGAATAGACGCAGGGGGTGCGTTGGGGCAGGTGTTCTTAGTGCGGTCAGGCAGTCCGGCAGATTTTCGTGGATGCTCACGTCGACAATCTCGGCGTAATCCATGCCGGCTCGCCGCAAACGTGCCGCGCTCAGTTCGAATCCCATCGGCTTTACCAGATGGAGGCGAGCGCCGACGTTGGCGCAGAGGCGGATGACATTCCCGGTGTTGGGCGGGATTTCCGGCTCGTAAAGAATGATGTGGAACATGTTGTGCTATATTCGAACGCAGCCCTCATGGGCTGGGTTTCAAGAAGAATCAAACAATTAGATTGTATAGCTGAAAGGCACTGGAGATCGGGATGGCGCGTCCGGAAAAAATCCGCCTGGGTGATTTTCTGATAACGCAGGGACTGTTGACCAAGGATCAACTGGATGTTGCGCTGGAGGAGCAGAAGCGCACCGGGCGCAAGCTTGGCAGGATTTTCATCGATTCGGGTTATGTCTCCGAAGAAAACATCTCTCGTGCGCTGGGGCGACAGTTGCATGCGCCCTTCGTCGATCTCGCCAGCTATCACCCGAAGCCGGATCTGATCAAGCTGCTGCCCGAGGCGGCGGCGCGCCGTTATCGGGCAATCGTCCTCGATAACGAGCAGGACATCGACATGCTGATGGTCGGCTTTGCCGACCCCACCGACCTGACCGCATTCGACGAGGTGAGCCGCATCCTGCGCCGCGAGATCATGCTGGCGGTGGTGATGGAAACCCAGCTGATGGCGATGATGGACAGGTTCTATAGTCATACCGAGGAGATCTCCGGTCTGGCGAAGGAACTGACCGAGGACATGTCGAATGGCATGGGCGACTTCGGCAACGTGCTCGGTCTGACAGCCAGCGCCGATGATGCGCCGGTCGTCAAGCTGCTCAACAGCGTTTTCGAGGAGGCGATCAAGCTGCGGGCTTCCGATGTGCATATCGAGCCTCAGGAAAAATCCCTCATCATCCGTTTCCGCATCGACGGCATGCTGCATATCCAGATGGAAGCCGACAGCAAGGTCGCCACGCCGCTGGTCCTGCGCCTGAAACTCATGTCGGGTCTTGATATCTCGGAGAAACGCCTGCCGCAGGATGGCCGCTTCAACATCAAGCTGAGCAACTCCTCGGTCGACGTGCGTATCTCCACCCTGCCGACGCAGTACGGGGAATCGGCGGTCATGCGTCTGCTCAGCCAGAGCACCAGCTTTCTTTCCCTGGATCGGATCGGCATGCCGCAACCGGTTCTTGAACGCTTGCGCCATGCCATCCACCGCCCGAGCGGCATGGTGCTGGTGACCGGGCCGACTGGTTCCGGCAAGACCACCACGTTGTATTCCGCGCTCGCCGAGCTCAACTCCCCCGAAAAGAAGATCATCACCGTCGAAGATCCGGTCGAATACCGTCTGTCGGGCATCAATCAGGTGCAGGTGATGGAGAAGATCGATCTTTCCTTTTCGCGCGTGCTGCGCTCGGCGCTGCGTCAGGATCCGGACATCATCCTCGTCGGCGAAATGCGCGATCAGACTACCTCCGAAATCGGCATGCGCGCCGCCATGACCGGCCACATGGTGTTATCAACACTGCACACCAATGACGCGCTGACAACGCCCATCCGGCTGTTCGACATGGGGGTGCCGCGTTTCATGGTGGCGCTGTCACTGCAGCTGGTGGTCGCGCAGCGACTGGTTCGTGTTGTCTGCGAGCGCTGCGTCGATGAGTACAAGCCCGATCCGCGGGAGCGCGAATGGCTACGCTCCGAACTTGGCGATCAGGTGGATGCCCATGTCTTCCGCAAAGGCTATGGTTGTGCTCACTGCAACAAGACGGGCTATGTCGGCCGTCAAGGGATATACGAATACCTGGAAATGACGAATACCCTGGTCGAGGCTGCCAATCATGGCGATCCGCGTGAATTCATGCGTATTGGTCGTGAGCAGATGGCGGGTAATTCGTTGCGACGTGACGCCGTTCGTCTGGTGCTGGAAGGTCGCAGCACCATCGAGGAGGCGATGCGCATCAATAACATGCTGGAAGATTAGGATTTCCTGAATGGCGAACTTTGCCTATCGAGGGCGCAACGCCGGCGGCCAGGCCGTAAGCGGTTCCATGGAAGGCGCCAGCGCGGCGGAAGTCGCCGCCAGCTTGCAGGAGCGCGGCATCATCCCGATTTCCATTACCGGCAAGCGCGAGGCGGGCAAGCCCACCACGACGAAGCCTGCGACGAATGTCGGGGCGTCCTCCGGTTCAATCGGCAGCCTGGCGGGGAAGGAACTCATCCCGAAAAAGGTCGATCACCTCGATGTGATGATGTTTTCACGCCAGCTCTATACCCTGCTCAAGGCGGGTGTGCCGATCATGCGCGCCCTGACGGGATTGCAGGAGTCCGCCACCAAGCCTTCCCTGCAGACGATGTTGCAGGATCTGCGCGAAAATCTCGATGCCGGCCGTGAGCTTTCGATGTCCCTGTCGCGTCAGCCGCGCATCTTCTCGCCGTTCTATGTGTCCATGGTGCGGGTCGGTGAAATGACCGGCCAGCTGGAGACAGTCTTTCTTCGGCTCTACCATCACATGGCCTTCGAACGGTTCATGAAGGAGCAGGTTTCTTCGGCATTGCGCTATCCGTCCTTCGTCATCATCGCCATGGTGCTGGCCTTGTTCGTGGTGAATCTGTTCGTGATTCCCGCTTTCGCCAAGGTGTTTACCGGCTTCAACGCCGAACTTCCGCTGATGACCAAGCTGCTCCTCGGCTTTTCGGCATTCATGGTGAATTGGTGGCATTTGATCCTGGCCCTGATGGTTG
>CAZCPD010000175.1:0-6599 GCA_964500425.1 uncultured Rhodocyclaceae bacterium
GCGTCAGTTCAAAGCATCATCCATGGAGTTTCGGTTATCTTGGACAGCAGTGATCGATGAACATCAAAGCCTGGGCGCTCGGCTCCGCCTCAGCAGGCACCGCCCTGATCGGACTGGCCTACCTCATCTCGCCGCAAACGATACTCGACGTCTATGGCGTGAGCCTGCAATCCGTGAATGCGGCCAACCTCCTGCGTGGCGCTTACGGCGGTTTGTTCGTGACGTTTGCCGCGCTGTTTTGCGCCGGTGCGGTGAAAGCCGAGTTCGCCCGGCCCGCGTTGCTCTCCCTGCTCGCCTTCATGAGCGGCCTGGCTGTCGGCCGCGCCGTCAGCCTCATGACGGATGGCATCCCCCACCCGGTTCTGATCGCCATGTTCATCGTTGAAGTGTTCTATGCCTGCGTTGCCGTTCGACTTCTGACGCGCCACCGCGAACCCGCCACGTGCGGGAGCGCGGACTGACGATCGGGTCGAGGCCTGGCCGCGTCTTGCCGCGCACCAATGCCCACCCTGCTGGCAGGGTTTCAAGCTTCTGTTTATAAAAATGATTCCGATCAATTCCGGGATGCCGGATTAACGGCATAATGCGCGTCCCTATGTTCCAACCGGAGCCACCATGGCCTGCAATCACACCGATCCTTCCGCGATCTACCCGTTCGACGCGCGCGGCATCGCCAAGCGCTTCCGCCACGCCGCCATCTTCGGCGCCCTCGATGCGCTGATGCCGGGCGAGACGATGCGCTTCTGCAACGACCACGACCCGCTGCCGCTGCTCAACCAGCTCAACCAGCGCTATGGCGCACAGGTCGAGATCCTCTATCAGCAGCGCGTGCCGGGCGAGATCGTTATCGATTTCATCAAGAAGTAATTCGCGGTAGTAGCGCCCGTGCTGCCGCTGCTCGCCGTCAATGCGATTGCCATGATGGCGGCGGCAGCCGGGCTGGCCGTATTCTCCAGCTGGCCGCCCCAGGCCGCGGCCCATGTCGCTTTTGCGCTGGGCATCCTGCCGCTGATCCTGGCGGCGATGGCCTATTTCGTTCCCGTCCTCACCCGCAGCGGCAAGGCCGCGCCGGCCTGGCTGCCGGCCGTGCCGCTGGCCGCCTGGCTGGGCGGCGCCGTCCTGGTTGCCGGCTTCGTCGGTGCATTGAGTCTGACCGCCGCGACGCACGCCGCCTTCCTGTTCGCCAGCGCGGCGACATTGACGATGCTCGGCTGGGCGCGGCGACGCGGCCGGGCCGCGGTGGGCAGGCCGCATCCCGGTCTCGCCTGGTATCTCGCCGCCCTCGCCTGCCTGGCCCTGGCCTTGCTGGCGGCGCCGCTGATGTCCGTGTGGCCGGAACAGAGAGGGGCGCTGCGCCTGTTTCACCTGCATCTGAATCTGCTCGGCTTCGTCGGGCTGACCTCGCTCGGCACGGTGCAGGTACTGCTGCCCACCGCCGCCGGGCGTGCCGATCCGCGCGTCGCCCAGCGTCTCGCCGGCGATCTCAAGTTCGCCGCGAGCGGCGCGCTGCTGCTCGCCGCCGGCGCCGCCTGGCTGATGCCGCTGGCGCTGCTCGGCGCGGCGCTGTATCTGGTCGCCCCGCTGCGCATGGCGCGCGACTGGCTGAGCGCTTACCCCGACCTGATCCGCCGCCCGCACGGCGCCACGCCTTCGCTGGCGCTGGCCGGCGCCGGCCTGATCGCCCTGCTGCTGCTGGGCATCGCGCATGGCCTCGGCCTGCTCGCCGGTCGCGACGCGATCGGTTCTTTCGTCATCGCCTTCCTGCTGCCGCTGGTCAGCGGCGCGGCGACGCAACTGCTGCCGGTCTGGCTACGCCCCGGCCCGCAACGCGAGTGGCATGCGCGGTTGCGCGCGGCGCTCGGCTGGCTGGCGGGACTGCGCGCCCTGCTGATGGTGGCCGGTGGCCTGGCCCTGGCGCTGGGCTGGACGGCAGGGCTCTGGCTCGCGGTTGGCGGCGTGGCGTTGCTGCTGGTCGGCGTCGTGCGCGCACTGCCGCTTATCCTCGCGCACAACGCCTGAGCATCAGTTCACCGTGACCGGAACCGCGGTCTGCAAACCCTGCGGCGTCTTGACGACGACGGTGGCCGTGCCGGCCGGGTAGGTACCGGCGCCGGTGCAGCTCGTGCCCCCATCGACGGTCAGCATCAGCTGGGTGCCGCCGACGGCCACGGCGTCCGCGACCGGCGTGCCATCCACGCTGAGTGTCGCCCCCGTCGGCGTGCCGCCCGGCTCGGTGTAGGTCACATAGTTGGCGCCGATACTGACAGTGGTTCCGGCGGGCATCGGGTTGTTGTTCTGATCCCTGAGATTGAAGGTGAACATGTTGAGACAACTGCTGCCCATGGTGAATGTCGTCTGCGACAACGTCGGCTGCGAACCGGAGAGGACGATGACGGCGCTGCGGCGGACATAGTTCTTGGCCCAGGCGCCGTCGCAGGAATTCGTCACGCTCGGCGCATTGACGTAGTTGCTCGGCAGCGCGGCCGTGCCGCCGCCGCTGACGCCGCGCGTCAGGCAGGCCACCGGCGCGCTGACGCTGACGAACGAGATGTGCTGCTCGCCGGTATCGCTGACCAGGTTTTCGTTGGCGTCGATGAACGGATCGCCGAGGTCATGGAAAGTCTCGCCTGGACCATAGACGTTGTTGCCATCGGCATCGACGAAGCTCTCCTCGCCGACCGCATAAGCGAGCACGGTGACGCGACCGTTGGCCGGCTTGAACTGGGCACTCTTGAAAGTCACCGTGCAGGCGCCACTGGCGGTGGTGCACGACGGCGGTTCGATCTGGCCGCCTTCGGTGATGAAGTTGATCGCCGTGCCATCCGGCGCGGGATTGCCGAGGCGGTCCGAGGCGATCACGAACAGCCTCGATTCGATGCCGTCGTAGGCAAGGCCTTCGATGTTGTGAGTCTGCACGCTCAGCGAGAAGAAGTCCTGCGCCGGCAGGCCGGTGGTGATGGTCAGCGTGTTCGACTGACTGAGGATGCTCGGCGCATCATGCACCTTGGCGCTCACGGAAACCGGCGTCGGCACGGTGCCCGAGGTAACGGTCGTCGTCACCTCGCCGTTGGCGTCGGAGCTTGCCGACGTCGGCGAGATCGCAATGCCGCTGGGCGCGCCTGACTGCAGCAGGCTGAAATCGACCAGCACGCCGGCCTTGCCGTTGCCGCTGCTGTCGACGACCTTGAATTTCACCACCGAACTTTGCGGCAACGAGGAGCCGGCGCCTTGAATGCCGATGCTGCCCGGCGAGGCGGAAACGAATTGCATGTTGTTGGCTGCCGGCGTGGCGACGCTGAGCGTCGTGCTGACCGAAGCGCCACTGACCGAGGCGGTGATGACATCGGTTCCGGAAGCGCAATTGTTGTCCTTGTAGGTCGACGTCGCGACGCCCGCGACCGAAGTCACCGGGCTCGACAGCGTCGCCTTGCCGCTGGTCGCACAGGGCGAGGAAAAAGACACGGCGATCGGCGAGTTCGTTGCTGCGCCGTTGATCAGCACCGGTACGCTGAGCACGCTGGTGCCATAGGCGGAAATCGACGGTTGGCCGAGCGTCAGCGCCCCCAGCGTCACCGTCGAGCCATTCACCGCAACGCCCAGTGGTGCGCTGGTGTAGATCGCGGTGGTCGACGCGCCGCTGCTGGTGGTCGTCACGGCGGCGGAGGCGCTGAGGCTGGTCGCACCGGCATCGGCAATGCTGGCCGAGTCCAGCCGAACCCAGGCGACACCGTTAGCATCGGTCAGCGCCGTCGCCGAAGCTGGCGAAAAAACGATCATCGCATCGGCGGCGGCGAAGCTGACGACGGCGTTCTTCACCGCCGCGCCGCTGCCATCCGTGACCGTGGCAGCAGCGTAGATCGGCGAGCCGAAAGTGACGGTGGTGACGGCATTGGCGCTCGTTGCCGGCAGGCCGGAAGCCAGGGCCAGAACGATCGTCGGCTTGCCCGAGCTCGTCGTAGAACCACCGGACGACGATCCGGAGGAACCGGAGGAGCTGCCCTCGCCGCCGAGGCAACCGGCCAGACCGACGCTCGCCAGAACGGCTGTCAGCAGGACGAAGGCTTTACGCAATTTGTCGATTCTCATATCTCACGGTCTCGTTGCACGATAACCGGACGATTATGTCAGTCGCAAAAGCCCGACGGGGCGGACAAACAAGGGGGCTTTTGCCCGGCTTATCCGCCCTTCGCGCCGCCATCGAGGCATTCTTTTCGGGGCATAATCGACAAGATTGCCTGAACTGGATGCGTCTTCCGCCGCCAGTGTCCGAAAGAGGCAAGTTTTCCGCAACGACCATCGATGGAGGCCCTTGATGACAGCGCTCTACCAGGAACACTTCGGCCTGCACAAGGCGCCCTTCCAGATCACGCCGGACACCGATTACTTCTTCGCCGGCAGCCGCCGCGGCGAATTGCTCGACGCGCTGCTGCATGTGGCGCAGCATGATGAGGGCATCGTCACGGTCGTCGCCGAAGTCGGCTGCGGCAAGACGCTGCTCGCCCGTCAGATGATCGGGCAATTGCCCGACGGCATCAGCACGATCTACCTGGCCAATCCCTGCTTCAATCGCGACGAGATCCTCGGCGCCATCGGCCGCGACCTGGGTCTCGGCGAGATGCCGGACTCGATCGGAGAAAAGCTCGCCGCCCTGCAACAGGAGCTGCTGCGCCGCCACGCTGCCGGCGAGCGCGTCCTGCTGGTCATCGACGAGGCGCATGCGATGCCCGCCGAATCGCTCGAAGAGGTGCGCCTGCTCTCCAACCTCGAAACCGGCACCCACAAGCTGGTCAACATCATGCTCTTCGGCCAGCCCGAGCTCGACGCCCTGCTCGCCGACCCGCGCCTGCGCCAGGTCCGCGACCGCGTCATCCATCGCTTCGAGCTCGCGCCATTCTCACGCGAGGACGGCGCCGCCTACATCGACCACCGCCTGCGCATCGCCGGCTGGCAGGGCGACGACAAGCTGTTCACCGATGCCGCCGCCGGCGTCGTCCTCAAGGCTGCGGGCGGCCGCGCCCGGCGCATCAACCTGCTCGCCGACAAGGCGCTGCATGCCGCCTACGCGGAGAGCCTCCCGCAAGTCGAGAAGCGCCATGCCCGTGAAGCCAGCCTGGACCTGCCGGCCCCGACGAACGCGACGGCGCCCCGGCCCTGGCTCGGTTTCGCGCTGCCGCGCCTGTCGCTGGCGAGCTCCGTGCTGGTCCTGGCGCTCGCCGGCACCGCGGTATGGGGATACACCTGGTCGCAACTGAGCCCGACAGCGGAAATGACCGCCAACGCGCCGACCGCGCCCGAACCGGAGAAGCTCGCAACCGCTCCGGCACAGACGACACCCGCCGCCGACAAGGGAGCCCACGCGGGAACCGACGCACCGAAAGACAAAGCCGCCAACGCCGACAAGACCACGAAACAGACGCCCAGGTCGGCCGGCGCCGAGGCGTCCACACGCTCGCCCGTCGCGGCGGCCAAGGCGCCTGTGCCGGCACAGGCCGGGTCGCAAGCGGCCAAACCGAAGCCCGCGCCGCTGGTGCTGGCGGCGGCGAGCACCAGCACCAGCGGCGCGGCGCCTTCTCATTCCCCCGGTCTCAAGCTCGACACCGAGCTGGCCTCGGTGCAGCGCATCGTGCCCTTCGCCGTTTCCACCGCTGCGCTCGGTCCGAACGGCCGCAAGGCGCTCGCCGAAATCGTGCCGCTGGCCAAACAGGCGGAGCGCGTCAACGTGCGCGGCCGCACCGACAGCTCGGGCAACCGGAAGCAGAACCGCCAGCTGGCCAAGGCGCGCGCGACCAGCGTGATGTTCGCCTTCGTCGCCGAAGGCGTCGCGCGGAAGAACCTCAAGGCCACCTTCTGCACGACCTGCTTCGTCGCCTCCAACGACACGACGGCAGGACGCCGCACGAACCGCCGCGTCGACATCGAAGTGGTGATGCCGGCCAAGCTGGCGCGCAACCTGCCGAAGCCGGTCTATTCAGCGCTCGACGCCGACGAAGGCCCCGCCCTGCTGGCCAGGCTCGACGACCACTTCACCATCGGCAAACGCAGCAACTGACGCATGAGCCCTGAACCCAGCTGATCGCGCGATGTCCATCCTCTATCAACAGCACTTCGGCCTGCACAAGCCGCCCTTCCAGATCACGCCGGACACCGACTACTTTTTCTCCGGCAGTCGGCGCGGCGACCTGTTGAGCGCCTTGCTGCACGTCGCCAGCCATGAAGAAGGCATCGTCACCGTCGTCGCCGAAGTCGGCAGCGGCAAGACGCTGCTCGCCCGGCTGCTGATCAGCCATCTGCCGCCGGGTGTCAGCACCGTCTATCTGGCCAACCCCTGCTTCAGCCGCGACGAGATCATCGGCGCCATCGGCCGCGACCTCGGCCTGACCGGCTTGCCGGCATCGATCGAGGAAAAGCTCGCCGCCCTGCATCAGGAGCTGCTGCGCCGCCACGCCGCCGGCGAGCGCGTCCTGCTGGTCATCGACGAGGCGCACGCGATGCCCGCTGAATCGCTCGAAGAGGTGCGCCTGCTCTCCAATCTCGAAACCGGCAGCCACAAGCTGGTCAACATCATGCTCTTCGGCCAGCCCGAGCTCGACGCCCTGCTC
>CAZCPD010000176.1:0-6540 GCA_964500425.1 uncultured Rhodocyclaceae bacterium
TCCCGTCGAAAATGCTTCCTTCATGCCCTGGCTGGTCGGCACGGCGCTGATCCATTCGCTGGCAGTGACGGAAAAGCGCGGCGCCTTCAAGAACTGGACGGTGCTGCTGGCGATCAGCGCCTTCTCGCTGTCGCTGCTCGGCACCTTCCTGGTTCGTTCCGGCGTGCTGACTTCGGTGCATGCCTTCGCCACCGACCCGAGCCGCGGCTTGTTCATCCTGATGCTCCTCACCGTGGTGATCGGCAGTTCGCTGCTGCTGTTCGCCTGGCGCGCGCCGACCGTCGGCCTCGGCGGCCGCTTCGCGCTGCTCTCCAAGGAGACCCTGCTGCTGATCAACAACGTGCTGCTGGTGGTGGCCTGCGGCGCCGTGCTGCTCGGCACGTTGTATCCGCTGCTCATCGACGCGCTGGGCCTCGGCAAACTGTCGGTCGGGCCACCCTACTTCCAGACCGTGTTCGTGCCGCTGATGGCGCCGCTGCTGTTCCTCACCGCGGTGGGGCCGAGCGCGCGCTGGAAGCAGGCGAGCCTGGCCGATCTGCTCGGCCGGCTGAAACTCGCGGCCGTGCTGGCCATCGCCGCCGGCATCGGCCTGCCTTTCGTCTTCGGCGAATGGACGCCACTGATCGGTCTCGGCCTGCTGCTCGCCGTCTGGATCGCCGCCGCCGGCCTGTTGGAGATCCGCGCGCGCCTGAAAACCGGCATGCCGCCGCGCGCCTTCTGGGGCATGCATCTGGCACATGTCGGCGTCGCCGTCTTCGTCATCGGCGTGACCATGGTCAAGGGCTATGAAACCGAGAAGGACGTGCGCATGGCGCCGGGCGACACCGTCGTGCTCGGCGACTATACGGTGCGCATGCTCGGCGTGAAGAACGTGACGGGCCCGAATTACCAGGCGGCCCGCGGCGATTTCGAGCTGCTGGAGGACGGCAAGGTTTTGCGCAGCATGCATCCCGAGAAGCGCGCCTATTTCTCGTCGTCGATGCCGATGACGGAAGCCGCCATCGATACCGGCTTCACGCGCGACGTCTACGTCTCGCTCGGCGAACAGGTCGGTGAGAAGGATGGCAGCGGCGCCTGGAGCGTGCGCGTGCATTACAAGCCCTTCGTCGACTGGATCTGGGGCGGCTGCCTGCTGATGTCGCTGGGCGGCCTGCTCGCCATCAGCGACCGCCGCTACCGCCTCAAGGCCAAGGCCAAGGCGAAGGCGGCGGCCGGCGCCGGAGACGGAGACGGCGCCGAGGCCCGGACGGGAGCCGCCTCATGAAGCGCTTCCTGATCCCGATGGCATTGTTCATCGTGCTGCTCGGCTTCCTCGCCGTCGGCCTCAAGCTCAATCCGCGCGAGGTGCCGTCGCCACTGGTCGGCAAGCCGGCGCCACAGTTCCAGTTGGCGCAGCTCGCCGATGGGGGCAAGACCTTTTCGCCGAAAGACATGCAGGGCAAGGTCTGGCTACTCAACGTCTGGGCCTCCTGGTGTGTCTCCTGCCGCGCCGAGCATCCGCTGCTGGTGGCCTTTGCAAAGCAGGGCGGCCTGCCCATCGTCGGTCTCAACTACAAGGAAGTGCGCGGCGACGGCGAAACCGACACGGCGAAGATGTCGGCGGAGGACGAACTGCAACTGACGCGCAGCCGCGCCGCCGCCTGGCTGGACAAGCATGGCAACCCCTATGTGCTCTCGGCGCTCGACGTCGACGGTCGCGTCGGCATCGACTACGGGGTTTACGGCGTGCCGGAAACCTATGTCATCGACAAGGCCGGCGTCATCCGCTACAAGCAGATCGGCCCGCTGACGCCCGAAGCCATCGAGAAGAAGATCCTGCCGCTGGTGAAGGAACTCGAAAAGTGATCTTCCCGAAGGCGCCGGCGGCTGCCCATGGCGGCGCCGGCACACTGGCGCAGGCTGACCGATGAAGCGCCATCTTCCCCTGGCATTGTTCGTCGCGCTGCTCGGCCTGCTGGTCGGCCTGAAGCTGTATCGCGACATGACGCCGTCGCCGCTGGTGGGCAAGCCGGCGCCGCAGTTCCGGCTGCCGCAGCTCGCCGATGCCGGCAAGACCTTCGCGCCGCAGGACATGCTCGGCAAGGTCTGGTTGCTCAATGCCTGGGCATCCTGGTGCGTGACCTGCCGCGAGGAGCACGAGCTGCTGGTGAATTTCGCCCGCCACGGCGCCCTGCCCATCGTCGGCCTCAACTGCCAGGAAGTGCGCGGCAATGGCGATACCGATGTGCGCGCGCTGTCCGCCGCCGAGGAACAACAGCTGGCGCGCAGTCGCGCCGCCGCCTGGCTGGGCAAGCACGGCGATCCTTACGTGCTGACCGCGCTCGATGTCGATGGCCGCGTCGGCGCCGATTACGGCGTGCGCGGCATCCCGGAAACCTTTCTCGTCGACCGTGCCGGCATCATCCGCTACAAGCATGCCGGCCCGCTGACGCCCGAGTTGATCGAGCAGAAGATCCTGCCCTTGGTGAAGGAACTCCAGACATGATTTCCCTGAATGCGCATGGAATGCGGCGCACGCTGGCCTTGACGCTGCTCGCCGCCTGCGTCGGACTGGGTGCGGCCCGGGCCAATGAGGCCGCGCCGCTGGCGGAAGACCCCGTCGTCGAAAAACGCCTCGTCGCGATTTCCGAGGAACTGCGCTGCCTGGTCTGCCAGAACGAATCGCTGGCCGGCTCGCGCGCCGAACTGGCGCAGGACCTGCGCCGCGAGATCCGGACGCTGATCAAGCAGGACAAGAGCGACACCGAAATCATGGATTTCATGGTCAGCCGCTACGGCGATTACGTGCGTTACCGGCCGCCGATGAAAGGCAGCACCTATCTGCTCTGGTTCGGTCCCTTCGTCCTGATGATCGGCGCGCTGATCGGACTGGTGCTGTACCTGCGCCGCCGCGGCACGAGCGCCGAGGTCGCGGCCGAAGCGACGCTGACCGAGGAGCAGCGCCGCCAGGCCGAGGCGCTGCTGAATCAGACCCCCAGCAATAGCGAGAACCAACGATGAGCAGTCTTCCCTTCCTCGCCGCCGCCGGGCTGCTGACGCTGGCGGTACTGACCTGGCTGTCGTATCCGCTGCTGAAATCGGGCGCGGCGCGCGACCGGACTTCACGCCGCGCACTGAACACGGCCATCTATCGCGACCAGCTGGCGGAACTGGAACGCGACCGCGCCGCCGGCAACCTCGGCGAAGCGGACTATGCGCAGGCGCGCGACGAGTTGCAGCACCGCCTGCTGGAGGATGCCGGCGAGGCCGAATCCGCGACTGCCGTCGCCATGCCGGCGAAAAGCAGCGCGCTTGCGCTCGCCCTGCTTCTGCCCGTCGGCGCGGCAGGACTGTATCTGTGGCTGGGCAACCCGGCCGCGCTCGAAATTCCCGGCACGCGCCACGAGATTTCGGCCGACCAGATCAACGACATGGTGGCGAAGCTCGCCGCGCGCATGGCGCAGAACCCCGATGACCTGAAGGGCTGGAGCATGCTGGCGCGCTCCTACAAGGCGCTGCGCCGCTTCGAAGAGGGCGAGAAGGCCTTCGAGCAGGTCATGCGCCTGGGCGGCGGCGACGACCCCAACGTGCTCGCGGATTTTGCCGACCTGCTCGCCGTGCGCGCTGGCGGCAACATCGAGGGCAAGCCGCTGGAGCTGGTGAATCGCGCCCTGCAGATCAACCCGGAGCACACCATGGCGCTGGCGCTGGCCGGCAGCGCCGCCTACGCACGCGAGGACTTCGCGGCAACCGCCGGCTACTGGGAGCGGCTGCTCAAGCTGCTGCCGCCGGAATCCGAAGATGCCCGGGCGCTGACCACCGCGCTCGAGGAAGTGCGCGCGAAGGGCGGTGCGACGAAGCAGGCCGCCACCGCGAAACCGGGGCCGGTTGCGGCGAACAAGTCTGTCAGCGGCCAGGTGAGCCTCGCCCCGGCACTCGCCGCCAAGGTGCAGCCCGGCGACACGCTGTTCGTCTTCGCGCGCGCCATCGACGGCTCGCGCATGCCGCTCGCCGTGCTGCGCGCCCGCGTCGCGGATCTGCCGCTGAAGTTCACGCTCGACGACTCGCTGGCGCTGAATCCGGAACTGAAGATCTCCGCGGCGACGCAACTCAAGGTCGAGGCGCGCATCTCGAAATCGGGCGACGCCACGTCGCGACCGGGCGACCTCAGCGGCGAAAGCGGCCCGCTCAAGCCGGGCGCCGGTAACGTGAAGATACTGATCGAGCGCGCCACGCCCTGACCGCTACGGCGGGCTGGCAATGACGCGCGGCCCCGCACTCCCCGGCCACCGAGCCCATGCGCCCGGCGGCAAACGCCGGGTTGTGCCTCGCTCAGAGGTTGTGAAGATTGGTCGCGAGCACCATGCTCAGAGGGCATCCGTGGGAGCGGCCTCCAGGCCGCGTATGGCGGCCGTGCGGCACCGAGCGATTCGCGGCCTGGAGGCCACTCCCACAGCAAGCAACGCTGGGTTGTCGCAAATGGAGTGAATTTTCACAACCTCTCAGTTGATGTCGTAGACGTAAGCCTTCTGCGCGACCTTCGATTCATTGGCGCGCTTCATCTCGTCCATGCTCCGGGCATCCTTGTCCCACCACAGGTTGCGACCGCGCAGCTTCTCGTCGCGCTGCTCGGGGTGCTTTTCGAGCCACTCGCGCATGAACTTGGTGTGCTCGGATTCGTAGAACTTCGCCATGATTTTCTCCTGAAGGGCTTGCTGTGAATTATTCGGTTATTCGCTTATCCGCTTATCCGCTTATCCGCTTATCCGCTTATCCGCTTATCCGCTTATTCGCTTATTCGCGCGTGCGGGAAATCCGCATCACTTCGGGGATGCGGCGCAGGCTGCGCATGATGCGGGCGAGGTGACCGCGGCTGGTCACCTGCAGCGTGAACTGCAGGGCGCTGTAAAGCCCCTGGTCCTCGTCGATGCGCACGTTCTGGATGTCGGAATCGGCGGCGGCGATCACCGCCGCCATGCGCGCCAGGACGCCGCGCCGGTTTTCGGTGACGATGCGGATGCTGGTTTCGAACAGGCTGCCGCTCGCCTGTTCCCATTCGACTTCAACCCAGTTGTCGCGTTCGTGATGGGTACGACCGATGCTGCGGCAGTCGCCGGTGTGGACCGTGAGGCCCTGGCCCTTGCGGACGATGCCGACGATGGGGTCGCCAGGAATCGGCCGGCAGCACTTGGCGAGTTGAACAGCGACGCCTTCGCTGCCGTGGATGATGATGGGGCCCAGCGGCTTGCGCCGTTCGACGGGAATGGTGGCGAGGCCCGCCACCGACTCGCGTTCGGCGGCGAGACGGCGCGCGACGATCACGGCCAGGCGCTTGCCGAGACCGATGTCGGTCAGCACTTCCTTTTTCGACTGCGCGCCGCTGCTGCGCACGAAGCGCCCCCAGGCGACGGCGTCAAGCGCTTCCAGACGCAGGCCGAAGCTTTGCAGGGCCTGCGCCAGCAGACGTTCGCCGAGCGCCGTCGATTCGACATGCTGGCGCACCTTGAGAAAGTGGCGGATCTGGGCGCGCGCGCGGCTGCTCTTGACGTAGGAGAGCCAGCTCGGGTTCGGGTTGGCGTGGGCGGCGCAGATGATCTCGACCTGGTCGCCGTTACGCAGCTCGGTACGCAACGGCTTCGGCTCGCCATTGATACGGCAGGCGACGCAGCGATTGCCGACATCGGTATGCACCGCGTAGGCGAAGTCGACGGCGGTGGCGCCGCGCGGCAGGCCGAAAATCTTGCCCTTGGGCGTAAACACGAAAACTTCGCCGGGGAACAGGTCGACCTTGACGTGCTCCAGGAACTCCGACGAATTCCCCGACGCCGATTGCAATTCGAGCAGCGACTGTAGCCACTTGTGGGTCTTCTGCTGCAACTCGTCGAGCGTCTGTTCGTCCTTGTAGAGCCAGTGCGAGGCGACACCCGACTCGGCGACGTGGTGCATCTCGTGGGTGCGAATCTGCACTTCGACGGGCGTGCCGTAGGGGCCGATCAGCGTGGTGTGCAGCGACTGGTAGCCGTTCGCCTTGGGGATGGCGATGTAGTCCTTGAACTTGCCGGGCACCGGTTTGTAGATGCTGTGCAGCGCGCCAAGCGCCAGATAACAGCTCGGCTGATCCTTGACGAGGATGCGGAAACCGTAGATGTCGAGCACCTGGGAGAAGGTCAGGTGCTTCTCGCGCATCTTGCGATAGATGCCGTAGATATGTTTCTCGCGGCCCATCACCTCAACCTCGATGCCCATTTCCGGCATGCGGCGGCGCAAGGTGTCGGAGATCTTGCCGACCACTTCGCGGCGGTTGCCGCGCGCACCCTTGAGCGCCTTTTCCAGCACGGCGTAGCGCATCGGGTGGAAATGCTGAAAAGAGAGCTCCTGGAGTTCGCGACTCAACGCGTTGAGCCCGAGCCGGTTGGCGATCGGGGCGTAGATGTCCAGCGTCTCGCGCGCCACGCGGCGGCGCTTCTCCAGTTTCAGGGCGCCGAGCGTCTGCATGTTGTGCAGGCGGTCGGCCCGCTTGATGAGGATGACGCGCACAGCACGCGCCATCGCCAGCCGCCT
>CAZCPD010000177.1:0-6521 GCA_964500425.1 uncultured Rhodocyclaceae bacterium
GTGCGGCCAGTAGGTGTCCTTGGGATCGTAGGGACTGTAGTTCTGGTCGATCAACGACGGACGGCCGGTGCCGATCACCGGCACGGCGCCCATCTGCAGGGCTTCGCGACCGGTGTTGGCGCCGATGCTGGGGCTGTTGGAGAAGATCGCATCCATCAGCTTGACCGGATCTTCCGGATCGGTTGGATCGTACTTGCCGTTGTGGGTGTGCACGTCATAGACCTTGGTCAGATCGAAGGGCTTGTCATGAAGTCCCTTGACCATGCTGACGCCGCGCGCCTTGGCGCGGTCGGCCACGGCCTTGCTGAGCAGGCCGAAGGTCTCCCAGTCGGACTTGGATTCGCCGAGCGGTTCCGTCGCCTTGTCGGAGCAGATGATGTAGGGCACATAGGTCTGCGCGTACTTGATGCCGTACTTCTCGTAGTAGGCGGCCACCGGCAGCACGTAATCCGAGAACAGGCCCGAGGTGCTCATGCGGAAATTCACCGAGACGACCAGCTCGAACTTCGGCCACAGCTTTTCCTTGGCGATCTGCGGCGACGGCCAGCGACGCAGCGGATTGCCGCCGGTGAAGATGTAGGCGCGCGGTTCGCGACCGACCGGCGGATGCACCTTGGACCAGCCCTTGTCGATCGACTCGCGCACGTATTCGCTGATGTGGCGCGGCAGCGCGGTATCCTGCAGGTGTGGCTTGTCCCACATCTCCTTGTAGCCGCCGTGCAGATAGAGGAACAGCAGCGCCGGCGTGTGGCCTTCCTTGTCGCTGTATTCGGTGAACAGCCCTTCGTAATCGCGCGGCGACAGGCCGCGGATCGCCTTGGGAATGATCTTGATCATGTCGCCCAGCGGCACGGTGGCGTCGGCCATCTGGTCGAGGCCGTCCATCGCCCACCAGGCCGAGATCCGGTAGCCGCCGCCCGCATAGCCCTGGTTGCCGGTGAGGTTCATCAGCAGGATGAAGGAGCGCTGGTACAGATCGCTGTGATAATGCTTGCAGGCGCCGTACGAGGCGATGATCATGGCGCGCGGCGCAGCGGCCATCTCGCGCGCGAAGGTGCGGATCAGGTTGGGATGGAGGCCGGTCACCTCGGCAGCCTGTTCCGGGGTGTACTCCTTGTCGAGCTTGGCGCGGATCATGTCGAACACCGTCTGCACCTCGATCGTCGAGCCGTCGGCGAGCTTGACGCTGAAGGTGCCCGACAGCGCCGGCTTGATGTTGCCGAGATCCATGATGCGGCCGCCATCGCCGTCGCCCTCGCAGCCCGGAGCGATGACCGGCGCCTTCTTCGCCTCGTCCCAGAGGTACATGGCGTTGTCGGCGCCGCCCTTGACGACATCCGACTGGCGCAGGAAGCGCTGGTTGTCCTTGCGCACCAGAAAGGGAAAGTCGGTCTGCTGGAGGACGTAGTCCTTCTTGTAGAGATTCTCGGAAATCATCACCTGGGCACAGGCGAGGCCCAGCGCGGCATCGGTTTCCGGCCTGATGTTGATCCACATGTCGGCATGCACGGTCGACGGGCTCAGATCGGGGGCGACGACCACCAGCTTGGCGCCGCGATAGCGCGCTTCGTGGAGGAAATGGGCCTCGGGAATCCGCGTGTAGTTGGGGTTGCCCACCCAGATGACGATGTAATCGGAACGGAACCAGTCGTCGGACGTGCCTTCGCAGTTGTAAAGCCCCCAGGTCTGGATCAGGCCCAGCGGCATGTCGCCGACGCCCGACCAGGAGTCGAGTCGGGTCGACTGGATCGCGGCGGCGAAGCGCACGTCGCCAGCGGTTTCCGGCCCGTAACCGACGTTGGTCGTGTCGTCGAAGATGATCGTTTCGGTGCCGTCACGCACGGCGATGTCGACCAGCTTGTCGGCGATCTCGGTGAGCGCCTCGTTCCACGAGACGCGCTTCCACTTGCCCTCGCCACGCTCGCCGACCCGCTTCAGCGGATACTTGACGCGGGCCTCGGAGAGTTGCAGCGCCGTGTAGCAGGCGCCCTTCTGACAACCGCGCGGATTGAAGTCGGGAACATCCGGCCGATGCGGTTCGTAGATCGTCGCCTGTTCCTCGCGCCAGGCGATGCCGTCGCGTACATAGACATCCCATGAGCAGGCCGCGCAGCAGTTGGCGCGCGTGTGCGTACCCTTCACCACCTTGTCCCACTTCCACTTCTCGCGCCAGATGTCCGAGTAGTCGTTGTACTTCACCTTCTTGGCGGGAACCCGTGTCCGCACCACCTGGGGCATGACCACCTGCTTTGAGCGCAGGCTGTACAAACCCAGTCCCGCCGCCGCGACGCCGGTGGTGGCGCCGATGATGAAGCTCCTTCGCGTCAGCTGCATATCCCCTCCTCCATTCATGTGATCGCCAGCGCCCCGAAGCGCCTCAGGACGGCGCGGGTGCCAGTGTGATGTACATCGTACACAAGGATTGTAGTCGCGCATTCCGCCCGGCCTTGACGTCTTTCCCCAAAATGGGGAATTCAGAACAAATGAGTACCCGATACGTATGGACGAACGCCGTCGCCACGCTGAACTGCGTGGCGACGGCGCATCATGGCGGAACAGGGAACGGGCCGCCTCCCCAGCGGGGAAGACGGCCCGGGAATCAGGACTGCAGCGAGGCCGGCTGCGGATTCTTGCGGTGGATGGTGATGACCGAGGTTGGCGCATCCATGCCCTGCGCCTGCGCCGAACCACCGGCTTCTTCCTGCACCTCTTCGTGCGGCTCGGGCGGCGGCAGACGACTGACGGCGACTTCGAGCAGGCGCTGCTCTATCTGGATATAACGCGCCATCAATTCTCCGATGGCCCGATAGTAGGGGGGCGCCTTCTGGTCCTTCAGCTTCTCGCTCATCTGCGGGATCCACGAGGCGAGATGGCGGTTCACGAAATCGCGCTGGGCGCGGATGAAGTCGTCGGCCGGTTCGCCGGCGGCCTCATGCTCGATCTGCTGGGTGGTCAGGTAGTACATGAACTCGAACTGCGTGCTCAGATGATCCGGCAGTTCGTTGGCTTCGGTTCCCGCGGCGGTGAGGCCGAAGTAGTTGTAGAAGCGCACCAGCTCTTCGAGCAGGCCCATGCGCGAATCGCCCTTGGCCGCGCCGGCGTTGAGCGAGCATGGCGGACCGTCGGCGCCGCCGACGTCGAACAGGCGCGTGTATTCGACGGAGAGATCATCCTCCTTGCCGGCTTCGGCCAGCGCCGGCCAGTCGATCGACGCTTCCAGTTCCGGGTAGATGGCGAAGAACAATTCGCGCGCCTGACGGGCAATCTCACCGGCGCGAATCAGCCCGGTCAGTTCGCCTTCGGGATATTCCATCGCCGCCGCCAGGAATCCATACGCCCGGCCACGCGCGGAAGGGTTGAGAAGCGCCGTGCTGATTGAGCTGTCCATGAGGGTTCCGTTGGGGAAAATCGGGTTGCAGACGGACCGAAGGGCATTTCGCCCTCCGGCCCGGGAGCGGCGGGAATCAGGCCTTGCTGACCTTTTCCACTTCCACCGCAGCGCCACGCGGCGTGTGGTGGATGCTGCCGTAATAGACGCGGAAGTGAAGCTGGGTATAGCCGCCGGCGAGGTGCAGCCCCTTGACCGGCGCCTCGGTCACTTCCTGGTTGCTCTGCCACTTCTTGAACTGGAACGGTTCCCAGGCGTGATAGACGATGATCTCGCCCGGCGCCGTCGACGGCGAGGACTTGACGTTGCACTCGAAGGTCGCGTGGTCGTTGAACACACGGATCATGTCGCCGTCCTTGAGGCCGCGCTTCTGCAGTTCGGCCGGGTTGATCCAGGCGGCTGGCTGGCCGCGCTGCAGACGCAGCAGCAGCTTGACGTCGCGCCAGATCGAATGGATCGACCAGCGGTTGTGACCGCCATACATGCGCAGCGGGAACTTGCTGGTGGCCAGCGGCGGCTCCTTGTGCGTCGGCAGCGCTTCCTTGCCTTCGATGAACCAGGGATGATCGATATAGAACTGCTGACGCCCGGTGATCGTCGGCCAGGCCACCTTCTTTTCAAGGAAGTCGCGATGCGGCCAGTAGGTGTCCTTGCCGTCGTAATCGCTGTAGTTCTGGTTGATCAGGCTCGGACGGCCGGGGCCGGTGACCGGCACGGCGCCACGCTGCAAGGCCTCGCGGCCGCTGTTGCAGGCGACGTTCGGGCTGCCGGCGAAGATCTCGTCCATCAGGCGCACCGGATCTTCCGGATCGGTCGGATCGTACTTGCCGTTCTGCGTGTAGGTGTCGTAGAGCTTGCTGACGTCGAAGGGCTTGTCGTCGAGACCCTTGACCATCGTGATGCCGCGCGCCTTGGCGCGCTCGGCCACCTTCTTGGCGAGCAGGCCGAAGGTCTCCCAGTCGGACTTGGCTTCGCCCAGCGGCTCGGTCGCCTTGTCGGAGCTGATGATGTAGGGCACATAGGTCTGCGCATACTTGATGCCGTACTTTTCATAGTAGGCGGCAACGGGCAGCACATAGTCGGCGAACAGCGTCGACGTGCTCATCTTGAAGGTGACCGAAACGACCATTTCGAACTTCGGCCACAGATGCTGCTTGGCGGTCTGTGGGCTAGGCCAGCGGCGCAACGGATTGCCTCCGGTGAAGATGTAGGCCTTGGGCGAACGGTTCTCCGGCGGATGCACCTTGGTCCAGCCCTTGTCGATCGACTCGCGCATGTAGGAGCTGAGATTGCGCGGCAGATGCGGGTCCTGCAGGTGCGGCTTGTCCCACATCTCCTTGTAACCACCGTGCACATACAGGAACACCATCGTCGGTGTATGGCCCTCGCGGTTGCTGTAGTCGGTGTAGAGGCTCTCGTAGTCGCGCGGGGTCAGGCCACGCACGGCCTTCGGAATGACCTTCATCATGTCGGCCAGCGGGATGGTGCTGTCGGCCATTGCGTCGAGGCCGTCCATGCCCCACCAGGCGGCAACGCGCATGCCGCCGCCCGGCTTGCCCTGGTTGCCGGTAAGGTTCATCAGCAGGATGAAGGAGCGCTGGAACAGGTCGCTGTGATAGTGCTTGCAGGCGCCGTACGAGGCGATGATCATGGCGCTCGGCGCCGCGGCCATCTCGCGCGCGAAGGTGCGGATCAGGTTGGGATGGAGGCCGGTAATCTTGGCGGCCAGTTCCGGGGTGTACTCCTTGTCGAGCCGCTCGCGGATCATGTCGAAGACGGTGATGCACTCGACCGTCGAGCCATCGGCCAGCTTGACGCTGCGCGTGCCGGACAGCGCCGGCTTGATGCCACCCAGCTTGAGGCTGCGGCCGCCGTCGCCGTCGCCCTCGCAGCCCGGCGCCATGACAATGGCGTTCTTCGCCTCGTCCCAGAGATAGAAGGCGTTGTCGGCGCCGCCCTTGACGACATCGGCCACGCGCAGGAAGCGCTGGTTGTCCTTGCGAACCAGGAAGGGGAAGTCGGTCTGTTCGAGGACGTAGTCCTTCTTGTACAGATTCTCGGAGATCATTACCTGCGCGCAGGCTAGGCCCAGCGCCGCGTCGGTTTCCGGCTTGACGTTGATCCACAAGTCGGCATGGACGGTCGACGCGTTGAGGTCGGGCGCCACCACCACCAGCTTGGCGCCACGATAGCGGGCTTCATGCAGGAAGTGCGCGTCGGGGATACGCGTGTAATTCGGGTTGCCGAGCCAGATGACGATGTAGTCGGAACGGAACCAGTCGTCGGACGTGCCTTCGCAGTTGAAGGCGCCCCACGTCTGGATCACGCCGAGCGGCATGTCGCCGACGCCGGACCAGCCATCGAGACGGGTGACCTGCAGGCCGTTCGAGAAGCGGAAGTCGCCAGCCGTTTCGGGGCCGTAACCGGTGTTGGACAGGTCGTCGAAGCAGATCGTCTCGGTGCCGTGCGCCACGGAAATGTCGAGCAGCTTGTCGGCGATCTCGGTCAGCGCGCTGTCCCACGAAACGCGCTTCCACTTGTTCTCGCCGCGCTCGCCGGCACGCTTCAGCGGATAGATGACGCGCGACTCGGAAAGCTGCAGCGTAGTGTAGCAGGCGCCCTTCTGGCAGCCGCGCGGGTTCTGGTCGGGAATGCCGGGGCGCGGCGGTTCGTAAATGGTGTTCTGTTCTTCGCGCCAGGCAATGCCGTCGCGCACATAGACGTCCCACGAGCAGGCCGCGCAGCAGTTGGCGCGCGTGTGCGTGCCCTTCACCACCTTGTCCCACTTCCACTTCTCGCGCCAGATGTCGGAATAATCGTTGTAACGCACTTTCTTGGCGGGCGTCTTGGCGGGCATGGTGATGCCCGGCTTCGGGCCGGTCTTCTTCGGACGCAGGCTGTACAGGCCGACGCCTGCCGCAGCGACGGCCGAGCCCACGATGAAATGACGACGTGATACTTGCATGAGTTCTCTCCCCTCATATTCAGTGTATGGATGGCCTGCCGCTGACGGTCAGACCGAAAGCCGGACGGGGCTCGACGAGCGGTCTTGCGCCGCCCGCCGGCCCTCGAATTTTTAGGCCCAGCTCAGCGTCTGCGGATTGACGTCGAAGCCGCCGAACATGTCGTTCCA
>CAZCPD010000178.1:0-6515 GCA_964500425.1 uncultured Rhodocyclaceae bacterium
CGAGCGGGCCGAGCACGAACTGGCTGTCGTCGCTGCTGCTCGGGTAGTGATGGCGAATGCCCTGCAATTCGAGCGTCCAGGCGCCAGTGGCGGCGAGCGGGTGACTGGCCGTGCGCGCCGTGGAGGGATCCGTCGATTCCGTCAAGTCCTTGTTGAGTTGCTGGATGCGTCCCAGGGCGATGCCGGCCTGGCGCACGACGGGAACGGCGAATACCAGCTCGCTGATCGGACGCACCAGATACAGCAGGGTGAAGGTGGTCGTCGCCATCACCTCGGACGGCTGCGGCAGCACCTGTGGGACGAGGAACACCAGCGTGCCGATCAGGACGAAAAAGAGGATGGCGCCGACATTTACCGCGATGTTGTAGCCGGTCATGCCGCGTGTGTAGATGCCCTTGAATTCACGCGCTTCGGCGGCGATGACCTTCTCGACGAACATCTCGCCGCGCTGCGCGTTGAGCTGCAATTCCTTGCTGCCCTCGATCAGGTTGCGGAAGTGCTCATAGAGCAGGTCCAGTTTGTCGCGCACCTTGACCAACTGCTGGCGCGGGCTGCGTTCGGCGGCGGCAAAGGCGAGCAGGCCTATCGTCAGGAAAGTGATCAACAGCAGGAAGGCCGGCAGTGACAGCCAGGCCAGATAGCTGAAGCAGGCCAGCGCGATGATGGAGTTGCCGAAGGCGATCGGCAGCCAGACGAAGGCTTCGGTGAAGCTGTCGATGTCCTTGGTCAGCAGCACCAGCAAGCTGGGCTTGCCGAGTTCCTGCAGGCGCTTCTGCGGTGTCGTCAGCACCTTGCGGCTCAGGTCGATGCGCATCTGGTAGATCGCCGTCTGCGTCAGATGCAGCAGGGAGATTTCGGTGCTGGTTTTCGCCACCAGTTGCAGCAGGGCGGCGCCGAAAAACAGCCAGGCCAGCGTCGTCAGTTGCGCTGCTCCGCCGGCGACGCCCTTGCTGATGAGGGCGACCAGGGTGGCGCCGCTGATGCCGGCAACGAGGCCGCTGACCACGGCGATCAGCAGCAGCTTCCAGGAGTGGCGATAGAGATAGGCGACCAGCTTCATGGTCTGTCCGCGCGCATGGGAGGCTCAGCCCTTGAGCGCAGGGGTTAGATGCGGGTCGATGAGTTGCAGCAACTGGGCGAACACCTTGGGGTTGCCGCCGACGAAATTGCCGCTGGCGAGGTAGCCGGGTTCGCCCTGGAGATCGCCGACCAGACCACCGGCTTCGGTGATCAGCAGCGCGCCGGCGGCCATGTCCCACGGGCTCAGGCCGAACTCCCAGAAGCCGTCGAGGCGTCCCGCGGCGACATAGGCGAGATCCAGCGAGGCGGCGCCGGGACGGCGCATGCCGGCGGTTTTCTGCGCCAGTTCGCGGAAGATCGCCAGATAGGCGTCGATATGCCTGAAGCTGCGGTAGGGGAAGCCGGTGCCGATCAAGGATTCGTCGAGCTTGGCGCGCTTCGAGACGCGGATGCGTTTTTCGTTGAGGAAGGCGCCGGCGCCCTTGCTGGCGGTGAACAGCTCGTTGCGCGTGGTGTCATAGACCACGGCGTGACTGAGCACGCCACGCTGCGCCAGGGCGATGGATACGGCATATTGCGGAAAGCCGTGGATGAAGTTGGTGGTGCCGTCGAGCGGATCGATGATCCACTGGAATTCGGCCTGCTCCGGGCCGGAGCTGCCAGACTCTTCTGCTAAAATTGAATGTTGCGGATACGTGTCGCGCAGTATTTCGATGATGGCGTTCTCGGCGAGCTTGTCCACTTCCGTGACGAAATCAGCCTGCTGTTTGGTGCTGACCTTGAGCTGGTCGATATCGAGACTGGCACGGTTGATGACCTGGCCGGCGCGGCGCGCAGCCTTGACGGCGGTGGTGAGCATGGGATGCATGTGCGAGTTTTTCCAGTGTGTGCTATGAGCGCCAGTATGTCGCGATCGCCGGGGCGCTCCGCCCGGCGCCAATTCCGGCGAAAGCCGAATTTTAATATGAAACGTCGAAATTACGCGCCCGTTCCGATAATCGATTGCGGCGAGCCCCGATGAACGACACTTTAGCGCTTGCGCGCATCCGGATCATTCTTTCCCACCCCAGTCACCCCGGCAACATCGGTGCGGCGGCGCGGGCGATGAAGACCATGGGGCTGACGCGGCTGACGCTGGTCGCGCCGAAGTGCTTTCCCGATGCGGAAGCCACGGCGCGCGCTTCGGGAGCGTCCGACGTGCTGGAGCAGGCCACCGTCTGCGCCACGCTCGAAGAGGCGCTGCGCGACACCGTCCTGGTCGCCGGCATGACGGCGCGCCGTCGCGATCTCGCCGCTCCGTTCCATTGGGCGCGCGAGGGCGCCGCCGAGTTGCTCGCCGGCGCCCGGCTCGGTACTCGCGACGTCGCCCTGTTGTTCGGCAACGAGACGGCGGGGTTGTCCAACGAGGAATTGGCGTACTGTCATCTCGGCGTGATGATTCCGGCCAATCCCGAATATTCCTCACTCAATCTCGGCGCGGCCGTGCAGTTGATGAGCTACGAGTTGCGCCTGGCGGCGCAAGCCCCGGGAGAGCCGCCGCGTGGCGAATTCGCGCCGGCGACCAGCGAGGAAGTCGACGGGCTGCATGCCCATCTGGAGCGTGTCGCCATCACCACCGGCTTTCTCGATCCGGCGCAGCCCAAGCGCCTGATGCCGCGCCTGCGTCGTCTGTTCGCACGCGCCCGCCTGGAGCACGAGGAAGTCAGCATCCTGCGCGGTTTTCTTTCGACTGTCGAGCAGCCGAAGATCCGCCGCAAGTCCTGACTGCGCGATATCGGTGGCGTTTCAGCGCGCTGTCAGCGCCTGCTGGAATTCGGCGAATTGCCGCTCCAGTTTCGGCAGCATTGCTCTGGCATGTTCAAGCTGGTCATCGCGCGCCGCCATTTCCATGTCCGTCGCGGTGGCGCGCAGCGCTTCGGCGCCGGCGCTGGCTGCCGCACCCTTGATGCCATGGACATGGGTGTGGGCGTCGCCGGCATTGCCGGCCTGGAGCGCGTCGCGCAGCTTGGCTATGGTCGTGGGGGTGTCGGCGACGAAGGCATTGATGACCAGGTCGAGCAAACGGGTGTCGCCATCGTAGAGTTCCAGCACCAAGCCGCGGTCGAAGGTGGCCGGCGCGCTCACCGCTTCTGCTGGGGGCTCTGATTTGCCAGGGGCGATGTTCGCTGGGGCGGCGGCATTCGTGGCGTCCGTGACCGCCTGTGTCCACCGCGACAGGGCTCCGGCCAGGTCGGGGCGGCGGATTGGCTTGGGCACGAAATCGTTCATGCCTGCGGCCAGACATTTCTCGCGGTCGCCCTGCATGGCGTTGGCAGTCATGGCGATGATGGGCGTGTCGCAGCCGCGCGCGCGAAGTTCGCCAGTGGCCGTGTAGCCATCCATCACCGGCATCTGGCAATCCATGAGGATGGCATCGTAGGGGCGGTGGCCGACGGCCGCTAACGCTTCCTGGCCGTTGGCTGCGGTGTCGATATCCGTGTAGCCGAGCTTGCGCAGGATGCCCAGCGCGACGATCTGGTTGGTCGGGTTGTCCTCGACCAGCAGTATCCGCGCCACTTGGCGCGCGGCGATCGCCGCTGCGCTCTTCGTTACCGGCGGCGCGACGGCGACTTCGTGCGCCGCCGCCTCGGGGAGCGGCAGCAGGACGGTGAAGGTGCTGCCGCACCCTTCGGCGCTGGTCATCCGGATCTCGCCATGCAGCAGGTCGACCAGCTGGCGGGTGATTGCCAGGCCCAGGCCGGTGCCGCCGAAGCGCCGCGTGGTGGTGCTGTCGGCCTGGGTGAAGGGAGCGAACAGCTTGTCTTGCGTTTCAGCCGACATGCCGATGCCGCTGTCGCGGATGGCGATGCGCAGTCGCGGCGCGCTTGCGTCTGCGAGACGATCGACAGTGAGGGCGATCTCGCCCTGGTCGGTGAATTTCAGGGCGTTGCTCAGGAAGTTTCCGATGATCTGGCGCAGGCGCGTCGGGTCGCCGACGAGGTGGCGCGGCACGTCGGCCGCGACGGCATGGTTGAAGTGCAGGCCCTTGTCGTTGGCGCGGAAGGCGTGCAGGCGCACGACGTCGTCGATCAGGCCGTGCAGGTCGAAGGGGATGTGCTCGATCTCCAGCCGCCCGGCCTCGATTTTCGAGAAGTCGAGGATGTCGTTGATGATGACCAGCAGGGCTTCGGCGCTGCTGGCAATGCTTTGTGCATAGTCGCGCTGTTCCCGATCGAGTTCGCCGTCAAGCATCAACTCGTTGATGCCGATGATGGCGTTGAGCGGCGTGCGGATTTCGTGCGACATCATGGCGAGGAAATCGCCCTTGGCGCGGCTGGCGCGGCGCACTTCTTCGCTCGCAGCCAGGAGCTCCTGCTGCGTGCGGTGGCGCTCGGTGACATCGCGGTAGCAGAACACGCGGCCGATGATCTCCTCCTTCTCCCAGGCGAGGCCGGCGTTGCGCTCGAACACGCGGCCGTCGACGAGGCGCAGGACGTCGAAGCTTTCTTCCAGTACATCGTTGCGCGCTTCGAGCGGCGTGGCGGCGCGCTTGTGCTTGGCAGCTTCGAGTTGCGCCGCCATGTGGCCGAAGACTCGCTGATCGTCGCGGTTCAGCAGCACCTCCTGCGGCAGCCGCCACATGTCGGAGAAGCGGTGGTTCATGTTGAGGATGTGGCCTTCGCGGTCGACCAGCAGGATGCCGTCGGCGGTGGCTTCCAGCGTCGCGCGCAGGCGCGAGCCGAGGTGGGCGAGGTCGTGCTCGATCTGCTGCTGCTTGCCGACCGACACGGCGCGCACGGCGAACACGCCTTCGGGTACATCCGCTGTCTGACCGACGCGTTGCACGGTCTTGACGACATCGAGCACCGAACCGTCGGCGCGGCGCAGGCTGCTTTCGGCGACCTTGGCGTTGGCGGCTTCGCGCATCTCCTCCCAAAAGAACAGGTCGGAGAGCGCGCATTCGATGTCACCGATCTGTTGGCCGACCAGTTGGTCGCGCGCATAACCCAACTCTGCGCACATCGCGTGGTTGACGGCGAGGATTTCCAGGCTCGCCGGCGCGACGATCAGCAGGATCTCGTCTGACGCGTCGAGCAGCAGCGTCTGGAGCGCCGTCTGGCTCATTCAGCGCCTCGACGGGCTGGCGGCGCCGCTGCCCTGGTCGCCGTCGAAGAAGTAGGTGACGTGCTTGCGCGGATTCAGGTAGGCGACAACCTGCGGCGGCAACAGTGCCGGGCGGATTGCCTTGGTGATGCTGATGTCGGCTTCGGCTTCGAGATCGAGCATCAGTGCTTCTTCCTTGGGCACGTTCTGGTCATAGACCAGCACCCACGGCCGCAGCGGCTTTTTCGGGTTGATCGAGACCACCGCGGCCAGCGCTTCGTTGGACAGCTGGACGATGGAGCCGGGCGGATAGACGCCGAGGTTGCGGATCATCAGCTGCAGCGCACGCTTCTCGAACTTGGCGGCGCGCTGCGAAAACATGTAGGAGAGGGCGGCGTGCGGCGTCATCGCCTTGTTGATGTCGATCGGATTGCACAGACCATCGTAGTAGTTCACCAGGCCCACCAGGCGCGCGCCGGGCGAGATGGCGGCTTCCTTGAGGCCCTGCGGATAGCCGCTGCCGTCGCAGTATTCGTGATGCTGGGCGATGATCTGCAAGGCTTCGGCCGAGATGCCAAGCTTACGGCCGATCGCTACACCGTATTCCACGTGCATTGTGTAGAGGTTCTGCTCGGCCTTGTTGTATTCGGACGGACTTTTCTTGAGCACGCGGTCGGGGATGTCGGTCTTGCCGATGTCGTGGAGCATGGCGCCGATGCCCAGCTCGCGCGCGGCTGCGGGGCTGAAGCTGAGATCCTTGGCCAGCATCATGGTCAGGATGGTGACGTTGAGGCTGTGGAAATAGACGTCCTCGCCGCCGGCTTTTTCGCCCATGACGTGCAATGTGGCCTCGGGCCCTTCGAGGAAGGCGCCGACCATCTGGTGCACCAGATCGCCCATTTCCTCCAGCGCCTCCTTGGGGCGCGAGAACAGGTTGCGGTTGAGGTTGCGCATCACCGAGGTGGCCTTGCCGAACGTGCGCTCGACCTGGGCCAGCTTTTCGCGGTGCTGGTGGAGAACTTCGACCCGCTTCTGCTTTTGCTCCATGGCCGGCGTCGCTGGCGCTTCCTCGGTCTCCGCGGCAGGCTCGGTAGTTGCGGTGGCGGGCGGTGCGATCCAGTCCGCCGGCGGCGGATCGGTGCGCTCAGGGTCGTAGCGATAACGCCGCAGCTTGAGTGTGCGCAACTCGCGTAGCTGCTCGGTATTTACGACCTTGAAGTGGTTGATTGTAAACGGGTGCTTGAACCAGGGCAGGTCGATGATGACGTATACGCCGATGCGCAACTGCTCAGGCGTCAGGTAGCTGGGCTCGTTCGTATGCTCGTCGTTCACAACAGATGCTCCTCTCGCCAAGGGCGGCGGCGCCGCGCGAGGGGCTGGGCGTGCCGATCGCTTGAGTTTAATCCCATTAG
>CAZCPD010000179.1:0-6457 GCA_964500425.1 uncultured Rhodocyclaceae bacterium
CAAGGCCTTCTGCACCGGCATGGACATCAAGGACGCGCTGCCGGCCATCGCCGCCGGCGACCAGATGGGCTACGAGGATCCGGCCAAGCGCCCGTTCCAGAACATCTTCAAGCCGATCATCGCCGCGGTGAACGGCTTCTGCATCGCCGGCGGTCTGGAATTCCTGCAGGGCATGGACATCCGCATCGCTTCCGAGAATGCCCAGTTCGGCCTCGGCGAAGTGAAGTGGGGCGTGATCCCCGCCGGCGGTTCGCACATCCGCCTGCCGCAGCAGATCCCATGGGCCGTGGCAATGGAACTGCTGCTGACCGGGCAGAACATCGACGCCAAGCGCGCCTATGACATCGGCCTGGTCAACAAGGTCGTGCCGGCCGACAAGGTGCTCGAAGAAGCCATGGCCTGGGCCGAGAAGATTTGCGAAAACGGCCCGCTGGCCGTGCGCACCGCCAAGGAAATCGCCGTGCGCGCGCTCAACAACGAGCCGAAGTTCGTCCTCGAAAAGAGCATCGCCCCGCGCGTGTTCAATTCCGAAGACGCCAAGGAAGGCCCGCGCGCCTTCGCCGAAAAGCGCAAGCCTAACTTCACCGGGCGCTGATCTTCTCTCCCCTCTCCCACTTGTGGGAGAGGGGCCGGGGGAGAGGGCTCGGGCATCGTTTGCGACATGACCGCCCCCTTCCCCAGCCCTCTCCCCCTAAAGGGGGCGAGGGGGAAAAGACTCCGTGCTTTCACGTCCGCAGCGACCATCGAACCACTGAACAACGAACATCACAGGATACAAACATCATGAGCGAAAAACTTCCCACCCTCGCCATCCTCGGCGGCACCGGCGATCTCGGCACCGGCCTGGCCCAGCGCTGGGCGCAGGCCGGCTATGAAGTCATCATCGGTTCGCGCACCGTCGACAAGGCCGAAGCGGCCGCCGCCGACCTGAAAAAACTGATGGACGAGCGCGGCGTCAAAAACGTCAATGTGCGCGCCGCCGACAATCTGGCCGCCGCCCAGGCCGCCGACATCGTCGCCATGACCGTGCCCTTCAGCCACCAGAAGAGCACGCTGGAAGGCGTCAAGGATGCCCTGCAAGGCAAGATCCTCATCGACGTCACCGTGCCGCTGGTACCGCCCAAGGTCATGCGCGTGCAGCTGCCGCCGGAAGGCTCGGCCGGTCAGATCGCCCAGGCGTTGCTCGGCGAGAACGTCAAGGTCGTCTCGGCCTTCCAGAACGTCGCCGCTCACCACCTGCAGGAAGGCAAGGGCCTCGATTGCGACGTGCTGGTCTGCGGTGACAGCAAGGACGCGCGCGCCGAAGTCATCAAGCTGGTCGAAGCCGCCGGCATGCGCGGTTTCCACGCCGGCAGCATCGCCAACGCCGCCGCTGTCGAAGCCATGACCTCGCTGCTGATCTTCATCAACAAGCAGTACGACTGCCACTCCGGCATTCGCGTGACGGGCCTGAAATGAGGCGACGGGGGGGGGATGCGGCCCTGGTTCGAGGTTGTAATATCCATTGGCAAGCGGTAATATCGTCCCATGAATACCCTGACCATCAAGCTTCCTCCCCAACTCGATACCGAAGTGGTCGAGGCGAGTGCGCGCGAGCATCTGAGCAAATCGGAATTCGTGCGCCGCGCGCTGGAGTTCTATCTGCATCAGCGCAAGTCGGATTCGGGCGTCGTTTCCGCGCTCGACCGCGCCGGCGATCTGGTCGGCTGCTTTGAGGGCGGGCCCAAGGACCTTGCCTCCAATCCCAAGCATATGGCCGGTTTCGGCCGGGTCTGAGCGTTTTCCGTGCGCTTGATCCTCGACACCGGCCCGTGGGTTGCCTTGCACTGCCGCGCCGAGCGGCATCATGAATGGGCGAAGACGCAGTTCGCCAAATGTGCCGAACCGCTGCTCACCTGCGAAGCCGTCGTCGCTGAAACCTGCTTCCTGCTCGCCCGTGCCGGCTTCGATCCGGCCAAGGCTTTGGCGCTGATCGAGCGCGGTGTGGTGCACGTCGCCATGTCGCTGGGTGAGGAGATATCGACCGTGCAGGCGCTGTTCCAACGCTACGACAACGTGCCGGCTTCACTGGCGGATGCCTGCCTGATCCGGCTTAGCGAACTCTACGATCCCTGCCGCGTCCTGACGCTCGACGGCGATTTTCATGTGTATCGACGCCATGGACGCAAAGCCATTCCGGTGCTGGCGCCATGAATGACATCGTATCTTTCGGGCTGCACAGGCACGTCGAAGCCGGTCGCCCGCTCGATCGCGAGCAGGCGCTGGCGCTGGCGGAGGCCACCGACACGCGGGCGCTGATGGCGCTCACCGCACCCTTGCGCGACCGCGGTTTCCGCGATGTCGTCACCTATTCGCGCAAGGTCTTCCTGCCGCTCACCAAGCTGTGCCGCGATGTCTGCCACTACTGCACCTTCGCCAGCACGGCCGCTGTCGAAGACACGACCCCGCTGCTAAACTTCATATATAAACAGTACGACCGCCACGCCGGTATTTTGGTGACGTGGCCTGAATGGTTTTTATGGACATCGTGCAAAGGACTTCTGGCACTGGTCTTGAGTTTTATCAGCATCACCGCCGCTCATGCGGGAGCGGTGCCAGGAGCGAATATCCATGATGTCATGGAAGCCAAACGTATTGATGCGATGTTGCGGCAACCGGTGAACGAGATGGATCTCGCCAGGATCAAGCTGACCATCGACAAGATGATTGATCCGGCTATTGATGTAGATGCAGGGCTGAAGCAAATCGATAGTATGGCGATGCAGGTGCGCGCCATGCTTCGTGGTGTTCCATCGGACAACGAGAAACTTCACGCTCTTCGGACTTACCTCTATGAAAAGGGGTCATGGAATAGCTATCAGCCCTATGGCTATGATTTCGATGATCCCCTTGGGAAAAGCATCCGCAACAAGCTTCTGACTCAGTATCTTTCCTCAAAAAAGGGAAATTGCGTCACGATGCCGCTGTTGTTTGTCATGCTAGGGCAACGCCTTGGCCTTGACGTAACGATTTCAACTGTACCTCTCCACCTGTTCGTTAAGTATACGGACAGGGTGTCCGGTACGACCTTCAATCTTGAGACTACGAGTGGCGCTCATCCAGCAAGAGACGCATGGATTCGGCAGCAGAATCCGATGACCGATACGGCGATCGTCAATGGCCTTTATATGCAGAAGCTTTCGAAGCGTGAGGTTGCGGCCGAAATGGCAACATTGATAACAACATACTTGCTACAGACAGCGGCATACGAAAAAGTGATCGCATTGTCGGATGTCATCCTCAAGCATTACCCGAACCATGTTTCTTCAATGCTCTGGAAAGCGAGCGCCTGCGGCCGGCTTGTTGAGAAGAGCTTCGTGCGCAAATACCCGACACCGGACAAGATACCGGCAGAAGAGTTTGGATATTTTCAGTACTTGGAAAAGCAAAATCGGGCGTTGTTTTCGAAGGCTGAAGCATTGGGTTGGCGCGAGCCGAAAAGAAGTGACGACAATGACTATATACAGCGCCTGAGTCGCGCAAGAGTCACTCAATAACGGGAGTCGATATGTTTGTCTGTAATCCAATAAGATTCCTGCTGCTCGTAGTGCTTTCTGTTTGTTGCGGTACAGGCGGTATTGCTCACGCCCGGTACATTCAGCCCGACCCGATTGGGCTAGCGGGAGGCATGAATATTTACAGCTACGTCAGTGGGAACCCGCTGGGTTTTGTTGATCCGCGCGGGCTTGATATAGCGGTGATTGAGAATGGACCTACGGAAGGAAATCCGGTGGGTCACACGGCCATCGCGATTACGGGACAGGGTGTTTACAGTTCTGGCAACAAAACTAACCGTGGCTCAAGTCTTCTCGATTACCTGAAGCGGGAAGCACCACGACGTGATACGACGGTACATGTGATTAAGACGACTCCGCAACAAGATGCTGCAGCGCTCAAGAATTTGGAAAAAAGCCATAAGATGAAGGACCTTCCGTATACAAATGGAAACTGTTCTGATATTTCGAATAGTGCTTTGGACGCGGCAGGTATTGTTGATACAGCCACACCGAATATTTGGCCTGGTTCGGCGGGTGCTAGAGCGACCGCAGTTGGTGCCGCGCCATATTCGATACCCAAGATGTCAAAGACATTTCCGACTGCACTCGATCAGTTCAACCCCTAATTTTGCTGCTTGAAAGTGCCAAGCATGTTTAAGAAAGTTGCGTCCCGTACCGTGGCCGTCTGGCTTGGCGGTACAGGGCTTTACGCTTTCTACTATGTTCAAAGTCGCCTGAAACTTCCCGGCTTGGTAGGCTATGAGGCAGAGTGGGATTGGCAGTTGTTATTCTTTGGATTGGTACGGCTACCCTGGCTTTTGCTGGTTCTTGCCGTCGTGGTTTGGGTGGAATACAAATTCATCAAGAAATGATGAGGATCCGAAGAGAGTCCAAGAAGCCGGTGTCGGCTCAAATCCCGGCATTGTTTCCGAGAGTGGCGATTTTCCTAGCCCTTTTCCCACTTTCAATCGAATCGTGATGCGCGCAGTCATTAGATTTATTGCCGCTGTGCTAGTTGTTGCGCTTGCAGCATGTGGCGCAAATGATCGAGTTAACGGTTTCGTTTGGGCAGCACATGAGGGCGACATACCGAAGGTGAAGCAACTTCTTGGCGATGGGGTAGACATCAATTCGAAGGCATTCGACGATGGACAAACTGAATTGATCGCCGCGGTGCGCGCTGGGCAGTCGAGCGTAATCGAGTACTTGTTGGCTCAGGGGACCGATATCAACCTTAAAGATGCCGGGGGTACACCTCTCTATTGGGCGGCATTTAGTGGAAATGCAGAGATCTTTCGATATCTCGCCGCGCGTGGCGCTAGGCTCGATGCAAGTGATACAACACTTTCCCAGTTGTTTCGGGTAATTGAAGAGGGAAAACTGGATGAGCTTACTAAAGAGGTCCAATCAGCGGCTCAGCGGGAATCGGCATCTAAAGCAAGATAGGTGAGGAGTCACTGAAGTGAACAGTAAAGGTTTCCCCAAGTGGGTGAGATCATCGCACCCGGCTTGACGACGGCCCTGCAGGCCGGACAGGCGCTTGACCGCGCTGCGGCACTGGCGTTGGCCGACGCGCGCGACACGGCGGCGCTGATGGCGCTCGCCGCACCCCTGCGCGATCAGGGCTTCCGCGATGTCGTCACCTATTCGCGCAAGGTCTTCCTGCCGCTCACCAAGCTGTGCCGCGATGTCTGTCATTACTGCACTTTCGCCAGCACGCCGCGAGAAGTGGGCAATGCCTACATGTCGCTCGACGAGGTATTGGCCACGGCGCGTCAGGCGGCGGCCCTGGGCTGCAAGGAAGCGCTGCTGACGCTCGGCGAGCGGCCCGAGCTGCGCTACCAGGCGGCGCGCGATGCGCTGGCGCGGATGGGCTTTGCGACGACGCTGGAATATGTCGCCCATGTCGCCGGCGAGATCTTCAAGCAGACGGGACTGCTGCCGCACGTCAATCCCGGCTGCATGGATGCGGCCGAGCTGGCGATGCTGCGCAAGGTGTCGCCGTCGATGGGGTTGATGCTGGAATCGGTTTCAAAGCGCCTGTGTGAAAAGGGCATGCCGCACTACGGCTCGCCCGACAAGGAACCGGGGCGCCGGCTGGAGACGTTACGCCTGGCCGGCGAGGCCAGGGCGCCGTTCACCTCCGGCATCCTCATCGGCATCGGCGAGACGCGCCGCGAGCGCATCGAATCGCTGCTCGCGCTGCGCGACTTGCATGAACGCTACGGCCACATCCAGGAAATCATCGTCCAGAATTTCCGCGCCAAGGCCGACACGTTGATGGCCGACGCGCCGGAGCCGTCGCTCGACGATCTGTTGTGGACCCTCGCCGTGACGCGCCTGATCTTCGGCGCCGACATGAGCATCCAGGCGCCGCCGAACCTGAATCCCGGCGTGCTGCCGCAGCTCATCGAAGCCGGCATCAACGACTGGGGCGGTGTCTCGCCGCTGACGCCGGACTTCGTCAATCCCGAAGCACCCTGGCCGCATCTCGACCAGCTGGCGCGCGAGACGGCGGCGGCCGGCAAGTTCCTCCAGGAACGCCTGACCATTTATCCGGAATACGCACTGGATGGTGCGAAGTGGCTCGACGAGAGCCTGCGCACCGCCGTGCTGCAACGCATCGACGGCGAGGGGCTTGCGCGCACCAACGACTGGGTGCCCGGCCAGCATCAGCCGTTGCCGCAGGAGGATTTGCGCTGGCTCAAGACCGAAGTCGCCGCTGACCAAGTGTCCGCCGAGCTGCGCACGATCGTTGAACGCGCCGCTCGCGGCGAAGAGCTTGCCGAGCCCGAGATCGTCCGCCTGTTCCAGGCGCGCGGCCCGGAGTTCGCCTACGTCTGCCATGCGGCCGACGCGCTGCGCCGCCAGGTGAATGGCGACGTTGTCAGCTTCGTCGTCACGCGCAACATCAACTACAC
>CAZCPD010000180.1:0-3385 GCA_964500425.1 uncultured Rhodocyclaceae bacterium
CTAAGGTGATGGCGCGCTGTAGCGACGAAATCTTCGCGACCGACGCAACGAGACCAAGGAATCCGGTCGGCGCGTTGAACGCCTTCGACCGGGCAAAGATCCAGCCGGCGCTGGACAAGGTGATCGGCGAATATTGAGGCCGCGATGCAGCGGGTGCTTGCCCGGTTTCCCGGCGCGCCAGCCATCAGGCGCCTTGCCAGGCATCCGCCCTCACCACGGCGCCCGCTGGAAGTACGTCGTGTAGCAGTCGCCATCAAGGCACAGCATCGGATCGCGCGGGTTCTTCGGGTGGTTGCGCTTCTCCAGCGTGTAGGTATTGACCTGCCCGCCCTGCGAGCGCGCCGTGAATCGGTTGCCGCTGACGCTCCAGCGCCCGGCATCGGACGATTGCGAGGCGCTGCCGCCATACATCCCAGAGGAATAGGCGCTGATGCTGCCCTCGTGCTGGTAGCTGTAGCTGCCGTCGCCGCGCAGCTCGAAGCAGGTCATGCTCGACGAACCACCGCCCGAACTGGCGCCGAAGGCGCCGCCCTTGCACCACTTGCCGATCAGCTCCTGCCCGCCGCCAGAAGCGGCCGCCGGGCCGCCGGGCGCCCCTTTGGCGGACTTCGCCGCCGCCGTGCCGCGCGCGAACGTCACCGTGCCGCTGAAAATGCCGCCGCTGACGCTCAACTGCTGCTTCTGCACCTGGAACTGGTAAGTGGCAACATCGCCATCCTGCTCGATGAACAGCACCGGTCCCATCGTCTGCCAGCGCATCGGCTGGCCGTCGACCGTTCCACCGCCGCCAGCGGCGAAGCTCACCACCATGGGCTGGCCATTCACCACGGCCGACCAGGTGCCGTGCAGGGCGGGATTGGCGAGCGCCGGCGCGCTTGCCAGCAGCAGCCACAGGCTCAAAAGAAAGGTGCGCATGACAGACTCCTATTGAACAAAGGGGTTTCTGACGACCAGCTTCCGCTCCACCTTCAGGCCGTTCTGCATGTCTTCCGACCACAGGCTGGGACATTGGGCCTCCAGCGCGGAGGCGACGATCATGGCATCGTAGATCGACAACCGATACTGCTCGGCGATCCGCAGACCCAGCACATGCACATCTTCGGTCAGCGGCGCGACTCGGCAGACGGCGCGTATCGTGCCCAGCACCTCACCCACCTCGGCCAACGACATCTTCAGTTTGCGCGTTGCCACTGCGGCGAATTCGTTGAGGACCTGCACGCTGACCACGCAATCGCCGGAAGCCAGCAGGGATTCGGCGCGTTCTGCTTTCACCGCATCGGCGGAGAGCAGATAGACCAGGACGTTCGTGTCGATGAAGTTCAACGGCTTCACGCGCCGCGCTCGTTCGCCTCAAGCCGGTCGAAACGGAAATCCGCCGGCAGGCGTCCGCGATACTTGCGCAGCCGCGCCAGCAGTTCCTTCGCGCCCGCCTTGCGCGCCAGCTCGAACGTGCGTGCGCCCGCCACCTGGATTTCGATTTCGTCGCCTTCCTTGAGCTGCATGGCCTCAGCCACGGCGACCGGAATTCGAACCGCCAGGCTGTTGCCCCATTTTGCGACTTGCATGATGCGGACCTCGCTGTCTGGATATACATATAAAAGTGTATATCCTGCACAGGATTCGGACAAGGCCCAGGCCGAGGGCTTCATGCCCTGCGTTCTGTAGACCGTTGCCGAGCCAGCACCAGTTGAAGGTCGATTCCACGGCCACGGCGTTGATGGAGCCACAAAACCGCAGCGCTTCGACGATCATGCCAAGATCGTTCGGCAGGCGCTTACGAAAGACCACCCGGTCGTTCGCGTCTAGCACCACGACGACACTGTTGTTTGCATGCAAGTCGATCCCCGCGCAAAGTTCCATTTCGGTTTCATGGTGGATGACGTTTCGTTGAGAGTTCGCCCCCTAACGTTACGCCATCCTCCGGAGGCTGGCCGCCGGCTAGATGTTTATCAGGTCTTGAGTTGCCATGTGGCAACTCAAGACCTGACCCCGTCGCTTTTACGTTATAGAGCTTGACCATGACCATTTCGATGACTATAGTCATCGAAATGGTCACTTTCCAGGAAAAGCCATGCATATCATTCAAGCCTCCGAATTCAAGGCCAAATGCCTGGCCCTCATGGATACCGTCGCCGCCACCGGCGAGACCTGGGTAGTCACCAAGAACGGAAAACCAGTCGCGGAACTCCGCCCTTATACCGGAGGGCGTATCGACTCGCCGTTCGGCCTCCATCCGGATCTGGAAATCCATGGCGATGTGATCGCCCCGCTGGAAGATGATCTGTGGGAAGTCCTGAAGTGATCCTCGACACTCACGCCCTGCTGTGGATGGACTGCAACGCCCCGTCACTGGGGACGAAAGCGCACCACCGGATCGAAACGGCCTGGCGCTCGGGACAGATCGCCGTCAGCGTGATCAGTTTCTGGGAAGCCGCCATGCTGGCCGAGCGTGGGCGCATCGCCCTGCCCCTGCCCGTCGAACGCTGGCGAAACGAATGGCTGCGCGCCGGCCTTGTGGAAATTCCGCTCGACGGGCGGATCGCCCTGCTGTCCTGCCAACTGGAAAATTTCCATCGCGATCCCGCCGACCGCTTCATCGTGGCCACCGCACTCGCACACGGCGTTCCGCTCATGACCGCAGATCAGAAAATCCTGGACTGGCAGGGAAAGCTGGAGCGTTTGGATGCGCGAGGATGATTAAGTCATCCGCCAAGCGATAGCGAGAACATCACTTCCCGCCCACTTGGTTGCCTGCGCGAGAAGTTACGACATCGCTAACAAATTTGTGCCAAGTTTTCTCCTCTTGATCCAACTTGAACACAAACGAATTGGTTGCACCTGAAGCAACGTTGGCCAGCATGGCCGAGACGAATACAACGGCAAGCAGAGCTTTATGTAACAAATCGAGCCCCTTCGGCAGAAGTGAAAGAACGGCGGATGACGCTGCGCTTATCCGCCCTACACTAACGATCGGAGAATAGGCGCCTCATCACACCCCACCCCTCACCGCATGCCGCCCCGCCCGTCTGCCGCTGAACAGGCAGTCCGCCAGCGACAGCCCGCTGATGTAGGTGTGGGCGCAGAGGCCGACGGCGTTGCGGCCGGCGGCGTAGAGCCTGGGGATGGGCTGGCCGGCGGCGTCGAGGACCAGGCCGCTTTCTTCATTGACGCTGAGGCCGCCGAGGGTCAGGGTCGGGCAGGGGAATTTCGAGCCGATGCTGATGTCGATCGCATAGTAGGGCGCATTGCCGATCGCCACGCGATACTTGTCCGGCTTGGCGTGTTCGTCGGGCTGGCCGGCGCCGATGCTCTGGTTGTAGGCGCGCAGCGTCTGGTCGAGCGCGTCGGCGGGGATGCCGATCTTGCGCGCGAGGTCGGCGACGCT
>CAZCPD010000180.1:3485-5901 GCA_964500425.1 uncultured Rhodocyclaceae bacterium
TCCTTGTAGTAGCGGCTGCTGAAGCGCACACCGAAGCTCTCCAGCCACTCGAGGTTGGCGACGCTGTCATTGCAGAAACGCCGCAGCGTGGCGTCCGAGACCACGCCGCCGACCTGCACGCGCAGGTATTCGTACATGTTGTCGGGCGTGTCCTCGACGCCGGCTTCGCGCTGCTGGCGCGTGCCGCCGCCGGCGTAGACGACGCCGCCAGATAGGCCCGAGGCGCCGCCGCCATTGAGGCGATCAAGCGCCAGCACGCGCGCGCCCTGGCTCGCCGCTTCCAGCGCCGCGGCGGCGCCGGCGAGACCGAAGCCGACGACGGCGACATCGACTTCGCGGTCCCACTGGTGTTGATCGGGGTTGGCAATGACGAGGGGTTCGAAAACTGGAACGTGGCGGTTGGCCTGTTGATCGAATTTCATGGTGGTCGTGGCTAGGTATTATTTATTTGACGTGAAACTGCGGATTTGATGCTGGGTATAGCGATCGAGCGTAGCGAGCCGTATAGTCACCGCCCCCGAGAGGGGGAGGCCGGGAGGGGGCGGGCCATTTTGGATTGCGCTCGTTTCATCCTCTGTGGGTGAAGATATGCATCATGCGCGTTTGTATAAAACAAGGCCGGATGCACAGTCATGCGCATCCGGCCGCTTTCTCTCCCGGGCGCAGTCGCGCCCTACCTGTCCGCGTTCAATCGGGCAGGAGAATCTTCTGGTCGGTGCTGTACTGGTAGTCGCGGAAGATGTGCTCGGCAGTGAGGATCTGGTAGCTGCCGTCGGCGAGCTTGCGCGTGGTGTCCTTGAGCCGGTAGGTGTAGTGGCCGCAGGTCCAGCAGTCGAAGTTGCGCATGTGGGTGCACAGACAGGTCTTGTCCATGACCGACAGCTTCTTGGCGTCCGGATGCGCCGCCAGCTCGCGGTTGTAGGCGGTGACATAGGAGCAGTTGCCCGAGCCGTCGAGCAGGTAGCCGAAGGCTTCGCAGTTGGGGCGGATGCCGGAGCCGATCGCCGGGCTGCTCTTCAGCATGCGCATGGGATAGCCGGTCGGCGAGACGGTATTCACCTCGATGTCGTTCTCGCTGGCCTTGAAGTATTCCTGCTGCACGTTGGGCGGCAGGCCGCATTCCTGCGCCACGGTGAAGCGCGTCGACACCTGTATCGCCGCCGCGCCATTTTCGAGGTAGTCGACGGCGTCGGAGCCGGTGAAGATGCCGCCGGCGGGGATCACCGGTATGTTCAACTGTTCGGTCTTCATGAACTGCTGGATCTCGGCGACGATGGTGGCGAGATCGTACTGCGCCCAGTCCATGCCGAAGCCGAGATGGCCGCCAGCGAGCGGGCCTTCGACGACGACGAAGTCCGGCAGGCGGTTGAGCTTGGCGGTCTTGCGCAGGAACAGTTGCAGCGCGCGCAGCGAGGAGACGATGATGCCCAGATGGGCGTCGCGGAAGCGCGGGTGATCCTCGATCAGCGCGAACGAGCCGAGGTGCAGGCCGGCCGACAGCGTGATGCCGTCGACGCCGACGTCCAGCGCGGCCTTGAGGCGCACGCGCAGCGTCTCGCGCGGCGCGTTCATGGTGAGCTTTTCCATGCAATTCACGAAGACCATGCCGGGGCCGCGCTTGGCCTCCATGGTCTTGCCGACATGGTAGCGCGTGGCTTCATCGAGCAGGCCGAGGTCGAACTGGACCACGGACTTGTCGGGATTGGCGACGTTGTGCTTGTAGAGCTTGAGCTTGTCGCGGACGAAATGGGTCTTGAAGCGCCGGTCGGAAACGGTAGGCACCATGGCGTCGGAGATGTGGCCGACGCCGCCGAGGCGCGCGACTTCCAGCGCCAGGTCGGCGGTCGAGATATCGACACCCATGCCGCCGATCATGATCGGCACCAGCTCGTGCTTGCCGAACTTGAGGCGGAAATCATCTACTCGTTTCATTGCTATCCTTCTCCGTCTTCGGTGGCGCCGAAGGCAGAACTTGGTGACTGCGCATTTTCGCCGGCTGGCGACCCGATTCGGCATGTGACTGAAGCGTGAAGCGCCGCCTGGCGCTCCGCACCGCCTTGTTGCCTGTTTTACAGATTATTACAAACCCGAAGCCGCATTCTATTCAACAGTCACCGACTTGGCGAGATTTCTCGGCTTGTCGACGTCCGTGCCCTTGACCAGCGCCACGTGGTAGGAAAGCAGCTGCAGGGCGACCACATGCAGGACCGGCGAAAGCAGGCCGTAGTGCTCGGGCAGGCGCAGGATATGCACGCCCTCGCTTTCCGCCACCTCGCTGTCGGCATCGGCGAAGACGTAAAGCTCGCCGCCGCGCGCCCGCACTTCCTGAAGATTGGACTTGAGTTTTTCCAGAAGGTTGTCGTTGGGCGCCACGGAAATCACGGGCATGTCCTTGTCGACCAGCGCCAGCGGGCCG
>CAZCPD010000180.1:5911-6444 GCA_964500425.1 uncultured Rhodocyclaceae bacterium
TCGGACCATGCTTCATCTCTCCGGCCGGGTAGCCCTCGGCGTGGATGTAGGAGATTTCCTTGAGCTTGAGCGCGCCTTCGAGGGCGATCGGGTAATGGTGGCCGCGACCGAGGAACAGCGCGTGGCTCTTGGCGGCGAAGCCCTGCGCCCATTCGGCGATCGCCGGTTCCAGTTCGAGCACTTTCTTCACGGCCAGCGGCAGGTGGCGTAGCGCCGTCAGGAACTCGGCCTCCTCGCCGGACGAGAGACGGTCATTCTGCTTGGCCAGCGTCGCCGCCAGCAGGAACAGCGCGGCCAGCTGGGTGGTGAAGGCCTTGGTCGATGCGACGCCGATCTCCATGCCGGCACGGGTCAGGAAGCGCAGTGCGCACTCACGCACGATGGCCGATTCGGCGACGTTGCAGATCGCCAGCGTGCGCTCCATGCCGCGCGCCTTGGCGTGCTTGACGGCGGCCAGCGTGTCGGCGGTTTCGCCCGATTGCGAAATGGCGACGACCAGCTGGTCCGGGTCGGCGACCGAGACTCGGTAGCGG
>CAZCPD010000181.1:0-6393 GCA_964500425.1 uncultured Rhodocyclaceae bacterium
GCCGTCACGCCGGCGTCGAGCACCTCGTCTATGCCAGCAGTTCAAGCGTCTACGGCGGCAACACGCGGATGCCGTTCTCCGAGCACGACAGCGTCGATCATCCGGTCAGCCTGTATGCCGCCAGCAAGAAGGCCAACGAGCTGATGGCGCATACCTACAGTCATCTGTTCAACCTGCCGACCACCGGCCTGCGCTTCTTTACAGTGTATGGCCCGTGGGGCCGTCCGGATATGGCGCTGTTCCTGTTCGCCAAGGCCATCCTCGAAGGTCGGCCGATCGATGTCTTCAACCACGGCAAGATGCGCCGCGACTTCACCTACATCGACGACATCGCCCAGGGTGTCGTCAAGCTGCTCGACTGCCCGCCAGTGGCGAATCCGGGCTTCGACAAGGAGCTGCCGGATCCAGCCACCAGCTGGGCGCCGTACCGTGTCTGCAACATCGGCAATCATCAGCCGGTCGAGCTGATGAGCTACATCGAGACGCTGGAAAAGGCTCTCGGCAGGACGGCGCAGAAGAACTTCCTGCCGTTGCAGGATGGTGACGTGCCAGCAACCTATGCCGACACCGCCAGCCTGCATGCCATCACCGGCTTCGCGCCAGCGACATCGGTCGAAGAGGGTATCCGCCGCTTCGTCGCTTGGTATCTGGATTACTACGGTCGGACGTAATCGCGCTTCAAATCATCGAGGCTTGTAGAACAAGTGTTTGTTTTTTTAGGGTCGATTTACCCATGCTGGGTAGGTTGGCCGGTTGCTGTTGCCAATTATCTGTGATAATTGGAGTAATATCCTTGTGCCGGGCGAATGTGCCTTGGTCAGGGGAATTCGAGGCCGGATTCGGCCGGTCATCATCCCATCTCAATATCATCGACATCGAGAAAGCGCGCACACGACATGAGAACGCTGCACGTCCGGTTTCTTCGCATCGCCTTGTTTTTCCTCGTCTTGTTCGGTCTGGCCGCCTGCAAGTCGCCCTATGAAATCGTCGAACCCGCCGATGGCAGCGTCTACACCAGTGTGCCGGCTGTTTTCAAGATTCGCTACGAGACATTGCCGGATCCGTTTCCGCGCATCACGTTGAACGGCATCATCGTCAATTCCTTCTTCACCTTCGGCCCCACCGAAGCCGTGGCCCAGGGGCCGGACCTGGCGCCCTATCTGATCCAGGGCAAGAACACCCTGCAGGTCGATCCGGCTTTCGGTCCCAAGGTGGAATTCACCTACGACACGACGGGCCCCGGCGTGGTGGTGTTGAGTGCGGATTCCCAGGATCCGAACACGATCAACGGTATGCTGATCGATACGGCGGGCGTCAAGTCGCTGTTCATCAATGGTGTCAGCACCGTGGTCGGGGCGGATGGTTCGTTCACCGTTTCGGTGCCGGCGGCTGATGTTTACACCTTCGACGCCGTCGATAAGCTCGATACGACCAGTCAGACCAAATATGGGCGCCTGGGTTTGAACAACAACCCGATTCTCGGCATGCGGGTCAATCAGGGCGCCATTGATGTCGCTCTCTCCGGTCTGGTCAATATCCTCAACGGAACCGATCTGAATGCGATGATGGCGGGAACCAAGATATTCAGCTCGACCTCGAAGGGGCTTGCTGGCGAACTTTACGGTTCCGAGGCCACGCTCGACTCGATCTCGCTGTCGGCCGAGTCTTTCAAGTTCACTCTCGGCGACCAGGGCAATAGCAGCTTTGCCGGCACGATGACCAACGCGCATGCGGTGCTGACGCTGAAAATCTACAACGGCCTGCTGCCGCCGACGAGCATCACCATCGGCGCGGAACTCGGTCCGATCGATTTCTCGGCCGATATCCAGATGGCGGTTGCCAACAAGGTGCCGAAGATCGTCCTGTCGAACATGAAGTTCCACATCGGCGCGATTGTGCTCGACAATACGCCGGCAGTCTTCAATGCCATCATTTCGCCGGTCAGCTCCGGTCTCGTCAATCTGGTCGGCTCGTCGATGTCCGGCCTGATCAGCAAGACGGTTTCCTCGCTGCTGGCGAAGACCGTCTCGCAGATGATCGTCGATAGCTATACCGTGTCCTTGTATGGTCGGGACATGTCGGCGGTGTTGCAGCCCGAACAGCTGACCACTAGCAGCGGCAGCCTGATCGTCGCGATGTCCGGGGCGATGGCGCCCGGCACGGTCGATCCCTTGGTTGCGCAGCCGCTCGGTGCGCTCTACACCCCGGACGTCCTGCCGGCGCCGTCGGCGACTGCTGGCGATTTCTCGCTCGACATCAACACGAACTTCATCAATCAGGCATTGGCTTCGGCTCACGCCATCGGTTTGACCCAGGTTAACACCGTGACGACGACGGCGACCGGCGCGAAGACCAACCAGTTCGGCTTGCCGCACGATGACAGCATCGGCGTTGACGGCGATACGCGGACCCTGATCGAGATGCAGACCGCGCCGCAGATCCAGGTTTCCAAGATCGGCGCCATGGCCAGCGCCAAGATGTACATCCATGGATTGAAGATGATCGGCCAGAAGAAGGTCAGCGGCGTCTGGAAGAATGCCTATCGCGTGCGCCTGAATGTCGTTGCCGATGTGAAGCTGTCGGTCGGCGCTGACAATCTCCTGCAATTCACCGTTGCTTCCGTGCCCAACATCAACGTCATCGGCGCCGCCATCGGCGACGGGGCGGAGTTGCCCGGGTTCATCAATGAGCAGATCAACCAGTTCGCGCAACTCGGCATTGGCTATGTGCTCGAGCAGTTGAGCGCGCCGCTGACCAACCTCAAGCTGCCGTCGTTGATGTGTATGTCGATGAATTTCAACCAGGTTGAAGCGGTTGGCGATCACAATACGCACCTCGACCTGTCCGGCACCCTGGTCAAGACCAGCGACAGCTGCGACATCTCCGCGGCGCCGCCGCCCAAGGTCGCCTACGATCGCGGTGTCGGCGTGCCGATGGGCTGCGGATCCGAAGAGGAGTATGACGCGGGTCTCTGCTATACGCCTTGCCGCTACGGTTATGACGGTGTCGGTCCGGTCTGCTGGAAGCAGGAGGCTTCTTACGGTCGCGGTGTCGGCACCGTGCCGACCTCGGCCTGCGCCAGCGGCAAGGTGATGGATGCCGGCCTGTGCTACACGCCGTGCAAGGCAGGCTTCCATGGTGTGCTGAATGTTTGCTACAACGACCTGGCGCTGTCCTATGGCCGCGGCGTCGGCACCATCCCGAATCTGATTCCCTACGGCTGCCCGAGCGGCAAGGAGATGGACGCGGGCCTCTGCTACGTGCCCTGCTCCACGGGCTACCATGGCGTCGGTCCGGTCTGCTGGCTGAACGAGTCTTCGTATGATCGCGGTATCGGTACCATCCCGCCGCAGACATGCGGCGCCGGTCAGGAGATGGATGCCGGTCTCTGCTACCCGGTCTGCAACAGCGGCTACCATGGTGTTGGCCCGGTCTGCTGGACCAACGATGCCCTGTCCTACGGCCGCGGTGTTGGTGCGCCGGTGCACACTTGCCAGGCAGGCAAGGAGCTGGATGCCGGTCTCTGCTACGATTCCTGCGACACCGGCTTCAATGGTGTGGGCCCGACCTGCTGGCCTCAGAAATAGGCGGCCACCAGGTTTCAGTCCGGAAGGCTCGAGCAAGCGGCATCAAACCGCTTGCTCGTGAGTCCCGGAGGCACGAAAAAAAACGCGGCGACAAGCCGCGTTTTTTTTGCCGACGCTACTCAGCGGGTTGGAAGAATCTCGGCAAAACTGTCGATGGCTTGGTACCCGCCGGTTTCATTCGGCGGCCGGCGTGTGTCCGGTTGGCGGACGCAGATGAGTCGAGCGATGCCGTAGGCCTGCGCTGCATCAAGAACCGGCAGGCTGTCGTCGACCAGCAGCGTTGTCGCCGGATCGAAGCCGGTTCGCGCGCGCAGCGCTGCCCAGAACTCCGCAGCTTCCTTGGGATAACCGGTCTCGTGCGAGGTGATCATCTCGTCGAAGTAGCCGGCCAGGCCAGTGCGCGCCATCTTCAGACTCAGGCTCTTGTGATGGGCGTTGGTGGCGAGCACCACGCGCTTGCCGGAGGTCCGCAGGGCAGCAAGGAAGCCGATGACCTCGGGATGCACGGCGATCAGGTGCGCTACCTCTTCCTTGAGTCGCATGATGTCGAGTTGCAGGGATTCTTGCCAAAAGTCCACCGAGTACCATTCGAGCGTGCCAGCATGGCAGCGATAGCGTGTTGCCAGCTCGTCGCGCGCCGCGGCATGGCTGAGGCCCCGCGCCTCGGCGTAGCGCTGGGGCACGTGCTCCTGCCAGAAATGGTTGTCGAAATTCAGATCGAGCAGTGTGCCGTCCATGTCGAGCAGGACGGTGTCGATGCGGCGCCAGTCGAAATCAGGAGGCATCGGCGTTGAGCGCAAGCGATTCGCGGTATTGCTCGCGCAGCAGGTTCTTCTGAACCTTGCCCATGCTGTTGCGCGGCAGGCTGTCGACCAGGATGATGCGCTTGGGCAGCTTGAAGCCGGCGATCTCCCCTTTCAGCGCGGCGATGATGCCGCCTGGTGTCAGTGCCGCGCCGGCGGCATTGTGCTGGCGTACCACCACCGCGGTCACGGCCTCGCCGAGGTCGGCGTGCGGCAGGCCGATCACCGCCGCCTCGGCGACGCCGTCGAGTGCGTCGATCAGCAGCTCGACTTCCTTCGGGTAGACGTTGAGGCCGCCACTGATGATCAGGTCCTTGGCGCGGCCAACGATGGAGATATAGCCCTCGGCATCGCGCGTGCCGAGATCGCCGGTCTTGAAGTAGCCATCGGCGGTGAATTCTTCCTTGGTCTTTTCCGGCATGCGCCAGTAGCCGCGGAACACATTTTCGCCCTTGACCTCGATCGTGCCGACCGCGTCGGAGGCCACTTCCTTGCCGGCGCCATCGACGATGCGCAGCTGCATGCCTGGCAGCGGAAAGCCGACCGTGCTGCCGCGTCGCTCGCCGGTATAGGGGTTGGACGTGAACATGCCGCCTTCGGTCATGCCGTAGCGTTCAAGGATGATGTGGCCGGTGCGGGCGCGGAATTCTTCGAAGGTTTCCTTCAGCAGTGGCGCCGATCCGGAGATGAACAGGCGCATGTGTCCGCACAACGCACGGCTCAGCGCGGTTTCGTGGAGAAGCCGCACGTAATAGGTCGGTACGCCCATGAAAACCGTGGCTTGCGGTAGCAGCTTGAGCATGCGCGTGGCGTCGAACTTCGGTTCGAACAGCATCGCCGATCCGTTCAGCAGTGCGCAATGGCTGGCGATGAAGAGGCCATGCACATGGAAGGTCGGCAGCATGTGCAGCAGCACGTCGCCGCGCCGGAAATGCCAGTTGGCGTGGAGCGTCTGCGCATTGTCGGCAAGGTTGTGGTGCGACAGCATGGCGCCCTTGGAACGTCCGGTCGTGCCGGACGTATAGAGAATCGCGGCGAGATCTTCCTTGCGGCGGGTCACCGTGGCGAATTCGTCGGGGTGGGGCGCGGCGGCGTGGATCAACGAGCCATGGCCGGCGTCATCGAGTTCCAGCACATGACGGATGCCGGCCAGCAGGGCCAGTTGCGGAGCCTGCTCGCGCTGCTGGGGGCCGCAGACGAACAGGCCAGGCTTCGCGTCGCCGAGGAAATAGGATAGTTCATGACGCTGGTAGGCCGGGTTGAGCGGCAGATACACCATGCCGGCGCGGATCGTGGCGAGGTAAAGCACCAGTGCTTCGGGCGTCTTCTCGACCTGCGCGGCGACCCGGTCGCCGGGCTTGAGGCCGAGGCTGACCAGCAGATTGGCCATGCGTCCGGAGGCCCGTTCGACATCGCGGTAGGACCACACCCTGCCGTCCGGGAGGATCATGCAGGCGGCAGCAGGATCGCTGGGGAAATGGGCGGCGAGGATGGCGTAAAGATTGGAATTCATGGCGGCGGGCAGTGGCTTGGATGGCTGCGGGTCAGGCGCGATCGATGCGCCAGACATGCGGATCGGTCGGCTGAAAGGTGTCAAGCAGCGCGTCGAACAGCCGCTGCGCCTTGTCACGATTGTCGGCCGAATGATTGCAGACGTAGACGTCTATCGTGACATAGCCTTCTTCCGGCCAAGTATGCAGCGACATGTGGGATTCGGCCAGCACTATCATCCCGGTGACGCCTTCATTCGTCCCGAAACGGTGAAAAAGGTGGTTGATGGCATTGAGGCCCGATTCCTCGACGAGTTGCCGGCAGTGCGCGGCGATGAGGTGTTCATCGACCAGGTAGCTGGGCTCGCAACGGCAACCGTAGAGATCGCCGAGCAGGTGCAAGCCTGGCAGCCGACTATGCGAAGGCTGGCTCGGCCGCTGTTCATCGCCGGATTCCCGGTGCGTTGTCATCGTTTTTTCCTGCTTCTGGTTCATGGCGAATAGTTGAGTGAA
>CAZCPD010000182.1:0-6358 GCA_964500425.1 uncultured Rhodocyclaceae bacterium
TTGCCGAGAATCTTCCATTCGTAGCGCTGGCCCGAGCCATTGAAAAGGCGCGTTTCGTCGATGGTGATGGTGTTCGCCGAAGACGGGTTGGGCATGTCGAAGCCAAAGCCTGGCGCCTGGCGCACCCGCCGCACCGCGGGAATGTATTGCCAGGCGAGGCGTTGCTGGTCCTTGTCCATGGTAAAGAAATCCAGCGTCTTGGTCAGCGCGCCCTTCTCCCGCTCGGGCAACAGGGTGACGAGCTTGGTGTAGGCGGCGATGCCCTCCATCTTCGTGCCGCGCAGCTTCGGGTCGTTCATGCGCGCGTACTGCCACATCAGCTGGCGGCCCCAGAGAATGTTGCCGTTCGGATAGACCACCGCCAGATCGGTGTCGCGGTATTCGACATTGCTGCGCGTCGGGAACGCTCCGTTCCAGAGCAGTTCCAGGCCGGTCTTCGGGAACGGGAACAGGGTCGCGCCCTTGTGGCCGTTCTTCACGTTGACGCCGTCGTCGATCAGCTCCGCTTCGGCGGCATTCAGGGCGAGCACCTTGCACAACGAGTCCTCCAGACGGAAATCGCGATGCGCAGGATAGACATGCATCCTGAAGGTCGCCGGATATTTCTTGAACAGGGCCTTCTGGCCCTCGGAGAGCTTGTCGGCATGGCTCGCCATGTTCTGCGCGGAGATGGTGAACAAGGTCTTCTCCGCGGCGTAGGGATCGACCGGATGCTTGCCGATTTCCGTGACCATGCCGGGCGCCGCGCCCAGCCACTTGCCTGTGTACTCGGCGACGCCGGAAGGCGTACCGGCTTTTTCGGCGCCCATGCAGTTGGCCTGTTTGCCGAGCCGGGCGAGTTCTTCCGGCGTGGCCCTGGCGTGAGCCGCCGTTGCGCCGATCATCGAGAGAGTGAGGGCGAGGGCCGCCCTTGACACACATCGCATCAATTCCATCTGGGTACCTTTCGAAATGATTGAAGGGGGACTACATGGGGTGTGGGGCCTGAAGCAGGCCCTGTTCGCAGCTCAGGAAGCCCGCGAGCAGGCGCGTGGCTTCGCTGAAGAACGGGAGTGCCTGCTGTTCGACGAGGCGCTCGTGCAGTTGAGGCGCCCAGCGGCCGAGCTGGCGTTGCAGGTAGTCGCGCTGTGCGCGGCGATAGGGTTCCGCGCCCGAAGCTGGTGCGATGGCTTCGCGGTGGCAGAGGAAATGCATGAATTCGAGTTCGGCGACCAGGTGGTCGGGGAGTTCGTTGCTGCGCGGATCCGGCGTGAGGCCGAAGTGCTCGTAAAACCGCAGCACCTCCTCCATCACCGGCATGCGCGCGCCGTGGTGATGACCGCCATGGAGCGAGATCGGTCCGGTGTCGAAGAGGCGGGTGTATTCGATGGCGAGAGCGTCGTCGTCGCTGCCGGCATTGGCCAGCGCATTGCGGTCGGGGTTCAATGGCGGCGGCGAAACAACGTCGATCCCTGCGCAAAGCTCGGCCATACGTTGTGCCACTTCGCCGGCGCGGATCGCGGCAACCCAGTCGGCATCCGGGTAGGCGAACATGAAGGCGAACAGCGCATAGAGCGCACTGCGCGTGGCGGCAAGGGGCGCGTGATCGAGGTCGGGGGCGATGGCGTCGGCGTGCATTTCAGGACCTCCGGGATTTGACGAACTGCACGGGCTTGGCCAGCGATACGGGCGGCGCGCCGATCTTCTCGATGTCGACACGCGTGTCGCGATCGGTCGGCCCCGGTGTGTTGGCCTCGGGGACCGGTTGCAGATGGGTGTAACCACCGGCGAGCGACAGGGGATTCAGCGGACTCGGCGTCAGCACGCTGTACGACTTGCGGTCCTTGAACTGGTAAGGCTCCCAGGCGTGATAGACGATCACCTGGCCGGGACGCAGGCTGGGCACGACCTTGGCGAGGGTTTCATAGGAACCGATGTCGTTGAACACGCGCACCCGGTCGTTGTCGCTGATGCCACGAGTGGCGGCGTCGTGGGCGCCGATCCACACCGTCGGCTCGCCGCGTCCGCCGATGCGCAACAGCGTCGGATTGTCGCGCCATGCCGCATGGATCGACCAGCGGGCGTGTGCGCCATTCAGCATCAGCGGGTAGTTGCCGCCGATCGGCGGGCTGTCCTTGTGCGTCGGCAGCTCTTCGCCTTGCTCCAGATAGAACGGGTGGTCGATGTAGAACTGGATGCGACGCGTCAGTGTCGGCCAGGGCATTTTCTTCTCGGTGTGCCAGGTGTTGGCGGTGATGGTTTCGTTCGGCTTGATGTCGGTGGCGTTGCCGAGATTGATGAAGCTCATGCCCAGCCCGGTGACGCGCTCGAAGCCTTTTTCCTTGAGCTGCTGCCAGTTGATGCCGTTGAGATTGGTGGTCTGTTCGAGAACGTGCTCGAGGATGGCCTCGGGCTTGTCTTCGTTGAAGCGGCCGCCGAAGGTGAATTCGTCGTAGACGTTGTCGAGCCGCCGTCGGACTCCCGCGCGATCGGTGAAGTGGGTGACGCCGCGCGCCTGGGCACGTTGCTGGATGGTCTTCATCAGCAGGCAGATCACGGCGTAGTCGGCCTTGGCTTCGCCGAGCGGCTCGACGGCGCGACTGATGCAGTGAATGTAGGGCGACAGCGGCGTCGCCCAGAGGATGTCGTCCTTTTCATACCATCCGGCGGCCGGCAACATATAGTCGCTGTGCAGCGCCGTGTTGCTCATGCGCCAGTCCAGCGTGACCAGCAGATCGAGTTCCTTGACCAGCGTGTCTTCGAGCACGTCGTAGGCGCGCGCGCGACGCAGGATGTTGCCGCCGATTTCGAAGAAGATGCGCTGACGTTGCTTCGGCGGCCGGATTTGCCAGCCCTTGCGGTAGGCTTCTTCGAGGAAACTCGCCAGTTCGCGTTTCATCGTCGGGTCGTATTTCTTCGAACTGCCGTAGAGCGCCTGCAGGCCAACGTGGTAGTAATACAGGTTGCCGGCGATGAAGCCGCCTTCACGGTATTTGTCGGCCACGATGTCGGTGAGGATCATCTCGTCGGTCTTGCCGTCCAGCTTGCCCTTGATGAATTGCGGGGCGGCGCCGGCGGCTACGGTCATCACGGCCAGCGATGGCGCCAGGTTGCCGGGGGCTACCACTGTGGACTGCGCGCCGTCGATGGTCAGCGCCGGGAATCCGGTGACGCCGCTGCCCTTCCTGCCCATCTGCCCGCACAGGCTGAACAGCAGGATCTGGCAGCGCTCCATTTCAATGCCATGGTAATACTTGGAGAACACCGACTGGGTGACGCACATCGCCGCGCGTGCATTGGCAAGCATGCGCGCCAGCCTGCGCACGACCTTGGGCGAGACGCCTGTCGTTTTTGCTGTCTGTTCCGGCGTCCAGCGCGCGTCGAGTTGTTCGCGCTGCAAGGCAAACACAGGTCTGACGGTAACCGGCTTGGCGCCGCGCAAGCGAACGTTGTAGTTGCCTTCGAGCGCTGGCTTGAGTTCGCCCAGCGCCAGCGATTTGGCCGGCGCCGGCTGGAGGCTTTGCGTGATTTCGTCCCAGACGTAGAAGACGTCGTCGCGGCCGCCTTTTTCAATGTCGCTCTGGCGCAGGTAGTGACGATTGTCTTCGCGCACCAGCAGCGGTAGATCGGTCTGCTCCCTGATGAAGTCGACGCGGTGCAGGTTTTCGCTTACGACGACCTGCGCCATGGACAGGGCCAGCGCCGCGTCGCTGCCGGCATTGACGCTCAGCCAAAGGTCGGCATGGATGGCCGAGGCGTTGAGGTCCGGCGCAATGGCGACGATCTCGGCGCCGTGGTAGCGCGCCTCGGTGATGAAATGCGCATTTGGAATCTGGGTGTACGCCGGATTGCCGCCCCAGATCAGGATCAGATCCGAGTGGAACATGTCGTCCATCGAACTGGAGAAGGAGATCTTGCCAACGGTTGTTTGCGCGCCGGGATGATGATCGCCTACCTCGGTATTCACATCGATCAGCGGCGTGTCGAGGATGAAGCCGGCACGATAGGGGGCCGTTGACGAACCGCCGCCGGCATTGGCTGTCCCCGGATCCCAGGTGATGGCGCCCGGCCCGTCGCTGGTCATCACGTCGACAACGCGGTTGCCAATGTCGGCCAGCGCCTCGTCCCACGAGACGCGCTTCCACTTGCCTTCGCCGCGTTCGCCCACCCGCTTCAGCGGATATTTCACGCGGCCGGCGTCGTACATGCGCTGGCTGTAGGCCGCCCCCTTCTGGCAGCCACGCGGGTTGAAGTCCGGAATATTCGGATCGATCTGTTCGTAGGTCGCCGACTGCTCCTCGCGCCAGGCGATGCCGTTCTTCACGAACACATTCCAGCTGCAATTGCGCTGATACCAGCAGTTTACGAAATGCGTGCTTTTCGCCACCGAGTCCCAGGTCCACTTCTTGCGATAGATATCCTCGAAGCTTGCATACTTGACGCCGGTCTTATCGACGGTGTCAGCAGGGCGAGCCGGACGGACTGCATCGACCGGCTCGTCCTGGTTCAGCCGCAAATAGACGAGGCTCAGCAACAGCGCGCCGCCACCGGCCTTCAGAAAGGTGCGGCGAGTCATGACGGTACTCATTGATGACGCTCCAGATGGGTGAGGGTCGCAAAGAACACGGCAACGCGACTCCTCGATGACCCGAATAATAACACCGTACGCTACACTGTCAATCCCACCGCTCCCCGGCGATTCGCATGGCCATCATTCCGGACACGCGGAGCCCCGGCGTCCTCATCCGGCGCCGAGTGACGAAAAATGCGTTAGGATGCCGGGTTATTGCCTCATGACAGAATGAACGGAAATGGAAACACGCTCCGCCCTGCCGCGCGGCTCCCTGTCGAAAGACCTGATCCTGCAAGCCGCGCTCGAGATCATCGACCAGGAGGGCATGGACGCCTTGAGTCTGCGCAAGATCGCCGCGCAACTCGGCGTCTCCACGATGTCGCTGTACCGGCATTACCGCAACAAGGCCGAGATCGAGGTCGACATCGTCGATCATGTAGTGGGCGACTACGACGTCACCGATCACGCCGAGACGGACTGGGCGAACTGGATTCATGCCACCTATGCCCACATGCGCGAAGGACTGTGCGCCCACCCCGGACTGATGGCATTGCTCGACAACGCCTCGCTGAATGCGGCCTACCAGGGCAGCAACGCCCTTGAAGTCATGGAAACCATCCTGAGCCGCCTGCATGAAGCCGGGCTGGAAGCCAAACCGGCGGCGCAGCTCTTCCATACCCTGATGTCGTTCATGATCGGCTCCGTCATCCTCATGAACCAGCCGGCGCGCCGCGCCATCAGCGGCCGCAGCGAGGATGTCGACGAGGAGACGCGCATGCTCAAGCTGGCCTTCGAGATGGTGCCGCTCCGTCAATTCCCCAACATCGCCGAAATGGCGCCGCATCTGGCGAAGGCATGGGAGGCGGAGGAATTCAAGGACAGCGTGCTGAAGATCATCGCCGCCTTCGCGCCAGCCAAGGCTGTGGCCGCGGCCGGCAAACGGTCAGTCGCCAAGGCTTCCGCGGCAAAACCCGCCCCCCGGACCACCGCGAGGAAGACCACGAAATCCGCTGCCAGCCCCGTGTCGAAACGCAAGACGGCGCGCGCCGCATCATCATAAGCCGCCCGTACCGGGAGAACCTTCGTCAGAAGACGCCGGCCGGCGGCTACACTTGCCGGTGCATCCCTGCCTTTCCGCTTTCGATTCACCCATGTCCAAGCTCAACCCCCCGCAGCGCGAAGCCATCCGCTATCTCGACGGCCCCTTGCTGGTACTCGCCGGCGCCGGCTCCGGCAAGACGCGCGTCATCACGCAGAAGATCGCCTACCTGATCGAGGAGTGCCAGGTGCAGCCGGCACACATCGCCGCGATCACCTTCACCAACAAGGCGGCGCGCGAAATGCAGGAGCGCATCGCCAAGCTGATGCCGGGCCGCTCGCTGCAAGGGCTGACGGTCAGCACCTTCCATGCGCTCGGCGCGCGCATCGTGCGTCAGGAAGCAAAACTGTGCGAGCTCAAGCCGAGCTTCTCGATTCTCGATTCGAGCGATTGTGCGTCCCTCATCGCCGAGCTGCTGGCCACCCCCGACAAGGCGCAGATCCGCGCCGTGCAGAGCCGCATCTCGAACTGGAAGAATGGTCTCGTCGATCCCGAACAGGCGCTGGCCGCAGCGCAGGAGCCGCTCGAACTGGCCGCTGCGCGCCTTTACGTCGAATACGAGCGCACGCTGCGCGCCTATCAGGCTGTCGATTTCGACGACCTGATCCGCCTGCCGGTGCATCTCTTCGACCGCGCGCCGGAAGCACTGGCGCGCTGGCAGGGCCGCCTGCGCCATCTGCTGGTCGACGAGTACCAGGACACCAACA
>CAZCPD010000183.1:0-6337 GCA_964500425.1 uncultured Rhodocyclaceae bacterium
GCGACGGCTGCACATAGGCCGCCTTCCAGGGCTCGGGCCCGAGCGCGCGCAGAAAGGTCGCCGTGTGACTGGTGCCAGCGCCGACCTCCATGTCATACGGTTGCAGCAGCGCGCAACCCTGCTCGCTCCAGAACTTCTGCAAGCGAAGAATGATTTCCTGAAACGATGGCGTAGCGCTCATCGACATACCCCGTGGCCAAAATCGCGAAGGGGCGATTTTACCGGGAATTCAGGCGGGGCGTGATGGTTTGCCTGCCAGACGCCATCGAACGGAGCCGACGCAGGGGGACGCACACCCTGCGACAAGACATCGTTGACCATTTGATTGCCATCGCGGTCTTGGTTACCAGCGCAGCGGCAAGCGGCCGTGCGCGCCGTCATTCTCAAACGAGCCAGACAAAGCCCAGACCGACATATGACCAACGATTCGCAATATGACTTTGGCAAACAATGGTAGTATGCTCAGGTTCTACCCCCCCGTAGATTTCGCCAGCGCTATAGAAGTTGCGACCATTCGGATTCATCCAAGCATTTCACAATACAGGAAGTCAAAATGAGAAATAGTTTTCGAACTATGAGTTGGATGCGCTACATCCTACTCGCCGCCGTCGCATTTTCCATTACCGGTTGCAATGAAATCACTGTCGGCGGAACCATCAGCGGATTGACGGCGAACGGCCTGGTTCTGGCGAATGGCTATGAAACCGTGAGCCCGGCTGCCGGTTCCAGTTCGTTTACTTTCCCAACCCCAAAAAAAGCTGGCGACACGTACAACGTCTTTGTCAAGACTCAACCAGACGGCTTGTTTTGCAGCGTCTCCAAGGGATCGGGCACGATAGCCAAGACCGCGGTTTCGGATGTGGCGGTGGCGTGCGTTGCAGCACCTGCGAACGAGGTGAGCGTGACGGTCACCAGCCCGGCTGACGGCGCTGCGGTCAGTGGCAATACGCTCACGGTCGCGGGCACATTCATGGGGCCGATCAATACCGGAATCACCGTCAATGGGATTGTGGCCGTGCAGGATAGCAATCGTTTCTATGCCCAGGTGCCATTAGCAGCCGGGGCAAACGCCTTGACCGTTACAGCCACCACGCCGGCGGGCAATAAGGCGACACAAACGCTGAATATCACCAGCAGTGGCACTGCGCCGATTCAGGTGATTGCCGACATGACGAGTGGCATGGCGCCATTGACCGTCAACTTCAAGGTGCAAAACAGTACAGCGAACGCCATTGCCAAGATCGAGGCCGATTTCAATGGCGATGCCGTCATCGACCTTACTACGGCCGATCCAGCAGCGCCGCTGCAGTTCATCTATGCCGCCCCAGGCGCCTATCCAGCGCACTTCAAGATGACCGACGCGCGGGGTGGCGTGGTGGAGACGGTCGTGACCATTGGGGTGCAAGACAAGGCGCAGATCGATCAGATGGTCAAGGCTCACTGGAGCGGCATGAACAGCGCATTGGTTCAGGGCAGCAAGGCGCAAGCCAAGACCTATCTCACGGCGCAGGCGCAGGAGAAGTATGGGCCGGTATTCGACGCGCTCAGCACGAAAATGCCCGTTATCGTAGCCAGCTATTCGCAGTTTCAGATGGTGTCCATATCGCCATCCGTTGGCGAGTACGCGGTTAACCGCACGATTAACGGCGTGAACCGGATTTTCTTTGTGTACTTCATGCAAGGGGACGATGGGGTATGGCGACTTGAATCGATGTAGGCGATGACAATGAAACGATATCTCCAAAAACTACTGGTTCTATTTACCGCCCTGTTCATCCCGCTCTGGGCATACGGCGTCGTCGATCCGCCGACCTATTCTGCTGAAGCCGTCCATGGGCAAGTGGTCGATGAAGACACCGGAAAACCGCTGGAGGGGGTGGTGATCGTCGCCCGATGGCGGCCCGAATCGACACTTCCTGGCGCTAGCGGTCCCGGCGAATCATTCAAAACCATAGAAGTCGTCACAGACAACGAGGGCAAATATTTCATACCGGGCTGGGGTCCGCTTGCGAGCCCGATCTTTGCCTTCCTTTCCAGCCACGACCCCGAATTGATTTATTTCAAATCGGATTACTACCCCCAGTTCCTTTTGAACCCAGGGTACAGCCACGAAAATCGCAATACCAACTCCGTGCGAACGTCGATATGGAATGGAAAGGTGATCAAGCTAAAACCCTTCAAGGGTGATTGGTCTGACTATGCATTTCGGCTTAGTGGTGTTTGGAATATTGAATTCAGTAACGATTGTGTTCGCGCCTGCCCACGCATGGTGCTCGCACTGGATGCAGAGAATAAGCGCATCAAAGCTATTGCGCCAAAAGTGCCCAATATTATTAACTTGAATAGTTATCCATTTAGCGATAGCGATCGTGAATTCCTGAAGAGGTTTAAAGATGAAAAATAAGGTTCTGATATTTCTTCCATTGCTTCTGTCGATCGGACTCGCTCACAGTTACGAAGTCGAAACCCACCAAAACATTTCCGAATATGCGGTGAGAAATGTGTCGACTCTTGCAACGCGACTGCCCGACTTCGGTTTTGCCGGCGGTCTGGATAGCATGCTGCCCGACAACACCCACCCATTTCATGGGGGAGGGCTAGTCACCTGCTTTCATTACGGTTCTGCGCAGAAGTCAATTCTCGAATTGGTCAGACTCGGTTCTTTGTGCGAAGACGTGACGGGAGGGGGTGGATTTGCACGTTATTTCAATCATTTTTATGACCCTGCTCACGGTGGAGCAGGCTACGCTGGTTGGTATTCGTCACTCGTCTGGGGCTTGGAAACAGCAGATATCCCGCCGCAAGACTATTCCTACAAGGATGCCCAAGACTATTTCTACCAAGCTTTGACGGCTCAGGCCAAAGCCGACCGCGATGCCAATTGGGCATCGACCTTTCGCACGCTGGGCAATGTGATGCATTTGATACAGGACCTGGGGCAGCCGCAGCATACGCGCAACGACTCTCATGGCGCGGGTAGCAGATACGAAATCTATACGAATAGGCGGGATATCCTAGCGGTATTACCATTCGCCGGCTACGGTTCGGTCCAGGTCACGACCCCGGACCAGTTCTGGCATACAGCCGACAACAAGGGTTTGGCCGATTATTCCAATCGCGGCTTCGTTTCCGCAGGAACAAACTTTAGCGGGACGGACACCAACATACTCCCCGCCACGGACTATCCGCTACCCGACGGTACGGGTGCAACCATCGAAAAAGTGCAAATCACCGATCTGTTGGGAGCGGTCGGACCAAACCAGCCGCTGACCGGCGAAATCCATTTCATCAGCACGCCTGTGAGGGATAACTATACGGGCGTAACCACTACCAATCGGCGCACGAGTACGTTTTCATTGTTCGACGACGACCTCAGCGCTGTGGGTGCCAAAATGGTCTTTTCCTTGAATCGTTTCAATTTTGACGAAGCGCACAAACTCCTGATCCCGCGCGCCGTTGGCTATTCGTCTGGCATGCTAGATTACTTCTTCCGTGGAAAGCTGGACTTTGTACCGGACGCGGCAAACGCCGGAAAGTGCGCCATCAAGAACCTCGGCGACGAAGATATGAATGGCACATTCACGCTCTATTACGACGACAGCACGGGCGTGCGCAAACCAGTGCCCGGCGCTTCATGGAGCGTGTCCATTCCCGCAGGCCAGCAGGTTGGGAATCGATCCGTGACGCTGCCGACGCCAGCACCAACCCAAGCACAGCCTTATACGCTGGTCTTCAATGGCACGATGGGTCAAGAGCATCCCATTGGTAGTTCGAAAGGCGCAATAGCCGTAGTGAGACCGGTCATCAACAAAGACAATATGGTCGTACAGATATTGTCGGATAACACGACGACCGATCCCTACACCGGCTATACGTACGAAACTTGGAACTATGCGCTTAAGAATTCTGCCGGAACAACCATCAGCACGTGGACCGGCTATATGGAATATTTTCCGGACACAAATACGCGCATCTATACCAATTGGTTTTGCGGAAGCATGAATTATTCCACGGGGGTAACCTACGGGTGCGACCTATACGCAACTTTTAGCGGAGCGTCCAGCATCATTCCCGATGTCAATCACCCCTCTGATTTAACACCTGCGATCCTGCTATCAAACTCTTCCTACCCCGTGATCATCAATGCCGTCGGCGGCGACCTGATCGAGGTTTCCCGCCCACCCGGCTATGTTGAATATCAAGCCAAGCCATGTAAATAGTTGGGGCTTTTGACGGCGCAGCAATACGCTCAGTCCACCAGGCGCTGCAGGGCCGCCCCATTCTCCCTGCACAACTTGCGAAACCCGGCGCTGATCCGGCTGTCGCCTGCGCAGCGCCGCCAATAGGCGACGGCGGCCTGCGCCGCGAGGTGCCAGACCTCGGCCTCGGACGGCAGCGGCAATGGCGGCGCGTAGGTTTGCGGCGGCACTTCGCCGCCGCGCTGCGGGGCGTAGCGCATAGGCAGCATGTCGTAGGCCGGCGCGACGCGCAGCTCGCCCGGAGTTCCCGATGGTGCGGGCTGGAAGGACAGGTTGCCTTCGTGCATGTCGCTGTTGGCGATCAGGCGACCGAACCACCAGATCAGGCCGATCTGGCGCACCGCCTCGGCCGGCAGACAGTCGTTGCGCCGCAGCGCTTCGGCACTGGCCGGCCAGGGTGCGCCGGCCGTGCCGATGAGCTCGCCGTTGAGGCTGGCGAGGCTGCACAGCGGCAGGCGGCCGTGGGCGCCCAGGCGATCGAAGCGTTCGACTTCGAGGAAGATGCGGCCGGCGTGGCGATAAATGGTGCTGCGCGCGGCCGGCACGCCCAGCTCGCCGGCGAGGGTTTCCAGCGCCAGGTGCTCGCACACCAGCAGATCGGCCCAGCGCCGCACGGCAGCGGAGCTGTCGGCGCCGGAGAACTTGACGATCACCGCGACGGGATTGCCGTTCATCTGCCGCAGCGCGGTGAACTTGGGAAATTCGCCGGCCGCCGAGGAGTCCGCCACGCCTTGCGCCAGCGCCCGCTCGGCCTCGGCCGGATAGGTTTGCGCCAGCGCGGCGTCGGCGATCAGGCGCGCTTCCCAGTCGCGGCGCGCCTCCAGATGCCGCGCGTAGGCGTGCTCGCCGAGGATCAGGTCGCCACCCTGGTCGTTGCCCAGCGTCGCCAGCACATGAATAACGTCATCATCCGACCAGGCATTCAGGTCCTCAGCGACCGCCAGCGTGCGCCAGTGGCGTTGGGCGAAATGCCGGCCGAGGAAGCCCTGTGGCCGCATGTCGAGCAGGAAGTAAGGCAGGCCGTCGAACCAGCCGTCAGACATCAGGTCGTCGACAAGCGGCCAGGGGCAGGGCTCGGCATAGGCCAGAGCACTGCCCTCCGGCCAGATCAGGTCGAGCGTCGCGGCGACATGCCCCTTGCCGGCGGCATCGATGCGATACAGCGGGAGGCTGGCGGCTTGCCCACGCAACGGACGCCGCAAGGCATAGCGGCTGCGGCGCGAACCACCGCGGCGGACTATTCCGTCGTCGAGACGGCCGGCCAGGCGCATCAGCGTCGAGCGGTTGATGCCACCGAGCAGGCGGCACAGCTCGGCACCGCTAGCGCGGGGATGGGACATCAGTGCGTGACGCAGGTCGGCAGGAGAGGTTTTCATCGAGGCACAAAATGCAACAAATTGTGCAACGAATTATTTAGCAGAACCCCATATACGTCAATGCCCTATGGAATACACGCCATCTTGTCTTGCAACGAAAACCAGGACGATCCCGGAGGCCCGGGCAAGCGCCGGCCCTTCCCGGTGCGAGCCCGCCCCCTCACTGCATCATGAACGTCTCATACTCCAGCGCATCCAGCTTGCGCGACAGCGCCCACATGCCGGCCAGCACGGTGACCAGCATGGCCAGCGCGAAGCCGTAGCCGAACCAGGCGGCGCCGAGTTGCAGGGTGATGGCGGTGAACAAGATGTTGCAGACCAGGAACATGCCGGTCAGGCGCACCACGGTGCGGCGCTGGTCGAGATAGAACAGCACGTTGAGGATGCCCAGCAGCACCACCTGCAACGCTGCGCCGACGACGTCGACAAAAAGCAGCGGCAGGTAAAGCGTAGAGATGCCCAGCCACTTCAGCAGCGACTCGCCGACCACGAACAGCACGAAGACGCTGATCGACTGGATCTTGGCAATGTCGAAAAGGCCGCGCTGGGCGTAATAGACGAGGTGGTTGCGCATGCGCTCGATGTATTCGAGCGTCGCGCCTTCGCGCACCGCTTCGTAGAACTTGTTGTAGTACTCGACGAAATCCGTCTCGATGCGCACCAGGAACACCGCCATGCCGGGAATGACCGAGATGTAGGCGA
>CAZCPD010000184.1:0-6270 GCA_964500425.1 uncultured Rhodocyclaceae bacterium
TGCTAGGGGGCTTGGCTGCTTTCGTCGTCGGCATTTCCAATGCGCAGCATGTCGGTTCCGCGCAGGACCTCCAAGGGGTGCGTGCTCTTCAGGCGGCACGGGCGGGAATCGAGTGGGGGCTGTTTCAGGTCAAAGTGGCCGGGGGCGGGTGTCCCGCTGCCACCACTGAATTGCCGATTCCGGCGACGGCGACATCCCTGACCGGCATTTCGGTGACGGTGAGATGCACCAGCGGCGGCTCCCCCACGGTGTACAAATTGACCTCAACCGCCTGCACTCAACCGAATGCCGCTCCTCCGGGATGTCCGAATACCACCACTCTGACCAACTTGTACGTCGAGCGTCAATTGGAGGTCGTCTTTTGAATTTGTGTTACTTGCGCGCTTGTGTCATGGTCGAACCCGGGCGCGTCGTCGCTGCAAGGAGAATGGTATGGACTTGTATTCGTTGCGTGTGAGACAAGGCCTCTTGGCCTGGCTGAAAACGACCTTGCCGGCGATGACTTGCGCCACCTCGGCGCTGCGCTGGGGTGGCTCAATGCTCCTGATCGCATCGCTCGGTGCGGCGTCGGGTTTTGCCGGTGCGCAGACGACCTTTCAAGGCCCCGGGATCTACAGCGGCATCAAGTCCGGCTCGTTCGGAGATTGGCTGGGCGGCACGGCCAGTGCTGGCGCGCATGCCAGGTTTCTGTATAACGACCCCGGGCAGAGCTATGAAGTCACCGCGGTCGGCGCAGGTGGTGCGTACTTCCAGATCAAGAACATTTCCTGGTCGAACGCGGGCGCCAGCTGTCTCGCCTACGACTCAAGCGGCTATCTCTCATGGGTTGTCTGTCCCACCGCCGCCGCGCCGAACACCAACGCTCAGTTCGCCGTGACGACCATCAACTACACCTGCTCGCCGGAAAGCGGGACGAACTGGTCCTTCGTTTCGTCGCCATCGAATTGCATGGTGCAGGGTATTGACTCCACGGCCACTACGCCATCGACCGACGCCTGGGCGCATTCCTGCGATCTGCCTTCGGCGTGCATTCATACCAGCAACATGTTCAAGGGCGGTTCCACCGCCACGCTGACGGCGCAGCTTCATCTGCTGATGACCCAGGCCGACTCGAATTCGGTGCCCGATGACAATTCCACGACCAGAACCATTACCGTCACCTCCTGCAAGAACGCCACGATCGGGACGTGCGATCCTGTCACCAGCGACAGCGGTACTGTCACGGTCTCCATCGTCAGCGGCACGGGAACGCTGAGTGCCACGTCGGTTCAGCTTGTCTCGGGCGTGGGAAGCTTCACGGTCAAGAGCGGTACGGCCAATACCGTCCAGTTGAAGGTGGTTCCTGGCAATGCGAGCTACCCCGGTGCGACGGGCACCTGCAACCGCAACGGCGCCTTGACGGGCGAGACCACCTGGACATCGAGCAACGCCGACTGTGCCGTGGTTTTCGCGCCGGCTGGTCCCGATCACTACGAGATCGTTACGCCGTCCGGCGCCACCGCAAGTCCCGGCCCGGCCAATCTTACGGTCAAGGCCTGCGCGGATGCGACATGCTCGAGTTTGTCGGCGACCAATGGCACCGTGACCCTGACCGCGACCAAGCAATCCGGGACCCAGGTTGGCACACTGAGCACGACGACGCCGACGCTGGCGAACGGCACGGTCGCGCTGACGATCAGCAATACGCTGGACGGGGTGACGCGCCTGACCGTGGCTGCGGGAACGGCGCCGGCACCGCTCAACACGATGCAATGTTACAAAGGCACGACGCGCAACGCGACAACCTCTTGCGACGTGACGTTCACTGTCGTGCCTAACAAGTTCGACGTGGTCGAACAGGGGGCGGCTTCCGGCTCGCGGCTGCATACGAAGCTCGCCTCGACCGCGTTCTCGGTCGACGTGCTTGCAGTCAAGTCCGATGGCACGCTGGAAACCGGGTACACCGGCAGCGTGACGCTGGAACTTGTCGATGGCGCGACCGGCGCCGGCGTTTGCGCTTCGCGGACCGCGCTGGCAACACCACCGACGCTGTCGCCCACCTCGCCGTACACCTTCGTCAGCGGCAACGCCGGCAGGAAGACCTTCACGGTCACCCTGGCCAAGGCCGCGCCCAATCTGTATTTTCGCGTGAAGGATGCGACGAACTCGGTCACCTCTTGCTCGACCGACAACTTTTCCTTGCGGCCCGGTGCGGTGACCCTCAACACGACGCCAGCACCCATGGCCAATGGTCCTTCCCATACAGCCATGCCGACGATCAAGGCGGGCGCCGCATTCACGCTGTCAGCGGCGACCGCCACATCGGCCACGGATGGCTACGCAGGCACGCTGACGTTGGATACGTCCAAACTGTCGGCGCAGACGACGGCCCAGGACGCGGCCCAACAAGCGGGCGGGGTCGTCGGAACCCTGACACCGGCCACGCTGACGACCAATGCGCTGGGCGTTGATGCGACCTATTCCGAGGTGGGCTACCTCTATCTTGCCGATGGCGCTTACCGGGACGGCAGCTATACCAGCGTCGATTACGACGCCTCGGCGGACATCGATTGCGTTCGCAACAGCGCGTCTGTCACTGCCAATGCGGGAGGGCTTTACGGCTGCAACATCGGCAATGTGTCTGCGACTGGCTACGTTGCATTTGGCCGCTTCGTTCCTGACCGGTTTGGAATTTCAAATACGGCAGTCGCCGAAGCGGGCGGCAGTTTCAGTTATTTCGGCCAGGAGTTCACGACGGGTTTTACGTTGACTGCGCTCAACGTGGCGGGCAATGCAACGCAGAACTACGCGGGCGTCTATGCCCGCCTCGATCCGATGAGCTATGGCAGCTTCGGTTTTACCGCGACGTTCGCGCCGGCAGGCGCGTCCACCTTCGGCACCAGCGCCACGGCGCCGACCGGATCCTGGATCGGCGGCGTCGCCAATGTCGTCGCGAAACACCAAGCAAGTCGGCCGGGCGCAGTTGTTGCTCCGACAGGCGTGACGGTCTATGCCCAGCCGACGGATGCCGACGGCGTGACTTCCGTCAAGACGTCGCTTGGCGCCTCGAGCATGCGCTACGGAGTGCTGATGCTCAGCAACGTCTACGGTTCGGAGCTGTTGCCATTGTATGTGCCGATCCGGGCCATGTATTGGAGCGGATCGGCCTGGTTGCCGAATACCCTGGACTCGACGACGACGATTGCAGTCAGCAATATCACCGTCGGACATCGCAAGAGCAATCTGCTGGCGAACAATCCTGCGCTCGGCATCACAATTCCCACGCCGACGTTGAGCGCCGGACAGACCGCGATCAGAGTCGCCGCGCCTGGTGTCGACAATATCGGCAGCATCGATATCGCGATCAGCCTCGGGGCGACTGGACTCAGCGCTTCGTGCGCCACTTCCCCCGCGCAATTGCCGAACGCCGCTTCCGGCGCCAGCATGACTTGGTTGCGTGGTAATTGGTGTGGCAACGCGTTTGCCAACGATCCCAGTGCGACCGTGACCTTCGGCGCGGCCAAGAGCCCTTACTATTATCGGCGCGAGCGCTGACGGAGCGTTGATGATTACCCGGTCTGCACGTTCTTGATCCGGATGCTGGGGAGCGCCGGGTTGACCGCCGTACCAGCCCTCCTGATTGCAGAACCTTGTCGTCGATTATCGGTTTGCTTTAACTGGCTCACAAGTCGCGCGCCAGGACTTCTACGATGCGTTCCGCTGCCTTGCCGTCCCACAGCAGGGGGCGTCTCCCTTTCTTGCACGCGCCGCTCAGCACCTTGCGCGTCTCCGCGAGGATGCGTGCCGGGTCGGTGCCGACGAGCACGTTGGTCCCTTCATCCACCGTGATCGGCCGCTCGGTGTTCTCCCGGATGGTGATGCACGGGACGCCCAGCGCGGTCGTTTCTTCCTGCAGACCGCCGCTGTCGGTCAGGACCACCGCGGCATCCTTCCAGAGATTCAGGAAGGGCATGTAGGCCTGGGGGCCGACCAGCGTGATGTTGGCGCCGAGGTCGATGCCGAATTTTTCGAGATTGCCGCGCGTGCGCGGATGGACGGGAAAGATCAGCGGCATTTCCGCGGCGATCTCCTTCAGCGCGCCGGCGATGCGCGTCATCATCGCAGCGTCATCGACGTTGCTTGGCCGATGCAGCGTCACTACGCCGTAACGTCGGCCGTTTGCGGTGTGCGCTTGCTTGAAGGCGGTGGTCTCGAAACCAGAAGTATCCGCGTGCTTCAGTTTTTCCGCCTGATAAAGCAGGTTGTCGACCATGACGTGGCCGACGTAATGAAGCGATGCTTCCGCCTTGCCTTCGCGTTTCAGGTGTTCGACACCGCTCGGTTCGGTGATGAAGAACCAGTCGGCGATGCTGTCGGTCACCAGACGGTTGATCTCCTCCGGCATCGACATGTCGCCGCTGCGCAGGCCGGCTTCGACGTGCGCGACGGGAATGCACAGCTTCTTGGCGACGATCGAGCAGGCCAGCGTCGAGTTCACGTCGCCCACGACCAGCACCGCCTCCGGCCGCTGCTTCAGGCAATACTCCTCGAACGCCACCATGATCTTGGCGGTCTGTTGCGCATGGCTGCCACCGCCGGCGGCCATGAATACATCCGGCTCCGGAATGCCCAGTTCCTCGAAGAAGACGTCGTTCATCTCCCGGTCGTAATGCTGGCCGGTGTGGATGATCCTGTAATCGAACCCGCCGTGCGCTTCGATGGCGCGGACGATAGGTGCAATCTTCATGAAGTTGGGTCGGGCGCCGGCGACGAGATAGACAATAGCCATGATACCTGGGTGGAAATGATGTTCGAACGAGCGATCATGCAATGAATCTCGGCGCATGTCCAGCCAGTGGCCGTATCGAATGAAACCGGGTGCCGGCCCCGTTGCTCTGACGATCCCCTTGTGCGCGCTCGTCCGGCCATCAATGGCACGTCCCGGAGTCTTTGCGCTATCATTGCGTATGCGTTGTTCGCGCTCATTCATGCTCCTCGCCGCCATGTTGCCGGCGTTGACAGCTTGCTCCGGGGTACCGCCGGCAGGCAGTCGTGCCGCCGCAAGCGCACCATCTCCCGGGACCAGCTTCGATCCCGGTCAGCTGGCCAAGACGGACATCGATCGCGTAGCCGATATCCATCGTCAGGAAGTGTTTACCAGCTTGCGTGTTCTGGCCGAGAAGCTTTACCGGCGAAATCCAGGGGAGTGGCGGAAGTCCGGGGCTGTGGACATGAACGCCGCGATGGAGCGGTTGATGGCGGCGGAGCATGGCTGGCGCTTCGTCGAACCCGATGGGCGTCATGGCACCGAGGCGATGGCCCTGGCCTTTCGGGATGATTACCGGGGCGACCGCGTGCTGGCGTTGATCGGCGGCCTGGGCGGGATGATGCAGGCGGCATTCAATGACAAGACGGAGTTCTTCATGCTGGACGATCTCGATCCGCAAAAACTTTACAATAGCGCCCGCAATGTCGAGATTGCCGTATGGCGGCTGTCCAATGCACGCATGGCCGACGGCGGTCCGTTCCTGCTTTCCAACGAGGCAGCAAAACCGGGGCAGCCGCCGAACCTGAGCTTCGAGCGGGAATTCGGCAAGATCATTGGCCATTTCGATCTGCTGTCGCGCATCGTGGCCGACAAGTCCAACCGGACCATCGTCAAGGTGATCCAGAGTCTGGCCTCCGCAGCCTTTCTGCCCGTGGTTGTCGTTAAATGAAATCGGTCGTCATCCTCATTTCCGGTCGTGGCAGCAACATGCGCTCGCTGCTCGACGCCATACTGCCGTCATGCCGCATGATTGTCATCAGCAATCGCCCGGAAGCGGGCGGGCTGACCTATGCCCGCGAGCGAGGTCTGGCGACCGCGGTGATTGATCACCGCGAGTTTTCGTCGCGTGGCGATTTCGACGCCGCCTTGGCCGATGAAATCGACCGGCATCGCCCGGACGTGGTCGTGCTGGCTGGCTTCATGCGCATTCTTGGCGAGCCGTTCGTGCGCCGCTACAGCGGGCGTTTGCTGAACATCCATCCCTCGCTGCTGCCGGCGTTTCCCGGTACACATACCCATGCCAAGGCGCTGGCTGCCGGCATCCGGATTCATGGCTGCACCGTTCATTTCGTGACCCCCGCACTCGACAGCGGCCCGATCGTGATCCAGGCAGCCGTGCCGGTGCTCAGGGACGACGATGAGGACGCGCTGGCGGCGCGTGTGCTGGTCCAGGAGCACATCATCTACCCGCAGGCGCTGCGCTGGTTTCTGGAAGAGCGCCTTACCCTGACCGAGGATGGGCG
>CAZCPD010000185.1:0-6263 GCA_964500425.1 uncultured Rhodocyclaceae bacterium
GCGCTGATCCGCGAGCGCGAGCACGGCACCATCGAGCACCTGCTGGTGATGCCGCTGAAACCTTTCGAAATCATGCTCGCCAAGGTCTGGGCCAACGGTCTCGTGATCGTCGTCGCCGCCACGCTGTCGCTGCAATTCGTCGCCAAGGGCTGGCTCGACCTGCCCGTCGCCGGCTCGACGCCGCTGTTCGTCGCCGGCATTGTCATCTACCTGTTCTCGACAACGGCGCTGGGCATCTTCCTCGCCACGCTGGCGCGTACCATGCCGCAGTTCGCCCTGCTCGCCGTACCCGTGTTCATCGTCATGAACCTGCTCTCCGGCGGCATCACCCCGCTTGAGGAAATGCCGGCCGCCGTGCGCGGCGTGATGCTGATCTCGCCGTCGACACACTTCACCCGCTTTTCGCAATCGGTGCTCTACCGCAGCGCCGGCCTCGACGTGGTCTGGCGCGACCTGGCCTGGTGCGCGGCGATCGGCGCGCTGTATTTCGGCAGCGCGCTGCTGCGCTTCAGGAAGGCGCTGGCGGGTTAGCAGGGCGTCGGATAGAGCCGTGGGAGCGGCCTCCAGGCCGCGAATGCAGCCTCGACGCAACATTCGCGGCCTGGAGGCCGCTCCTGCAGTCACCCGCCACTGCCCGGAGAGGCAATATCCATGCGGTTCTCCAGGCATGTCCCCTTCACTCCGGCAGGCGCAACTCCCCCAGCCGCGTCGCGCATATCCGCTGCACCATGGCCGGACGCGGCGTCTGCACCGCGCCCTGCTCGAAGGCGATGATGTCGAGGTGCTCGCGCACGATGAAGCGCAGCTCGTCCTTGCGCAGCAGAAAGGCCGGATTCGACGGCTTGCCGAAGCGTTCGTTGCCGAGCATGAAGGTTTCGTAGATCAGCACGCCGCCCTTGTCGAGCGCGGCCATCAACTGGGGAATCAGGGGACGCCACAGGTAGTTGGTGACGACGATGCCGGCGAAGGCGCTGCCGACATACGGCCACGGCCCGCCCTCAAGGTCGGCGCAACGCGCCTCGATGCCGGAAAGACCGGAAAGCGCGGCGATGGCCACCGGATCGCGGTCGACGGCCTCGACCGGATGACCGAGCCCGGCCAGGTAACGCGCGTGGCGCCCGCCGCCACAGGCCAGGTCGAGCACCCTGCCGCCCGGCGGGATCAGCGGCGCGAAGCGGCGCACCCAGGGGGAGACGTTGTTGGCGGGATTTTCGGCGGGGTGTTCGGCGGGATGATCCATGGCCGCCAAGGATATCGCGAAACGCCCTCGGGATTAACGCAACTTTAGCGCGATCATCTTAGAATGAATCCTTTCCTGGAGGCCAATGCCATGCCCATGTCCCGTCAGCCCGTCATCCTTGTAATCCTATTGCTGCTGCTCCAGCCGGCCCTGGCGCACGCCCACGTCGGCATCGGCGCAGGCGGCGCGCCGCCCGACGGATTCCTGGCCGGACTGTCTCACCCGTTTGGCGGAATCGACCATCTCTGCGCCATGCTGGCCGTCGGCCTCTGGGCCGCCCAGATGGGACAGCGCGCCGTGTGGGCGGCGCCGTCAAGCTTCCTCATCCTGATGGCTATTGGCAGCCTCCTCGGTGCGAGCGGCATGAACCCGCCGTTCATCGAGCAGGGCATCCTCCTTTCGGTGCTGCTGCTCGGCCTCCTGATCACCGCCGCCGTCCGCCTGCCGCTCGCGGCCAGCGTCGGGCTGGTGGGTCTGTTCGCCCTCTGTCACGGCTTCGCCCACGGCAGCGAGATGCCCGCCTCCGCCAGCGGCCTGGCCTATGCGAGCGGCTTCATGCTGGCAACGGCCGCGCTCCACCTCCTGGGCATCGGCATGGGATTGCTGACGCGGAATCTATCGAAGCCATATCTGATCCGCCACGCGGGAGCGCTGATCGCCGCCGCCGGCGGCTATCTGTGGGTTGCCTGAAGCTCCAATCGTTCATCGAGGCGCCATGGTCATGCATAACGAACAGCACTACCTGACCCCGCTGCTGGAACCGAAGTCCATCGCCATCGTCGGCGCCTCCGAAACCGAGGGATCGATCGGCGCGACGCTGGTGCGCAACATGCTGGACATGGATTTCCAGGGGCGCCTGTACTTCGTCAATCCCAAGCACAAGACGCTGTTCGGCAAGCCCTGCTACGGGCGGGTCGAGGACATCCCGCAACGCCTCGACCTGGCCGTGATCTGCACGCCGGCGAATACCGTGCCGGGCATCGTCGAGGCTTGCGGCACGGCCGGGACACGCAGCGCACTGATCATCTCGAGCGGATTCGCCGAAAGCGGACCACGCGGCGCGACGCTGGAACGCAGCATTCTTGAAAACGCCCGCCGCCATCGCCTGCGCCTGCTCGGGCCGAACTGCCTGGGCATCATGCGCCCCTCCGCCGGCATCAACCTGACCTACACCCACAACAGCGCCAATGCCGGCGGCATCGGTCTGATCTCGCAGTCGGGCGCCCTGTGCACGGCCGTCCTCGACTGGGCGCAACCCAACAATGTCGGCTTCTCCAGCGTGGTGGCGCTGGGAACGGCCAGCGACGTCGACTTCGGCGAAATCCTCGACTACATGGTCGCCGACCCGAAGACCAAGAGCATCTTCCTGTACATCGAGGGCATCCGCAATTCGCGCCGCTTCATGAGCGCCCTGCGCGCGGCGGCGCGCTGCAAGCCGGTGCTGCTGATCAAGGTCGGCCGTCATCCGGCCGGCGAACAGGCCGCCCTGTCGCACAGCGGCGCGGCGGTCGGCGACGACGATGTCTTCGATGCCGCCCTGCGCCGCGCCGGCGTGGTGCGTCTGTTCACCGTCAACCAGATGTACGCAACGGCGCAGGCGCTGTTCGCCCATTTCCATCCGCGCGGCAACCGGCTGGCGATCATCACTAACGGCGGCGGCCTCGGCGTGATGGCCGCCGATCATGCCGACGACATCGGCATCCAGCTCGCCCATCTTGAACCGCGCACGCTCGCCACGCTCGATGAACTCCTGCCCCGCGGCTGGTCGCGCGCCAACCCGCTGGACATCGGCGGCGAGGCCGACCCGACCCGATACGCGGCAACGCTGCGGGCCGTCCAGGAAGACGCCAACGTCGACGGCGTGCTGACCATCCTCTCCCCACAGGCGAAGAGCGATCCGACCCAGGCGGCGCGCGCCATGATCGAACTGGCGCACCAGTCGGACAAACCGCTCGTCACCTGCTGGATGGGCGAGACGCAAGTGGCCGAGGCGCGGCGACTGTTCAAGGGTGCGGGGATCCCGAGCTTCCGCACGCCGGAACCGGCGGTCGAACTGTTCTCGCATCTGAGCAACTATTTCCGCAACCAGAAGCTGCTGCTGCAAGCCCCGGCGGCGACCGCGGCGGGCGCCGCCGACTACGTCGCGCCGCGTCTCGAAAGCGCGCGGCTGGTAATCGAAACGGCGCTGCTCGAAGGCCGCAAGACGATGAGCGAAATGGAATCGAAAGCGCTGCTCGCCGCCTTCCGCATCCCCATCGCCCAGACCATGCTGGCGCGCTCGCTTTCCGAAGCCCTGGTGCTGGCCGAGGAGATCGGCCTGCCGGTGGCGCTGAAAGTCGATTCGCCGCAGGTCACGGAAAAATCCTCCTGCGGCGGCGTGCGCCTCAACCTGACCAGCCTGGCCGCCGTGCGCGACGCCTATCAGGGCATCCATACCGACGTGCGCCGCTGCCTGCCCGAGGCTGTCATCAGTGGCATCGCCATCGAACCGATGATCGTCAAGCCGAACGGTCGCGAGCTGCGCATCGGCGTGGTACAGGACGCGATATTCGGTCCGGCCATCACCCTCGGTCCTGGCGGCGGCGACATCGAAGCCGGCCTGTCGGCAACGCAGCGCTGCGTCGCGCTGCCGCCGCTCAACCCGGTGCTGATCGGCGACATGCTCCAGTCATCGCGCGTCGTGACGCGGCTGGACGCCCGCAACAACCTGCCCGCCGCCAGCATGGCCGCGCTCGAAGCCATACTGCTGCGCGTCTCCGAGATGATCTGCGAACTGCCCTGGATACGCGAGCTGGAAATCAATCCGCTGATCATCGACGAACAAGGCGCGGTGGCCGTCGATGCGCGCATCGTCATCGCCAACCTGCCGATGAATGCCGGCGCCTACGACCACATGGCCATCCACCCCTACCCGTCGAACCTGGTGAGCCAGTTCCAGACGCGCGACGGGCGCAACGTCACCCTCCGGCCGATCACGCCGGAAGACGCCCTGCTCGAACAGGCCTTCGTGCAGAGGCTGTCTCCGCAGTCGCGCTACTTCCGCTTCATGAACACCATCCGCGAACTCTCGCCGGCCCAGCTCGTGCGACTGACGCAGATCGACTACGATCGCGAAATGGCCTTGATCGCCACCGTGCCCGACGGCGCCGAGGCGCGCGAGGTGCAGGTCGGCGTGGCGCGTTACGCGATCAATCCCGACGGCGAGTCCTGCGAATTCGCCATCGTCGTCGCCGACGACTGGCAGGGCGAGGGCCTCGCGCGCCGGTTGATGAGCGTACTGATCGACACGGCGCGCAAGCACGCCGGGCTCAAGACCATGAACGGCGACTTCCTCACCGAGAACCAGCGCATGATCCAGTTCGTCACCCGCCTCGGCTTCGTGCTCTCGGCGCACCCCGAGGACGCCGGCCTCAAGCGCGGCGTGCTGGCGCTGACGTAGGGGAACTGATTGCAGCTTTCGCCGTTGGTATGGTAGGGTATTACCCTGCACTACTCTCCAAGGGAGTTGCCATGCCCACTAACGCCATCCGCCCTGTGGCAATCAAGATCGACGAAAACATCAAGTCACGCATCAAACGACTGGCCGATGCGCGTCATCGCACGTCGCACTGGCTGATGCGCGAAGCAATTACCCAATACGTCGAGCGTGAAGAAAGGCGCGAAGCCTTCCGCCAAGACACGTTCAAAGCGTGGGATGATTACCGGGCCACGGGAAAGCATGTCAGCGCGGCTGAAGCCGATGCCTGGCTTGCCCAGCTCGAACAGGGCAACGACATCGAACCTCCCGAATGCCACGACTGATCTGGTCGCCGCAGGCACTGCTAGACGCGCAGCGCCTCTATCGCTTCCTCGCCGTACAAAACAACGACGCGGCCCGGCGCGCCATCAAGGCCATCCGCCAAGAGCTGAAAGTGCTCGAACGCCAGCCCACCATCGGCCGCCTCATCGAAGACATGCCGGAAGAATTCCGCGAGTGGGTCATCGATTTCGGCGACAGCGGCTATCTCGCACGATACCGCATCGCCCCGAATGTCGTGACGATACTCGCCATACGCCACCAAAGAGAGGCGGGCTACTGACGGCGATGGGCGCTAGGGCGTGTTCTCATTCAGGCGACGGTTGCGAAGGTCCTTGTCCGGGTGCAGGGCAAGGCGGGAGGAGCGCGGTTTGGCAGTGCCAAATAAGCGACGACCAACGCCGCCATGCGGCCGGACAAGGGCCTTCCCGGAGGGTTGGGCCAGGAAGGCGCGTCTGCGGCGTTGCGGCGCTTGCCCATAGATGGACTATGGGCGGCGCACCGCGCCTTGCATCCATCGCCTTCCTGACCCAACGCAATCCGCCGACTGAATGAGAACACGCCCTAGATGACCGACACGCCCCAAACACGCACGCGCTGCGGCTGGTGCGAATCGGGCAAGAACGGCCCCGACCCGCTCTACGTCGCCTACCACGACGAGGAATGGGGCGTGCCGCTGCACGACGACCGCGCCCTGTTCGAATTCCTCATCCTCGAAGGCGCGCAGGCCGGGCTCTCCTGGCTGACCATCCTCAGGAAGCGCGAGCACTACCGCGCCGCCTTCGCCCGCTTCGATCCGCAGAAGGTCGCCCGTTTCGGCGAGCACGACAAGGCCCGCCTGCTCCAGGACGCCGGCATCGTCCGCAACCGACTCAAGATCGACGCCGCCATCGACAACGCCGCCCGCTTCCTGCAAGTGCAGGAAGAATTCGGCAGCTTCGACCGCTACCTGTGGGATTTCGTCGACGGCCGCCCGATCCAGAACCGCTGGCGCAGTCTTACCGAACTGCCGGCGCAAACGCCGCTCGCCGAACGCCTGTCGAAAGACCTCGCCCGCCGCGGCTTCCGCTTCGTCGGCCCGACCATCGGCTACTCGATGATGCAGGCGGTGGGGCTGGTCAATGACCATGTCGTGGAATGCTTTCGACATGAAGAACTCATCGCGTAATAATGAACGATGCCGGCAACACATGGGCTGGTGATATGCGTGGCCCCTTTTCTCCCTGC
>CAZCPD010000186.1:0-6227 GCA_964500425.1 uncultured Rhodocyclaceae bacterium
TTGCCCGAGCCGTTGGCGCCGATCAGGCCGTAGCGGTTGCCTTCGCCGAACTTGACGGAAATGTTTTCGAAAAGGGGCTTGGCCCCGAACTGGATGGTGATATTGGAGGCGACGAGCACGGCGATGAATCCTGTTTCAGATGAGCGGATTGCCCGCAAGGATGGAGTGAAGCCAGCGCGGAGGATGACTTGTATGGCTGAGCGGCGACGCGAATTAGCAGACTTGCCGGCGACAGCGCGGAAAGGCGGCTATTTTACCCGGTTTGACGGCGCTCCGCCTGCCGGCGCAGCGGGATCGGGCTCCGCTCCAAACGGGAACTGCGGAATATTTCAATGTTTTCTCCGAATATCTTGCCCTATGTGTTCAATATCACTCGTTTCCCCTGGTTTTTTCGCTAGGCGCGGCCGGAGTTTTGGGGGAGAATTTCTACCCGTCAATCACTTATGAGCGGTCTTTCTTGTCGTGACTGAAATCGATCAGCCTATCGCCCAACGCATGCTGCGCGAATGTCGCGACCTGCTCGAGCACGACCTCGGCGAGTGGATCGACGAACTCGGCCCGACGCTGACCGAAGAATTGGCTACCCTCGCCAGCACAACCCATGAGGACGCCAGGCGTTCGGAATATCTGCGTCTGCGCAACGAGGTGCAGATGCGCTGGGAGACGCTGGCGGAGGCTTTCAAGGATCATCTCTCCAAAGCGCTGCAGCACGTCAAGGTGGTCGAAAATACGCCGCGCCAGGTCGACCAGTTCGGCGAGAGACAGCTGGAGCTGGTCGACGACAAGGAGCTCACCCAACGCATCATCATGCGTGAATTCGCGGCGCGCGTCAGTGAGTTCTGCAGCGAGGAAATGTACGCGCTCGATCGGCGCATGGCCCTTCTCGTCGGCAAGGACGAGATGGACACCCGGGGGAATCGTTTCGGGCCGAAAGTCGTCTGCGAAGCGCTGCGCGTCGGCTGCGAATCGATGCTCGCCGAGCTCGACAGCCGCACCCTGCTCTTGCGCCAACTGGAGCGGCAACTGCAGGCGGAATTGCCGGCCCTGTATCGCGCCATCAATGAGATCCTGATCGAAGGCGGCATCCTGCCGGAACTGAAGCGCACGTATCGCCGTGCCGTGGCAGGCAAGATCACGGGTGCAGCAGCGGAGACCGAAAACATCCTCAACACGCTTCAGCGCCTGGCTCAGGCGCGCCAGTCCACGGTAGGCGGCGCCGCCCCGGCAGCGGGCGGGGGCGCAGCAGGCCAAGGATCGGTTCTCCCCCCCGGCGCAATCGCCGTCAGCGCCGACTTTCTCAAGTCGCTGCAAACCATCCAGGCCTTGCCCGAGGCCATGCCCGGGACGCTGACCAATGTCGTGCGCCTGGCGCGCGAGAGCGATGCCGCTCGCCAGGCGGCGCCGCTCGATGCGATCACCATGGACATCGTCGCGACGCTGTTCGACCTGATCTTCGACGACGACAAGGTGCCAGAGGCCGTCAAGGGGATGGTCAGCCGGCTGCAGATTCCGGTGCTCAAGGTGGCGATGATCGACCAGAAATTCTTTGCCGATCGCAGCCATCCGGTACGCCGCTTTCTCGACAGCATTTCCGGCATCGCCATCCGCTGGGGCGAATCCGTCAATGAAGGCGACCCCTTCTACCTCAAGCTCTCGCAGCTCGTCGAGCGCGTCCAGAACACCTTCGACCAGGACGTCGCCGTGTTCGGCACCGCCGTTGCCGAACTGGCCAGCTTCGTCACTGAGCACGAAGCCAAGGAGGCGGAGACCAGCCGCGTTGTGGTCGAAGCCATGCAGCGCAAGGAAGACGAGCAGAAGTCGCTCGCCGAGCGGCAAGGCGCTGCCAGCCAGGCCGCCGATGCCGTCCTCGCGCCGCTGCTGGCGGAGAAGATGCCGCGACCGATCGAGCAGTTCCTGCGCGGCCAGTGGCATGCCGTGATGCAGAAAATCGGCGCCGGCAACGGCGTCGACAGCCCGCAATTCCAGACAGCGGGACGCATCGCCACGGAACTCGCCTGGAGCGTCACGCCGAAAAAGTCCGCCGAAGAGCGGCAGCGCCTTGCCGCACTGCTGCCCAAGCTGCTGCCCGCCCTGCAGCAGGGACTCGACCGTCTCGGCACGCCCGCCGAAGTGCGCAAGCCGCTGTTCGACGCGCTGATGACACTGCACTCGGCGGCGCTGCATGCCGACAAGCGGACGCTGCGCAAGGCCCCCGAACTGGAGGAATCGGTTCCGCAGGAAACCGGGGGGCCGGTCACCCTGCAGGTGACGCATCTGGTTGAAAACGGCATCCGCATCGAGGATGTTTCGCTCGTCGAGCATGAAGCGCCCGAAGGCAGCAGCGTGCAGAGCAACACCTGGCTGCGTCGCGTCAAGCATCTGGTGCGCGGCGACTGGGTCGAGTTCGTCGACAACGGCGAGACGCGCCGCGAACGGCTGACCTGGCTCAGCCCGCGTCGCACCGTATACATCTTCAGCAACCACGCTACCAACGCAGCGATCTCCATCACCCCCGAGGCGCTCGCCCATCGACTGCAAAACGAGACTGCCCGTCTCGTCGAGCGCGACGCGCCGATGTTCGAGCGTGCGCTCGACGGCGCCATCAAGGCGCTCGACAAGGCTGCCTGAAAGACTCTCGCCTGGGCCTGGCGTGGGTTTTCGCGCCCGCGGGTTTCAGCGCATCAGTTCCGGCAGCGGCCAGCCGCGCCGGCGCAGCCAGCCATGAACACCGAGCAGCCGGTTGCCCACCCAGATGCTGCCGAGACCGCCGACTAGCAACGTCAGCGTGTAAAACCAGCGATCGGCATTGCCCGTGCCGTGGGCGAATGGAAAGTGGCAGACGGCGAGGTTCGGCGCGAGATCCGGCAAGATCCCGCACTGATAGACGACGGCGTTGTGCATCAGCATCTGGCCGAGATAGATGCCCCACGAACTCAGCCCCAGCCAGACCAGCGCCGAAGACACGAGAGGCAGCGCCGCCAGCGGCCGCAGCACGGCGAGCAAGGTCATGGCGAGCGGCAGGTCGATCAGCGTTTCGGCATAGGGCCCCAATGTGGGCCACAGCCAGCCTTGCTGGATGGCCGCGCACAGCGCCCAGAGCAGCGCGCCGAGCGCGCCCGCCACGGGGCCGATGCCGCCGCTGCGCTCGATGTGACGCGCCAGCCAGATGCCGAACACCACATGCGCCAGTACACGCGGCGGAAACACCAGGAAATTCAGAAAGCCGAAACGCTCGACCAGATCGAGCCGCCAGTGCGCAACCAGCAGTTCGCCGGCGACGGCAACCAGCAGCAGCGGCCAGATGCCGAACCGGCGCTCGGCGGCGGCGAGCAGCGGAAACAGGATGACCAGCGGCAGGATCAGCGTGACAAACCAGCCGGTGCCGATATGCAGCGTGTAGCCGCCGAGGTGCGCCAGCGGCAGCCACCAGTCGAGCGGGATTTCCGGGGGGCGCAGCCACAGCGTCAATCCCCACCATACCGGCAGGGCCGCCCAGAACGGCGCCAGGATTCGCTTGAAACGTGATGAATACCAAGCTGTCGCGTCGCCGGACAGACTGCGCCCCGACCACCAGTAGCAAGAATTGAGGCCGAAGAGGATCACGAACAGCGGCACCGCATGATTGACAACATGCAGGTAAAACAGACTGTCGCCCAACGCCTTCGAGTGGATCAGCAGTACCCAGAGGATGGCGCAGCCCTTGAGCAGGTCGACTTCCGTCCGGCGAATGTGACCGCCGGTGGCTGATTCCCCGAACCTCATGATGGATTGCCGCATCGGACTGGCAGCCATGAAACCGACTCCCTCGATTGAGCCTATTGATCCGGCCTGATTAAGTTTGAAGTTCCGTTCGGGCTGAACCTGTCGAAACCCTTCGACTACGCCCAGGAGGCGCCAAGAAAAACGGGCTGGATCCTGCGGATCCAGCCCGTTTTGATTTGGCGCGCCCGGCGCGATTCGAACGCACGACCCCTGCCTTCGGAGGGCAGTACTCTATCCAGCTGAGCTACGGGCGCACTGCAGAAGCCGTTGGATGGAACAATGACCATTCTACACCGAGTTGTCGACGCACTGCGGGTCAAGGCGCACTTGTCGCCTAGAATGAGGCGACGTGGGACCTGCGAGGCATGCAGGCCATTTTCCGGGGGAGGGGCGTGAACTCATGATATCGCTGCGGACTTTTCATGCGGCGCTGGCCATCGCCGTGACGCTGGCCATGGCGACCTCGGCAGAGGCCGTCGGCGGCGGCGCGCGTGGCAAGGAATTCAACGCGCTCGGCGACCGTCTCAACGAGGCCCAGCGTTCGGGCGATCTCGCACTGGCCGAGGACTTGGCGCGACAGCGCCTGTCCGTCGCCACGGGCGGGCCGGACCGCATGCTCGGCAATGCCTATCGCAATCTTGGCAGCATCCTGCGTCAGCGTGGCAAGCTGGCGGATGCCGAGGTCATGTTGCGCAAGGCGTTGCCGCTCATCGAAAAGGAGAATGGCAGGAACTCATTCCAGGCGATCCGCACCCTGTTCAACCTCGGTGCGCTCTACACGGCGCTGTCCCGCTACGGCGTGGCGGCAACCGTGCTGCGCGACGCGCTGGAGCGCCAGCTGGCGAACGCGGCAGACGATCAGGATGCGATACAGGCGTATGTCGGGCTGGCCAATGTCGAACGCCAGCTCGGTCATTATGCGGAGGCGGAAGCCTTGCTGCGCAAGGCCGATGCCACCAGCGGCAGAGTCATTTCCGGGGACAAGGCGCATAACGATGAATTCGCATTGCAGCGTTTGCGTCTCCAGACTGCCTTGCGCTATGCACAACTCCGCTACCAGCAGGGGCGCTATCCCGAATGCATCGAGGACGCGCGCCGCAGCATGCTGGGCTTCGAAAAGCTCACCGGCACGCGGACGCCGGACTATGCCAATGCGCAGACGCAGCTCGGCCTGGCCCTGCTGCAGCTTGGCCGCCTTGACGAGGCGGAGAACGTACTGCGCGCAGCGGTGAGTCTCGACGAGAGCGTTTTCGGCCGCGGCCACCGCGAGACGGGCCATGCCATCTGGGGGCTGGCGATGGCCTTGCAGAAGAACGGCAAGCCGGACGAGGCCGCGCCGCAATTGCAGCGCGCCATCGACAACGCGCGCAATGCCGGCGCCACCAGTCAGCAGGCGCTCGCCGAACGTTCCTACGGCCGCCTGCTGGCGCAGCAGAAGCGCCTGGCCGAGGCGCTGCCGCACTACCGCCAGGCGCTCGACTTGATCGACCGGATGTTCGCGCAGACGCGCGGGCTCGACGATGCCACGCGCGAGGGCTTCGCCGCCCAGTTCACGCCTTACTACGGCGAGGCGCTGCACCTGTTGCTGCGCCTGCATCGCCAGGCGCCGAGCGCGGGCCACGACCGCGAGGCGCTAGCGATTGTCTCGCGCACGCAAAGCCGGCTGTTTACCGAGATGCTGCGCAAGTCGGATGCCGGTCAACATTCCGCCGATCCGGCCTTCCGCGCCCTGCGTCAGCGCCAGGACGAGCTGCAGGCGCAACTCGCCGAGCTGCATCGGGCGCGCGCCGTGCTCGGCCATGAAGCGGTGGAGGATACCGACGCTGCGGCGGACCCGGCCAGGGCCCGCCGCCAGGACGATCCATTCATCATGGCCCGCTTGACGGAGCGGCGCAACGAGCTGAACGGTGCAATCACTGCCGCCAGCAACGACCTCGCGCGCACCGAAGGCGAGCTGTGGCGCGATTATCCGCGCCACATGGAACTCACCCAGCCGCGCCCCGTGACGGTGGAGGCCTTGCAGCAGACGTTGCTCAAACCCGGCGAAACACTGCTCAGCTATTACCTGCTGGCCGACCGGGTGCTGATCTTTCTCGTCGCGCGCGACAAGTTCCGCCTGTTCGAAAGCGTCCGCCCGCGCCAGGAAATTGCCGCGCTGATCGATGCCGCACGCCGTCCCGAGGAAATCGCCGGCTCGTCCAGCGGCAATCTCGCCAGCCTTGAACCGCAAGTGCTGTTCGCGCTCTATCAGGCGCTGTTCGAGCCGCTGGCCGGTGAGCTGAAGCCGGGACAGCGGCTGCTGGTGATCGGCGACGGGCCGCTGCACACTCTGCCGCTGGAGATGCTGATCGAGCGCTGGGGCGCGGCGGAGCAGCGCGCCTTTACGGCGGCCCGCGCCGCCGGCAAGCCGCCGCTCGGCGAATATGCCGGCCTGCCCTATCTGGCTGGCAAGTATCATTTTGCCT
>CAZCPD010000187.1:0-6196 GCA_964500425.1 uncultured Rhodocyclaceae bacterium
TATTTTTCGTCATCGCGTGCGCGATGAGAAGAACGCCGTTGGGTTACCGCTTACGGTACAACTATCCCAGCAAGCCGTTCCGAGAAGACTTCTACAGTGCCGATCGGATCCTTTTGGAAGAAAAGGGCGATACGATCGTCGGAGGTTATGATGTCTATTTCGACACAATCTATACGTCGAATGGGTCTTACGATCGGTCGTGGTCAGCGCCGGCGAATGGCAGTCACGGCACCGAGCACTATGACAGCGTGACGCATGCGTACAGCTATCAAACCTATACGGCCGGCTCGACGACGCCTACCACGGTCGCGGACCCGCTTCACAACTCGCACTTCTTTGGCTAGCCGAGTACTGGTTCAACTTGTTCTTATGATCGTATGCAGTCGCGGAAGCCCTGGGAAAACCCCCCGAGGGTTTCCCCGGCGAGCTTCCTCCTATGAAGTCCTATTGGTTTTGGTGGTTGGCGGCCGGGTATGTTCATGTTGCCTCGGCGAGCGAAGTACAGACCTTCAATTGCGCCCCAATGGACGCCCGCGTCCAGCGCATCACCTTGGGCGATGCCTTGACCAGCGCCTATACCGGCCAGCCGCAACTGCAATCGATCCGCCAAGATCTGGAGAAATCGAAAGCCGCCCTGACCGGGGCCATGACCGGCTTCCTGCCGTCACTGACGTTCGCCTTTCAAACCGAACACTACGTGTCCTCGTTGCCCGCATCGTCCCCCATCGTTATCGGCTCGACGACCATCGGCGGTTACGGCGACCAGAGCTTTACCTCCTACCCAACCCTGGGGTTGACCTGGAATCTCTACAACGGCGGCCGCGACAAGGCTGGCTATCAGGGCGCCGAAGCAGGTGTCCGAGCCGCAGAGGGTGACGTTGGCCATCAAGCTGCTGCTAGCCTCGTCGCCGCACTGAATGCGTACGGCGATCTGCTTAAGGCCCAGGCGGCTGAACGCCAGCAGGCTCAAACCATCGAAATCCTGCAGCAGATACTGACGCGCAATACGCAACGCTATGCCCAAGGGCGTGTCGATCTGGTCAGCGTCAATCAGGCACGGATGAATCTGGCGCAAAGCGAACGCGAATTCTTCGGCACCTGCAAGACGAGAGCCGAGAAGTCCGATGCCCTGGCCCAGGCCGTCGGGCTGCGCCTCGGGCGCATGCTGCTGCTCCAGGCCACGTCATCCATGCCGCCGGTGCGGGAGGCAACCCTCGACGATGCCAAGCTCGAAGAGATCGTCGAAGACGATCCCGCCGTTCGCGCCGCGCGCGAGCGGGTCGAAGCCGCCAGTCGCAAGCTTGACCAAGCCCGCGGCGCATATCAGCCGACGGTGGCGCTGACCGGACGTTACGACTGGGTCGGACAAAGCAGCGATGGCTTCCGCGATGCCTATCACCGCACGGACAAGAACAGCTATCGCGTCGGCTTGGTGCTCCAACAGCCGTTGGGCCCGTTCACAACTGAGTACGCTGCCGTTGAATCGGCGCGCGCCGATCTGGAAAAGGCGCGCATTGCCTATCAGGCCGCGTTGATCGAGGCCGATACGCGGGTCAGGAGTTCGCTCAACGGCAAGCGTCAGACCGGGCAAGTGGTGGGCGCTGCCCGACGTTCCGCGGAACACGCGGCAGAAATCCTGCAACTGACGGAACAGAACTTTGCGCAAGGGCGAACCAATCTCGACATCGTCGGTCAGGCGCGCATCGCCTTGCAGAAGGAACTCGAAGCCCTGGAAGAACGCAAACTCGAGGATGAGCTGCAGGGATGGCAGTTGCAGCGATCCTTTCATCCGCAGGCGTTTGTGAGGCAACTGATGGCGGCGGTCGGCCGGCCGTTGCCAAGCGAGTTATCCGGTCAGCCGATCGCAACCGCGCCTTGACGCGAGGAAGCGGGCAGTCCCCCCGCCTAAAGCTTCGCCACGTTCTGGTTGAGATCGATGGCGAGCCTGTCCACGTCGCCGACCAGTTGGTTGGTATGCTCCGAGGATTCGGCGACGGCCTCGACCCGGCGGGCGATGTCGTAACCGGCGAGCGTCTGTTCCTTGGCGGCATTGGCGATCTCTTCCACCGCATGCAGGACCTGCGTGGAGCTGTCTTCGATCTGTTTCAGCGCCTGCTCGACGGCGCGCGATTGTTCCACGCTGTCCAGCGCCTTGCCCGACGCGGAGAGAATCTCGGCGGAGACATCCGCGACCTGCGCCTGGACCGCGCTCAATATCTCGCCGATTTCAGTGGCGGAGAACGTCGATTTTTCGGCCAGTACCCGCACCTGGTCGGCCACCACGGTAAAACCGCGTCCGGATTCTCCCGCGCGGGCAGCCTCGATCGTGGCGTTCAATGCCAGCAGGTTGGTCTGCTCGGCGATGCCCTTGATGCTGCTGACGATGGTCTTGATCTGTTCGCCGTGCGCGCCGAGCTTGCGCACTTTTTCTTCCGCCTGGCAGACCAGGCGGGAGGTCGCTTCCATCGTCGTGATCGAGTCGTTCACCACGCGGGCGCCCTCATTGACGGCGGCGACGGTCTCCCGCGTCAGGTTCAGGGCGCTGTCGGCATATTGCGCCACCTGGTCGATGCTCACCGAAAGTTCCTCGGTCGCCGCCGCCATGCTGGCGGTGGATCCGGATTGGTCGTGCATCAGGGCACGTACCGTGTTGGTCAGTCCCGCCAGTTCCCGGGTCGTCTGATTCACGCTTTCCGCGAGCTGCATCTTCTGGGTTTCCATCCGCCCCTTGGCGATGGCGTTATTCCTGAACACCTCGACGGCGCGCGCCATTTCGCCGATCTCGTCGCTCTTGGCGGTGAAGGGCACCGCCACGTCGGTCTTGCCATGGGCGAGCACGCCCATGGTCGAATTGATTTCCTTGAGCGGCTGCGCCACGCGGAATCGAGTGAACCAGAAGGAGAACAGGCCGAAGACGATCAGGAACAGGCAGGCGATGAACATCACGCCGCCCACCGTCGCCGACAACGTCCAGATGGCGTTCTCGACTGTGTCCGCGCCGCTCTTGCGCTGTTCCTGGAGTGTGCGCTGGATGCTCTGCAGGGCCGCGATGGCGACGCTGTCGTCGATCTTTCCGGCTCCGGAGCCGAGCGCCTGTTCATAGGCCGTCAGGGTTTTTTCCAGCACGGCGAGATCGGCCTTTTCAGCGTCGGTGGGCTTTGCCAGAAGATAGGCCGGAATGGCTTCGCGTATCTTGGCGATGTCGCTGCTCACGGCCTGGCGCGCGGTCGCATCGCCGGCCACGGCGGCGGGCCAGTGGTGGGAAAGGCCGTCGTAGCCAAGATGATGCTGAAAATTCGCGAACAGGTCGATGCGCCGCGCCAGGCCCGAATCGTAGTCGCGCCAGACGTTGCCGATGGTCACCACCGACTTGAAAGTCAGCAGCGTGGCGCCCACCCCGGCGAACAGCAGGAGAAACGTCAGCAGGGTGATGAGATGCGCCACGCGGAACATGCGGACGTTGTCCACGGCGCGGAACAGGCCGACGCAGAAGCGCCCCAGCGCGTTCAGATCATCGTCGGCAGCGCCTGGATCAATGTAGGTATTGCTGGCCATCGTTGTCCCGTCCTGCTTGGTCTGATACATGAATGGTCGGCGTGTCGTCCGGAGACTTCATCGTTCATCCCGCTTCGTGGTCCATATCGTCAGTTCTTCGAGTCCGATGCGGATCGCTTCGTCCATCGCGCCGGCCACGCCGGGCGTCAGGTCGCCGCCCCAGGCGTCAATATCCGCGAGTTGCACACCGACCAGCGTGATCGCCTCGGGCATCCCGCCGGTCAGCTCGGCGGCCGCCAGTACGTCGGTGAACGCGGTCTGGTGCAGGCTCAGCGGCCGCTGGCCGAAGAAGACCGGAATCTCGTCGTCCCGCAGCACCATGATCCGGCCGGGTTCGCCGCCGAAGTCGACGATGTCGAACACCAGCAATCGTCGCGCAGCCTGGACGATGGGCAGCAGATACATGCCTTGCGTGCCGCCATCGAGAACCTCGACGCCCGCTGGAACGCTGCCCGAGGCCATGAGCCTGGCAACCGTCCTGGGACCGAATCCCTCGTCGCCCCAGAGCAGGTTGCCGACGCCCAGCACCACGGTATCTGCGATATCCGCAATATTCGCTGCCGTCATGGTCAATCCCTGAACTGCCGTTCGCCGGAAAGCATGGTGCTGATCACCGTCTGGCGCGAGAGGATGTCTTCGCGCACGGCAATATAGACGTGGATCATGACGAACCACACCATGACCCACATCGCCAGGCGGTGAATCACATGCAGGTCCAGCGTGTTGCCGAACAACAGGGTCACCCAGCCGAACAGCAGATACTGCCAGCTGTCGTGCCCGGCGACTTCGGCGTACATGGCGAATCCGGTCAGGATCATGATCGCGCCGGGAATCAGGAACATCGTCAGCATGGCGACATTGGCCAGGGGATTGAGCCCGACATAGCGCAGCGCCTTGCCGGCGAGAAAGTTCCAGCGGATCTGGCGCAGGAAGCCGTCGAGCCAGACCTTGCGCCAGATTGCGGGCAGGTACAGCTGGTGGGTGATGCCGCGCTCGACGAAGGTCAGCCACAGCCGCATGATGGAAAGCAGGGCGAAGACGTAGCCGAAGGCCAGGTGCAGGAAGCGTATCCAGCCCATCACGTAGAGCGTCGACGTGTCGCCGATTGCCGATGGCGGCGGCATGCCGATGAAATAGCCGGTGATGGCCAGCACCACGACCGACAGCGCATTGAGCCAGTGCCAGATGCGTATCCCCGGGCCATAGACCGGCACCGACCGCAACATGCCGGTTTCGGGCAACTGGTAGTAGGGCGTGAATTTGGCCATGGCGGGGTGTTGTATACGCTACAGGATTTTGGTCTCGGTCAGCAGGCCGCCATCCGGCCCGATGACGTGTGTGGCGCAGGCCAGGCATGGATCGAAGCTGTGGATCACGCGCAGGATTTCCAGCGGCTTGGTCGGATCGGCCATCGGCACGCCGAGCAGCGAGGCCTCGTAGGCGCCGATGTTGCCGGCCGGGTCGCGCGGGCTGGCGTTCCAGGTGGTCGGCACGACGCACTGGTAGTTGTCGATCTTGCCGCCGTCGATGCGGATCCAGTGGCCCAGCGCGCCGCGTGGCGCCTCGCAGTAGCCGGCGCCCTTGGCGGTCGCCGGCCAGGACGCGGGCTCCCATTTCTCGTTGTTGGCGGTGGAGGTGTTGCCGGCCTTGATGTTCGCCTGCAGCAGGGCGACTTCTTCCTTGAGCTTTTCCGCCGCCCACAGTCCTTCCAGGCCGCGCGCCGCCGTGCGTCCCAGCGTCGAGAATAGCGCCGTGATCGGCAGATCGAGTTTCTTCAGCGTGTCGTCGATCATCTCCTTGATCCGCTTGTCGCCGCCGGCATAGGCGACGACGAGGCGCGCCAGCGGGCCGACTTCCATGGCATGCCCCTTCCAGCGCGGCGCCTTGATGTAGCTGTACTTGTCGCCCTCGTCGATGGACTCGATGCGTTCGCCGTTCTGGCCGCCGCGCGACTTCGGGCCGAGGCGGAACTTGAGGTCGGTCTTGCCCTCCCACGGATGCAGGCCGGCCTTCTCGTCGGGATAGCTGTACCAGGAATGCTCGACGAACTCGTGGATCTGCGCCGGATCCTTGAGATCGACTTCCTGGATGTGCGTCAGGTCGCCGTTGAGTATGGCGCCGCGCGGCAGCATCAGGCTCTTGTTCGAGTCGTCGTTGGCGAGCGCCGGGAACTCGCCGTAGGAGAGCAGGTTGCGGCTCGCCAGCCCGTCGCCGAGCTTGAACCAGTCCTTGTAGAACGAGGCGATCGCCAGCAGGTCCGGGATGTAGACCTGCGAGATGAAGTCCAGCGTGCGCTGGGCGATGTCGGCGACGAGGTTCAGGCGCTCGACATTGACGGCGCCGACCGCGCCGGCGCCATGCACGTTGATGGCGGACGGCACGCCGCCAACCAGCCACATCGGGTGCGGATTCTTGCCGCCGAACACCGCCTGGATCTTGACAATCTCGCGCTGGAAATTGAGCGCCTCGATGTAATGGGCGACGGCCATCAGGTTGGCTTCCGGCGGCAGCTTGTAGGCCGGGTGACCCCAATAGCCGTTGCGGAAGGGACCGAGTTGGCCGGAGCCGACCATCTGCTTGAGCTTTTTCTGCACGTCGCTGAAATAGCCGGGCGAGGAATTCGGCCACGAAGAAATCGACT
>CAZCPD010000188.1:0-6158 GCA_964500425.1 uncultured Rhodocyclaceae bacterium
GCTCCAAATAACGATCGCCGTGCCAATGACGAATGTGTGTGCGATTGCCCTGAGCCGCGAGCCACGAGCCGAAATCCAGCCCTCGCGGCGAGCTAGAATGACAGTTTGATCATGCCCGGAGCCCGGCATGCAACCCGCTTCCATCGATCCCTCCCAAGACCCCTCGCTGCTTGACGCCGCAGCGGTCGCGCACACACTCGGCGCCGACATCGAGCGTGGACTCCCGGCCACGGAGGCCGCGAGCCGCCTGCGTGCCGAGGGACCGAACGCACTGCGCGCCGCCGCGCCGCGGCCGGCGTGGCGCAAGCTGCTCGAACAGTTCCGCACGCCGCTCGTGGTTCTGCTGCTGGCGGCGGTGCTCATCACCCTCGTCGTCTGGGTCATCGAAGGCATGGCCGGCTGGCCGGTCGATGCGGTGGTGATCGCGGCCATCGTCGTGCTGAACGCCATCCTCGGCCATGTTCAGGAGGCGCGCTCGGAGCATGCGGCGGCGGCGCTGGCGCGGATGACGTCGGTGATGTCGTCGGTGATCCGCGATGGCCAGACGCTGCGCGTCCCGAATGCCGAGCTGGTGCGCGGCGATCTGCTGACGCTCGGCGAGGGCGATGCCGTCGGCGCCGATGCGCGGCTGGTGCGGACGGCGGCGCTGCGCGTTCAGGAGGCGGCGCTGACGGGCGAGAGCGAGAGCGTGCTCAAGGATGCCGCCCCCCTGGCCGGGCCGGCAGCGCTCGGCGACCGGCGCAACATGGTGTTCAAGGGCACCGCGGTCGCGCAGGGCAGCGGGCTGGCCATCGTCACCGCCACCGGGATGAACACGCAGATGGGGCTGGTCGCCGACCTGCTCGAAAGCACGGCGGCGGAGGCGACGCCGCTGCAACAGGAGGTGACGCGCATCGGCCGCATGCTGGGCATCGCGGTGCTGCTGATCGCGGCCGTCGTGGTGACGTCGGTGCTGCTGAGTTTCGACATCCACGGCAGCCGCGACATCGTCGCCGTGCTGTTGCTCGGCGTTTCGCTGGCCGTCGCCGCGGTGCCGGAGGGGCTGCCGGCGATCCTTTCCGTGGTGCTGGCCATCGGCGTGCAGCGCATGGCCACGCGCAATGCCATCGTCAAGAATCTGTCGTCGGTCGAGACGCTGGGCTCGGCGACCGTCATCTGCACCGACAAGACCGGCACGCTGACGCGCTCGGAGATGACCATCGAGCGCATCGTGACCTTTTCGGGGGAGACGCGCGTCACCGGCGTCGGCTATGCGCCGGAAGGCCGCGTCGAGCATCAAGGGGAGCCGCTGGCGAGCGGCCCCGTGCATGCCGAGCATGTCGTGGTGCTGAGCGGCGGCAGCCTGGCCGGCAACGCCGGGCTGCGCTGGTGCGACGATTGCGATGAGTGGAAGATCCACGGCGATCCGACCGAGGCGGCCTTTCTTGTCGCCGAGCGCAAGCTGGGCGTGCATGAGCGGCGCCAGCGGCGCTTCGAGCGGCTGCGCGAGATCCCGTTCACCGCCGACCGCAAGATGATGTCGTCGATCGAGATCGACCACGAACACGACGACGAACTCGTGCTGATCGCCAAGGGCGCGCCCGATCTGCTGCTCGAACGCTGCACGCGGGCGCGCGTCGGCCTCGACATCGTGCCGCTCGACGCGGCGCTGCGCGCCCGCGCGCTCGTCGCGATCGAGACGATGAGCGATGCCGCCTTGCGCACGCTGGCGGTCGCCTACCGACCGCTGGCGCCGGAGGAAGACCTCGGCACGGTCGAGTCCGAGCCGGCGGCGCTGGAACGCGACCTGATCTTCGTCGGCACGGTCGGCATGATCGATCCGCCGCGCCCCGAAGCCGCCCAGGCGATCCGCGAGGCGCAGGGCGCCGGCATCCGCGTGGTGATGATCACCGGCGACCATCCGCACACCGCCGCGCGCATCGCCGCGGACCTGGGCATCGTTGCCGCCGCGGAAGGCGCCGCAGCCGCGGTACTCAGCGGCGCCGAAATCGATGCTCTCGACGCTGCGAGGTTTGCCGCCGCCGTGCGCGACACCGCCGTCTATGCGCGCGTCACCCCGGCGCACAAGCTGCGCATCGTCGATGCCCTGCAGGCGGATGGCAACGTCGTCGCCATGACCGGCGACGGCGTCAACGACGCACCGGCGCTGAAATCCGCCGACATCGGCATCGCCATGGGCGTCGCCGGCACCGAGGTCGCCCGCCAGGCGGCGCGCATGATCCTCGCCGACGACAACTTCGCCACCATCGTCGCCGCCGTGCGCGAGGGGCGCGTGATCCTCGACAACATCCGCAAGTTCCTGCGCTACCTGCTCTCGTCGAACATGGGCGAGGTGCTCACGGTGTTTCTCGGCGTCATCGGCGCCGGCGCGCTGGGCCTCGGCCTCGCCGAGCCGCACGGCGGCATCGTCCTGCCGCTGCTGGCGACGCAACTGCTCTGGATCAACCTGCTGACGGACGCCGCGCCCGCGCTGGCCATGGGCATCGACCCGCAGACCGAGGATGTCATGGCGCGCCGGCCGCGCCGTCTGGATGAACCGGTGATCGACCGGCGCATGTGGTCCGACGTGCTGCAAACCGGCCTGGTGATGGCGCTGGCGACGCTGCTGACCATAGATTTCTACCTGCCTGGCGGCATGCTCGCCGGGCAGGATGACCTCGCCACCGCCCGCACCGCCGGCTTCACGGTGCTGGTGTTCGCGCAGCTGTTCAACTGCTACTGCGCGCGGTCGGCGACCGTCAGTGCGTTTCACCGGCCATTCGACAACCGCTGGCTGTGGGGCGCCGTCATCCTCTCGGCGCTGCTGCAGGTCGCCGTCGTGCATGTCGGGTTCCTCAACACCGCCTTCGGCACCGCGCCGCTGACGGCGCAGCAATGGCTGGTCTGCCTGGCCATGGGTAGCCTGGTGCTGTGGACCAGCGAACTGCGCAAGCTGGGACCGCGCCTGGCCGCGCGGCGTGCGCAGGATCGCCAGGCATGACATCGCGGGCAGCGGGCAGCGCTAGTGGTCAGTCATTCTGTCAATGATGGATAAACTTTTGTAGGTCGGGTTAGCGGAGCGTAACCCGACAATTGGAGGCAATGAAGTCGGGTTACGCTCCGCTAACCCGACCTACGGTTCTGCGGTTTTTATCCATCAATTCTTCGGTGACTGACCACTAGAATAGCTCTTTTAAGGACGACCTCATGGACCTCGCACTTCAACTCCTGCAAGGCGGCGCCGGCAACCTGGCGGCCTATCTGGCCGCGCACGTGCTGCTGTGCCTCGTGCCGGCCTTCTTCATCGCCGGAGCGATGACGGCCCTGATACCCAAGCCCAGCATCACGCGCTGGCTGGGGCGCAGCGCGCCCTACCATGTTTCCTACCCCGCCGCGGCGGCCGCCGGATCGCTGCTGGCGGTGTGTTCCTGCACCATCGTCCCGCTGTTCGCGGGCATCCATCGCAAGGGCGCCGGCATCGGCCCGGCCATCACCTTCCTGTTCTTCGCGCCCGCCGGCAACATCATGGCCCTGGCATACACCGGCAGCATCCTCGGCGCCGAGTTCGCCTTCGCCCGCTTCCTGCTGTGCCTGCTGTTCGGCATCGGCATCGGACTGTTGATGGCGCTGCTGTTCTGGCGCGACGACGCCAGCCACGACGCGCAGACCGACACGCTGTTCGGCGAAAGCGCCAGCATCAGTGGCGCCGCCGCCGGCGTGCTGCTGTCGCTGATCGCCTTGTTGATCGCCGGCACGCTCAAGCTGTGGCCGCTGACGGCGACGCTCGCCCAGTTCGACTTGCCGCTGTCCTGGGCCGAGAGCTGGCAGGCGACGCTGTTCCAGTGGGTGCCGTTCGATGCCGCCAGGGGCGAGGAAGGCGTCAGCGTGCAGGGCTCGCTGCTGATCGCACTGCTGCTGCTGATCGCGGCGACGGCCTGGAAGGGCATGGAAAACATCACCGAAGGCGCCAACCGCTGGACATGGACCGCCCTGGGTCTCGCCGCCGCGACGCTGCTGGTCGCCGCCTTCAAGCTGACGCCGCACACCGGCGGCCTGCACGTGGAACTCAACGGCCGCGTCGTCGCCGTCGGCCTGGCGCTCGCCGCCGTGCTGCATTTCGGCCGCCGCCTGAATGTGAATCCCGCCGACTGGCAGGCCTGGCTGTGGGAGTCGTGGCGCTTCGTGAAGCAGATATTTCCCCTGCTCGTCGTCGGCGTCTTCGTCGTCGGCGTGGTGCGCCAGCTGATCCAGCCGGAATGGATCGAGGCGCTGGCCGGCCGCAACAGCCTGCAGGCCAACGCCGTGGCGGTGGTGTTCGGCGTGTTCATGTATTTCCCGACCCTGGTGGAAGTGCCGGTGGCGCGCATGTTCCTCGATCTCGGCATGCATCGCGGCCCGCTGCTCGCCTATCTGATGGCCGATCCGGAGCTCAGCCTGCAAAGCATCCTGATGACGGTGGCGATCATCGGTCGCCAGAAGACCTTCACCTACGTCGGCCTCGTCGCGATTTGCAGCATCACGGCCGGCCTGGTGTACGGCGCCTGGGTCGATGGCGTCGCCATCGGCTGGCTGGCGCTGGGCCTCGGCGCCTTCGCCGCCCTGCTCGCCGGCGCACTCTTCTGGCTGCAACGGCGACGCCAGGCCCTCGCTCCCATTCATCACCCGTAAAGGAGAAACGCCATGACCACCATCAAGATCCTCGGCCCGGGATGCGCCAATTGCAGGAAGCTGGAGCAGACCGCCCGCGAAGCCGCCGCCAGCGCCGGCATCGAAGCGGAGTTCATCAAGGTGACCGACATGCAGGACATCATGGCCTACGACATCCTGTCGACGCCCGGCCTCGTCATCAACGAGAAGCTCGTCAGCAGCGGACGGATTCCGAGCCAGGCGGAAGTGAGGCAGTGGCTGACGGCGTAGCGCCGCTCCATTGAACGAATCGCCACCAGGCGTTAGGCGCCAGGTATGTTGGTGATTCGACAGATGCCGTGTGCGGGGACTAGAGTTTCGGCGCCCGGACGACGACGGCAAAGGGCAAAGGGCCGCGTCATCCCGAAACCAGCCGGCTGACCGATTCGTGCTGCTCGGCCTGAGCGGAGCTCTGGGCCGGCCGCTTGGCAGGTTTCATACTGGTCGGTAAGCAGCGCGTCAGTTTCTGTACCCGAAAAGCTCTTCGATATTGATCTGATCGGCGTAGGCTTTCAGGAGCTGAACATGATTCGCTTTTTTGGACGGATGTTTCTGAATCGTTGTCGATACCCAGGTTCGCCTGCGGAATATGGAAAACCTTTTCCATATGCTTCAAGAATGAATCGTCATGCACGCCCGGTCCGACAATCGTCACTGTCTTGCCTTGCATCTCATCGATCACGTTCTGAACCCGCTGCACCATCGCCCTTTGCGCATCCGCGCCACGGGTGGAAATCGCATCCACCGCACGCGCCACCATCGAAGCAAAGGTAAAGCGCAAATTCGGCAGCAGCGACCGGAGCGTTTGATCGACAGACTTACCACCGCCTTCGATGTACGCGGCGATTTCTGGCAATAGGGTTGCCGCCATCGGGAATTCAATCCCCTTTGTGCAATCGACACCGGCGCCCGTGATGAGAAGGTTCTTGATCATTGCTGCTTGACCTCAGATGTATTGGCAACGGGAATATCTTCGCCCCAGACCCGTGCCAGCGTGACCTGGACTTTCTTCTCGAAACGGATGATCAGCTCGCGGTTCGCCGCAACCAGCGCCTGCTCGGCTTCGATCTCGGCGACGATGGCTTGCTGTGTGGCTAGATCGGGAAGTGCTATTGCTCGTTCGAGAACAATCGACTGCGAGATAGATGGCTGACCGCCAACCTTTGCGTATTGGTTCAATTTCAGGCTACGCAGCGACTGCTCCAGAAACTTCAGATCAATCGGCTTGAGAAGCTCTTTTACATAAAGCCCGTTGTCAGTGATCCATGCTTTCGGTTCTGTGAGATGAACGGCCCCGCAATAGGCGCCAACTCGCCCAATCACGACTGTTGGCGATTCAAACAGATACTCGCTATGCGTTCCGTTTATTCCGTTGCCGCCATAAACAGGATAAGGGCCGTCCAGTTTCATGGACGTCGAGAGAAACTCACCACTTGATAGCACTGTTGTCCAAAACAGGTTATGACGTTGGGTCGTCCGACGGTGTAGGGTGT